>NZ_JARHZJ010000098.1 GCF_029258205.1 Clostridium sp.
ATTACTTATAAAAGAATTGCTGGTTTATGTTAATATCTTCTGTTTAATTTTCAAAGACCATTTCTTTGTCGCCCTCAAGCGACTTCCTTAGTTTATCATCACTTCGAAACTTTGTCAACAACTTTTTCAAAACTTTTAATTTGTTTTGTTAAGTTCTTTACGAATCTCTCAGCGACGATATTTATCTTACCACGGTAGATAATCTGTTCTAATCCTATATATGATTATTTTACATAATTATATCTAATATTCTTTATTTATCATTAAAATACTATCTTATTCTTATATTGATACACCTGGTAAAGTTTAAATTGTATTTCCACTTATTATTCCTATAAATACTCTTATCAATAATATAATATTCCATTATATTATTCTTATAAGCAATAAAAACTATTTTTTATTATTTAATTTTAAATAATATATATATACAAAATATAATAATTTATAGCTATAATTTGATAAAATTTATATTAATTTTTTATTTAGTTTTAATTTCACCTCTTCTTTAAAGTACTTTAAATTTGAATTTAATAATCTTAAATACTATAATTTTTATATAGTTCTTTGATAAAGGAGGCTTTCTTATGCCTAAAATTATAAAAAACGTAAAAGAAGATTTATTAACTGAAGGAAAAAAGCAATTGTTATCTAATGGATATTTAAATTTAAATATAAGAAATATAACTAAGAAATGTAATATAGGTACCGGAACATTTTATAACTATTTTAAAAACAAAGAGCAACTTGTTATTGATATACTATGTAATGATTGGACATATATTTTAAATATATCTAACCAAATAATAGAAGAAAATATTTCATTTAAAGAAAAAATAATTATTATTTATAATAATATAAATGATTTCTTAAAAAACTATAGACTTATATTTTCAGAAATGGCTAATCATACATCTAAAAATCACTATATTATAGATCCCATGTATGAAACTTTAGAAAAGTTAATTGATATTCATATAAAAAAAGGAGAAATTAATCCTTCTATATCATCAGATAAATTTGCTTACTTTTTGCTAAATAATCTTATATTAATATCCCATTCTGAATTGACTATAGATGATTTATTTTTATTGTTAAATATATAAATGAAAAGCCATAAACCACTAGATGGTTTATAGCTTTTATTTTGATATTTAAATTAAATTATTTAAAGTAGTTTCTTCATTTGACTAGCTAAAGGATCAGCTAAAGTTCCCATAATTACTTGAACATTTTTTCCATCTAATTTCATTATTCCACTAGCTCCAACTTTTTTTAAAGCAACTTCATCTATTATAGAAGAATCTTTTAAAGTTAATCTTAATCTTGTTATACAGTTATCTAAAACTTCTATATTTTCTTTACCTCCAAGAGCTTCTAGAACGCAATCTGCCTTTTCAACTAGAGTACCACACTTATATGGATTGTTTCCTAATTTTGATACTGTTTCTGAATTAGTTATCAAATCTTCATTTTCATCATCAAAATCATCTTCTCTACCAGGTGTTTTAAGATTAAACTTCTTAATAAAGAATACAAATAAGAAATAGTAAATTACGAATGCAACAATTCCCATCAATAATATAATTAATTGATTTTGACCTTTTCCATAGTATAAAATATAGTCTATCAACCCACCTGAGAAACTAAATGCCAGATGTACATTAAGTGCATATGCTACTGCTAATGATACACCTGTTAAAATTGCATGTATTACATAAAGTATTGGTGATAAAAACATAAATGCAAATTCTATTGGTTCTGTAATACCTGTTATTATAGCTGTTAATGCTAATGATAAGAACATACCACCAACAACTGATTTATTTTTCTTCTTAGCACAAACATACATTGCTAAACATGCAGCTGGTAAACCAAACATCATTATTGGATAAAAACCTGCTGTATAAACCCCAGCTGTTGGATCTCCAGCTAAAAATCTTGTAATATCTCCAGTTGCCACTTGACCTGAAACTTGATCTGTAAAGCTTCCTAATTGGAACCAAATTACTGTATTCATTACATGATGTAATCCAATTGGTATTAATAATCTATTTAATATTCCATATATTCCGGCACCAATAGCACCTGCTGCTACCATTATATTAGCAAATCCGTCTAATCCAGCTTGGAATGTTGGCCAAGTATATCCAAAGAACACTCCTAAAATAAGACACACTGCTGATGTTATTATTGGAACAAATCTTTTTCCACCAAAGAATCCTAAAAATTGAGGAACTTTAATGTCTTTAAATTTATTATATAAAAGTCCTCCAACAACTCCGGCTACAACTCCACCAAAAGCTCCCATATTTATACTTGGATCAAATGAAGTTGCAACATTTTTCATAACTAAAAATCCTAAAAGACCTGCCAATCCTCCAACTCCATTATTTTCATCTGAAAGGCCAAATCCTATACCTACAGCAAAAAGCATTGCCATATTATCTCCAAAGGCAGCTCCACCAGCAGCACTAATCCAAGGAATATTTAATAAGTCTTTGTCTCCAAGTCTTAATAATAATCCTAAAGCTGGCATTACTGCTATAGGAACCATTAAAGATTTACCTATTCTTTGAAGAAACCCTAAAACTTTTGAACCTTTTTTACTCATTTGTTCATTCCTCCTTATAAGTTTTTTCATTTAGTTTGAATTTGTATAATGCTTTTAAAGAATTAATTTCTTTAAAACATAAGGTATTCTAACAATAAAATCTAAAAATTATTTATTTACTTTGAATACCTATATAAGTATTTTATAATTTATATTTTTAATCATAAAATACTTATATAGGTATTCACTTTTAATTAAAATAATGATTAAAAGTTATCATATTTATATATCTTACAATAAACCTATATTTTCACATAAAAAAAACTGAAAAGAACATAGTAATTCTCTTCAGCTAATTCCCAAAATATATGGTTACACGCTTACAATAATTTCCTTAAAATTCTATCTATAATATTTGCATTTAAATATTACTATATCTTTTTTGTGATGTCAAATTCAAAATAAACATATTTTTTATCATTACTATACTATTATCTTTCTCATACTTCATAAACTTATTACATATAAATACAAATTTTCAAATGATATTGTATAAGTATAGTATTGACTTATAAAAATAAAGAATATATAATGTAATCATAACATGTTACTGTTAAATCAGGCATAAGTTGTAATAGACTTATGCCTGTTTTTTTATTTGATTTTATATATAGAAAGGAAGTGAATTTCTTAACTTAATATAATAAGTTAAGAAAATAATTATGTTTGGATTATTTAAAAAAGATTTAAAATTAATTGCTCCTGCAACTGGAAAAACTATTGATTTATCACAAGTACCAGATCAAGTTTTCGCTGAAAAAATGGCTGGAGATGGAGTTGCTATTGAAGTAACTGGAGATACTATTGTTGCTCCTGCTGATGGAGAATTATCATTAGTATTCAAGACTAACCATGCTTTTGCTATGACTTTAAGTAATGGTATTGAATTATTAGTTCATGTTGGTATAGATACAGTTTCTCTAGAAGGAGAAGGATTCCAGAGATTAACTGAACCAGGACAACAAGTTAAAGCTGGTACTCCAATATTAAAAATAAACAGAGATTTTATATTAGGAAAAGGATTAAAATTACACACTCCTGTATTAATCACAAATCCTGATATGGTAAAAGACATGAAACCTGTTATAGGTGAAACAGTTGCTGCTGGAAGTGATATTGTTTTAACTTATAAAGTTAAATAATAAAAAGCTGACTTAAAAGTCAGCTTTTTATTATTCATTTTTTCTTATTCTCTCTATGTGCAAAGTTAAATAGCCTATTTCATCTTCTGTAACCTCTGAAGAAAAGTAATCATTTATAGCTTTTCCTATTGCTTCAGCAACCTTAAATGATTCTGAATACTTTAGTTTTATAATAGAAAGCAACTCATTCTTTATTGGAGTATTATTTATAAGTCTTTCAATAGCAAATCTTAAATGAGTTATAAATCTAGCATAAGATAATGAAGTTCTATCAACCTCCATATTAAAAGCATCTTCAATATATTCTACAGCCGTATTTGCTATGTAAGTAAACTTTATTGTATGAGAAACCTTTCCTTTTGTCCTTGCCGAATGTATGTGCATAGAAATAAATCCAATTTCATCATCAACTATACTTACTCCTGTAAAATCCTCAAGTTTTTTAACCATTTTAGTCGCAGCATCAAATTCTTTAGAATATAAAGTTTCTATTTCCACTAAAAAAGGATTTCTTAAAATCTCTCCTTTTTTCATTCTCTCAATAGCAAAAGAAATATGATCTATTAATCCTATATGTATAATCTCATTTAATTCTTCATTAAAATCTCTTGAAATCTCTAATATTAATTCTTCACAAAAAGCAATAAACTTCCCATCATTACTTCCAACCACTCTTCTAAAGTTAGCAATATTATTTTCATCTTGTATAGTAAATATTTTTTCTATATTAGTATTCTTAGGTATTATTGAACCTCTTTTGTAATTAAAGCCTAGCCCTTTAGCAAATAATATACTTTCTTTTTCATCATCATCAACCAAAACTATATTATTATTGAAAGCTCGTTTTACTTCATATGCTTTTTTTGTTTTTTTTATCATAATATTCTCCTCTATACCACTATTATTGCTAACTAAATTTATATTAGTTTTTATTTAAAGTAATTCCATATTCATAAAAAAGTAAAATAAACATATAAAACTTTTTATTCATTACATATAATTATATCTTAAAATTTTTATTTTTACTAATATATAAATTCGACTAGAATCCTGTTAAATATTAATATATTCTGATCTCTAGTCGAATTTATATGAAACTTTATTTAATTACAATATATTTTTATATACAAAAAAACCTCTCTTATTAGAGAGGTTTTGGTGATCTGCCAGGGAATCGAACCCTGGACACCGTGATTAAAAGTCACGTGCTCTACCGACTGAGCTAGCAAATCATAAGACCTGGCGACCACCTACT
>NZ_JARHZJ010000016.1 GCF_029258205.1 Clostridium sp.
TTTTCCTTCTTTTAAAAGTCTTTTAGCGTTTATTACCTTTTCAAAAACTTCTGGCAATACTCTTTTATCTATAACTAATAAATTTCCTTCCATTGGAACTATTCACCTCTTCACATCTATAAAATATAAAAAATCCAAATAAATAATAACCTTTTTTTATTTGCTACTTATTAAAATACCATCTATAATTAATATTTTCAATAAAAAACCTCATTTATAAATTAAATTTTAAAATACTTTAACACTAAAATAAAAGGATTAATTAAAATATTTTTATTATATTTACTTAATATAATTATATATAATTTTTAAATATTCTATATATTATAAAATCAAGGTTTTAAGCTTTAATCATATACATATATAAAGTATATCACCCCACTTCTTAAAACACAACTGTTCTCTAATAAAAGACACATTAAAATTAATAAAAAGGACATATCAAAAGATATATCCTCTTAATTAATTACTTATTAAAGCACTATTTCAAAAGTTTTTATTTGTTTCTTTGAAATAATTCCATTAATAGTATTTTCTTTTACCTCTAATTTTTCTATAAATTCTTCATTTAAGTTAACTTCATTTATTTCTTTAACATCTCTATTAACTTTTATTTGGAAGTTTTCTTCCTTATCAGAAATGTTAAATATTCTTACTATTATAGAATCTCCCTCTTCAGCTTTCTTAAAGGCTGATAGAACTAAATTTTCTCCCTTAATTGAAACTAAAGAATCCTCTGCTTTAAAATCTCCTTGAAGAGATAACATTGGAGTATTTAAGTTATATGCTTCTTCGTAAGCTCTTTCTCCAGTATAATCTCCTTCATGAGCTATTATTGAGTAGTTAGCAACATTCTTTCCTAAGCATTGAGCCTCTGGTGTAGGAAATACTCCCCAATCTCCTAACTCTCCAACAGATCTTAATATTGTTAAGGCTATAGTATTTTGACCATCTCTTAATACTTCATATTCAGGCAATCCTCTGTTAGCAACCATAAGTCCAACTTTTCCGTCATTTACATCAACAAAGTTTGTTTGTTTTTGACAGTTGGATGGATTTTGCCATCCTTCCCATGGAGTTGTTTCTCTTTCTATAACATCAAAATGTCCCTCTGCAAAATGAGTGCTTGCTTCTATTCTAGTTGGGAATAATGCTCTTACTCTATGATCCTTTGCAGTATTTTCTATTTCAACTTTAATATCAACTCTCTTAGAAACTTCACTTAAAATTATAGTAGAAACCAACTTAATTTCAGTAATTTCTTCTACTCTTCTACTTTCTTTCTTAATAGCTTTTACTGGTACTTCCAAAGTATTTTTAACTTCTATTACTTTTTCTACTTCATTATCTTTTAATACATTAATACAAGCCTTATTTCCTAAAGTATTTACTACTAAATCTTTCTCTGGAGCTCTAAAGATGTATTCATCTCCTATATCTCCACAATCTTCAAAGGCATTTAAATTCTTATACTCTTTATTTGTTCCTTTATGAAGTAAATCAAATGTACCATTTTCATTAAACTTTAATGAGAAGAATTTATTTTCAAAAGTTAAGTCTTGAGAAACTTCTTTTTCTTCTACCTTTTCACATGGAACTATTTTAAATGATTTTAATCCTAAAGCTTTTATATTATTAGCTAAGAATTTAACCTTAAATCTATTTACATACTCAGGCTGTCTAAATCTATTGTTTGGAAGAGTATATTTAAATGTTTCTCCTAAGGCTTCAACTACTGATGGAACTTCCTCTCCATTTTCTGTAACAACCTTAAAGTTTTCTATACCTGACTCTTTATTTACATCAACTGTAGCTTCTACTACTTCACTTCTATCCCATCCTAATGTATTAAATACAACAATGCTTTCTCTATCTGTAGTAGTTCCATTTACTAAATTTAACATATGATTAGTACTTCTATCTATCATTTCCTCTGATATTTGCATACTAGACTTAAATCTTGTTACCATATCTTGATGAACTTCATCAATACTACATCCACAAATTGAATCATGAGGATGGTTTTGAATTAAGTATTTCCATGATTGAAGTATGAAATCACTTTCGTACTTCTTTCCTTCTAATGAAGCCATAACTCCTAAAGGTTCAACATATCTTTCTAAAAGAACTTGAGATTTATTATTCATTTGCTTTAAGTAAAGTCTTGATGAAGCTGTGTTACATAGAGTCCACCATCCATCTGTATATTGACCATTTAATTCTCCTGTAACTTCTTTTAAGTCTTTAACTTCTTTCTTAACATCTTTTATATAATCAACTAAATTACTATGAATTAATTCAAAATCAACATCTTCTTTTACATTATCTATTATGTCACCAACATTTATTTGAACTGGTTGATGATCACATCCATTCATTAATAATATTTGATCTGTTGTAGCATACATATCTGCTTTATTAACTCTATCATTTAAAAATTCAATGGCTTCTTTTTTATTTTCAGGAATTTCATTACCATTGCTATACCAATTAGCCATAAGTATTCCTAAAACTTCTGATCCATCTGGTGATTTCCATAATACTTCTGAATGATATTCATTTTCACCTGCTTCTTCAATCTTTTGATTATCAAAAGCTATTGGAGTTATTCCTCTACCAAATACTGCATTATCTATTCCAAATCCTCTTAATATTTGAGGTGCTTGAGATATGTTACCAAAAGAATCTGGAAAATAACCTATTTTTACTGGGTTTCCAAATCTTTTTGCAAATCTCATTCCTAAAAGCATATTTCTTACATTTGCTTCTGCACTTATTAAATATTCATCTTGAAGAACATACCATGGTCCTACATGAAGTTTTCCCTCTTCTATAAGTTTCTTTAATCTATCAAACATATACGGCTTTATTTCTAAATAATCATCTAAAGCTATAGTTTGTCCATCTAAATGAAAATATTTAAAATGCTCATTATTCTCTAAAGTATCTATTAATGAATCCATAAAATGTACTAATTTAACTCTATGTTTTTGAAATGGTATATACCACTCTCTATCCCAATGACTATGTGAAACTACATGTACTTTTTTCATGTCTAACCTCTCCTTATCTAAAGTTCATTAACCTATACCTAGATTATATACGTTTACAAAGCATTCATTCAATTTTCAATCTTATATGTTTAGTGGACTTTTTATAGATTATTTAATTTTTATAAAAAAATAATTTCTCCATATTATTGTTATAACTTTATGCTCTATTTCAAATTAGAAATAGCTCTTATATATACTGGAGTTGTTCCACAACACCCTCCTATTATATTTACTCCCTTTTCAAGAGCTCTTTTAGATAAGTTTTTAAATTCTTCCTGAGTCTTACCATATATAAGCTCTTCCCCTACTTTTTTTGGTATTCCTAAATTAGCCTTTATCATTATAGGAAGATTTGTATTTTGATTAATTATATCTAATGCCTTTAGTATATCTTCGTACCCTGTACAATTTATTCCTAAAGCATCTACTCCTAAAGGCTCTAAAGTTGAAATAATATTTTTTATAAAATTAGTAATATCCTTTTTCCAAGCTAAAGTAAATGAACATATAACAGGCTTATCTGTTAATGCTTTTGCCTTTTTAACTGCAAATTCTCCTTCCTTTAGACTTCCTAAGGTTTCAAAAATAACTAAATCAAAATTACCTTTTGAAGAACTAATTATTCTTTCAGTATTTTCCTCAACAATTTCTTTAAATGAAGCATCATTTTCTTCTACATAATATGAAAGAGGACCTATATCTAAAGCAACTAAGCCTTTATTTACACATGCCCTCTTAGCAATGTCAAGTCCTGACTCAACAACCTCTTCTAAATTATAATTATTCCTTTCCGCGTTTATAATATTACACATAAATGTGTTTGAAAGTATTAAATACGCTCCAGCATCTATATACTCTCTATGAACTTTTTCTATTAATTCAGGCTTTTTAATATTTAAAAGTTCTGATGGAATCTCTTTTAAGTTTACTCCTAATTCCATTAATCTAGTCCCCATAGCTCCATCTGCTATTATTATCCCATTCTTCAAATCTAATTTTTTCATTTTAATGTATTCTCCAATCAAAGTAATTTATATTCTAAAATAAATTATAATGCTTTATTTTCTATTTAAATTATCTCACATAAAACAACATTCTATTTTGGTAAATTATAGTCCAAAAAAAAGAAATAGTAAATATCTAAGCTTTTTATTTTTACGCTCTTCAAAGCGAATTCCATATTTGATATTTTTTAAAAACTGTTATAATATTACTTAGTACTAGTAATATTAAAGGGGCGAAATATATGTTTAGATCTATATATTGGTATGGAAAAGGATATGCCTGGACATTAATAAAATCCTTATCTGATATAAAAAAAATAAATAAAATGGAAGAGGAAGGTAAACTTGAGGAAAGAGATGAATACATATATCAATGTAGTAGAAGAATAGCTCATACTTTTCTTAAGGATGCTGGAATAGAAGTTAATGTTGAAGGTTTAGAGAATATTCCAAAAGGACCTGTTCTTTTTGTTTGTAACCATCAAAGTAATATGGATATTCCTGTAATTATGTACTCTATTGATAGACCAAAAGGATTCATAGCAAAAAAAGAACTTGAAAAAATGCCTATATTAAAAAACTGGATAATACTTTCAAAGGCAATATTTATTGACAGAGAACACCCAAAAAAAGCTATGGCAGGTATTCTGCAAGGAATTAATCAATTAAAAGAAGGATATTCAATGGTTGTTTTTCCTGAAGGAACAAGAAGTCAATGTAGTAAAATGAGAGAATTTAAAGCTGGTAGTTTTAAATTAGCTACTAAACCAAAGGTTCCTATAGTTCCTCTTACAATTGATGGAACATATAAAATAATGGAAGGAAATCATTATTTCATAAAACCTGGTAAAGTAAATCTTTATATTCATCCACCAATTTATACTGATAAACTTACAAAGGAAGAAATTCTAGAACTTCCTGAAAAAGTTGAAAATATAGTTAGAAGTAAACTTCCTAATAAAGGAAGATAAAAAAATCCATGAGTAAATTTTACTCATGGATTTTTTTATTTATACTAATTTAAAACAGTTCCTTCTAATTCTGTATTCTCTTCACTTAAAGCTTTTTCTCTAAAGAATTCTTCTGTTTCTTCTATAACTACTTTTCTTAATCCAATAATACCTACAAGGTTTGGAATTGCCATTAATCCATTAACAATATCTGCAATTATAAATATTAATGTCAATGGTAAGAATGATCCTATTGCAACTAAAGTTATATATAAAATTCTATATGGCTTTATAGCTTTTATTCCAAACAAATACTCAATACATCTTTCTCCATAATAGTTCCATCCTAATATTGTAGTAAATGCAAAGAACATAAGTCCTATATTAACTATATATGTTCCTATATTACTTATAGGAAGCCCTATTTCAAAAGCCTGTGTTGTAAGTGCTGCTCCCTCTAAACTTCCATTATAAGCACCAGTAAGAATTATTACTATACCTGTCATTGTACAAATAAGGATTGTATCAAAGAATGTACCTGTCATTGAAATAAGTCCTTGCTTAACTGGAGACTTAGTTTTAGCTGCCGCTGCTGCTATTGGAGCACTTCCAAGACCAGCTTCATTAGAGAAAACCCCTCTAGCTACTCCGCTTTTCATTACAGCTATTATGCTAACTCCTACAGCTCCTCCTAGAGCAGCCTTAGGATTAAAGGCACTTTCAATAATTATTGATACTGCATGTGGAACTTTATCTAAATTAAAAGCTATAACTATTAAAACTCCTAAGACATAAAGACCTGCCATTAAAGGAACTACCTTTTCTGATACACTAGATATTCTTTTTATTCCACCTAAAATTACTAAAGCAACTAATAAAGTTACTATTCCTGCTGTAACAATCGTTGGAACATTAAATGTAATACTTGCTGCATCAGTTATAGACTTAACTTGTCCAAAAGTTCCTATTCCTAATAAGGCTACACCAATTCCAAAGAAAGCAAAAATATTAGCTAACCAATTTAGACCAAGTCCATTTTTTATATAGTACATTGGTCCTCCTGCCATTTGACCATTTTCATCTACAACCCTATACTTTATAGCAAGTACACCTTCTGCATATTTAGTTGCCATTCCAAAGAAAGCAGCTACCCACATCCAGAATAATGCTCCTGGTCCTCCTGCCTTTATAGCAGTAGCAACTCCAACTATATTTCCAGTACCTATGGTAGCTGAAAGAGCTGTACATAAGGCTCCAAAACTTGAGACATCTCCTTCTACATCTTCACAAGAAGATTCATCATCTTTTTTAAATACATACTTTAAAGCTAATGGTAATTTTAATATTTGTAATAGTTTTAGTCTTATAGTAAGATATATTCCTGTTCCTACAAGTAGCATAAGAAGTGGTACTCCCCATACTAAATTGTCGATTTGATTTAATAAGTTTTCCATAAAAAAATCCTCCTTAAATTTAAATTTGCGGAGGAGAATAAGGATACTTAAAAAATTTAAGTAACTAACCTTATCCTCTGTCCTTTTACCTGAGAGTTTCAATCAAAAATTTTGACCTTGCTCCTTCGGTGCTCTTTTTCAAGAGTCTCTCCAGAGGCTCGTCCAGTAACGGTCCTAATACCTGAAAGATTTCCCTCTTCGGTGGATATTTAAAATATCACTCTCCCATTACCTTCATCCGAACATATTGAATTTTAATTTATAATAGACATTATATAAGTAATCATTACAAAAATCAATTACTTATTTTTCTAAGACATATAATTTATCATAATTTTCATTAGTTTTCTCATTAACTTTAACTATAAAATCATTTATTGAATCTAATATTTTTTTCTTATCTTCTAAAGTCTTTTTTCCTCTTCCAACTCTATCACAATAAGTCAATAAAGCTATATCATGAAGATCTGAATTTTCAACCATATCTTCTGGTTTTACAAAGAGTAAATTTTTATCTATATAAAGATAAGACATATGATATCTAACTAAATTGCTTACTTTACTTACAAATTCACCTTGATTTGTAATACTCTCTAATATTTCTTTTGAAAGTTTCGCTCCTACTCTATCATGGTCGTAAGAAGTCCACCTGCCATTTCTCATTTTAGTAGTGTCTCTCTTCCCAATATCATGAAGCAAAGCTGCCCACATAAATTCTCTTTTATTATTAGCAAGACTCCTTAAACTTGCTGCCTCATCTAAAACTTGCATTGTATGAATCCATACATTTCCTTCTGGATGATGCGTTTTCTCCTGCTTAACCTCTTCTAAATCCATTAATATTTCTAAAAAAGAACCTTCTAAAAACTTCTTTTTCTTTAAAAAACTTAAAAATTCTGATGGGTTCTTATCCTCTAAAATATGCTTTTCTAAAATTTTAAATAATTCTCTATCATTCATATAAAAACTCCTAAACTTTCAATAATTAAAATTTATTTTTAATTTATCTTAATTATATTTTACCACTAATAACTTAAATTAATTCTTTTATGAATTGTCAGAAAATTACTACTTTATATTTTTAATCCCTGTAAGTAAGTCATTCTGCCTTTTACGACATTTATAAATTTGCACCAAATTTCCTTTTTATATTGAATTTCTTAAAAAATTAATGTTAAAATATCACTGTCGGTATTCTATATTAGAAGCTGAACTATTTTATACGGTTAAAAATTTAACAACCGAATTATATCCCATTGGGAATAAGAACGGAGGAGAGTCAATGAATTCAGTCTATCAAACTAGACAAAAAACAAGAAAACTAGTAGTTATTGGTATGCTATCTGGTATATCAATATTTCTAGGATTAACAGGATTAGGATTTATAAATGTTCCACCTGTTAAAGCTACTATTATGCATATTCCTGTTATAATAGGAGCTATTATTGAAGGTCCTGTTGTAGGAGGCTTAATAGGACTAGTTTTTGGATTATTTTCTATGTATCAAGCTTTTATGACACCAACACCAACTAGCTTTATGTTCTGGAACCCTATTATAGCTTTAGTTCCCAGAATTCTTATAGGTGTAGTAAGTTACTATGTATATTCAGCTATGATTAAAGGATCTAAAAAAAATTTAAAAGTTACAGCAATTATAAGTTCTCTTATTCTTGGAGTTCTTCTATTTGTAAGTTCTAAAGCTTTAACAAATTCTTTAATTATATCATCTATAATTGGTGTTTTATTCTTTTTAGCAGGAATAATTATCATGTTTAAATTTAAACATAAAAACAAAGAAGAAGCCCTATCTATAGGTACAGCTTCCGTAATTGGAACTTTAATAAATACCATAGGTGTTCTTGGATTAACATATATTTTTTATTTAGAAAGATATGCTTCTGCTTTAGGAATATCTGAACAAGCTGCAAAATTAACCTTAGCTGGAATAGGAATTACAAATGGAATTCCTGAGGCATTTATATCAGCTCTAATATCAATTCCTGTTATATTAGGAGTTAGAAAAATTTTAAGATAAATTAAGATTATAAATATATTTTAGCGTATAGCTTTACTTAAAGTTATACGCTAAAACTTTATTTGTTTAGTAGTAAATATTTAAATTTTATTAAACTTTATATTAATTTAAGTTCTGTAAAACACACTTATTTAAAACAGATTGTTATTCTTAAAATATACAATTTAAATCATATAAAACAATTTAATGGAGGTATAATCATAATGTTTGAAATAAAAATTACAGATATTGAAGGCTTTAAACTAGGACATGCCCAAGATTTTGAAGGTGCTACAGGCTGTACAGTTTTACTATGTGAAGAAGGCGCTTCTGGAGGAGTTGATGTTCGTGGTGGAGCTCCTGGAACTAGAGAAACTGATTTATTAAATCCTATGGAAATGGTTGATAAAGTCCATGCTGTAGTATTATCTGGTGGATCTGCCTTTGGACTTGACGCTTGCTCAGGGGTTATGGAATATCTAGAAAATAAAAATATTGGATTTGATGTAGGCGTAGCTAAAGTTCCTATAGTATGTGGTGCTGTTTTATTTGACTTAGCCTGTGGAAATCCTAAAGCAAGGCCTAATAAAGAAATGGGATTAGAAGCCTGTAAAAACTCTGAAAACTACTTTGACTCAAAAAACGGGAATATAGGTTGTGGAACAGGTGCCACAGTAGGTAAAGCCTTAAATCAAAAGCTTGCAATGAAAGGTGGCTTTGGAAGCTATGCTGTACAAGTTGGTGATTTAAAAGTTGGTGCTATTGTAGGAGTTAATAGCCTAGGTGACATTGTTGACCCTAATAATAACAATAAAATAATAGCTGGTGGATTAAACCCAAATATGAATTCATTTATAAACATAGAAAAAAGCTTAATAAGTGCTTATCAAAATCCTAAAAATGTTTTTAAAGGAAATACTACTATTGGGTGTATAGTAACTAATGGTTCTTTTTCTAAAGCTCAAGCTAATAAAATTGCATCTATGGCTCAAAATGGTTTTGGAAGAACTATAAGACCTGCTCACACTATGTTTGATGGTGATACAATATTTACTCTTTCTTCAAACAAAGTCAATGCAGACATAAATGTAGTTGGTCTTTTAGCAGCTCAAGTTATGGAGAAAGCTATTATAAAAGCTGTTAAAGAAGCTGATACTTCATATGGCTTCTTATCATATAAAGACTTAAAATTTAATGTATAATAAAAAAAACTATAAATCATATACTAATTATATTTGTGATTTTTTCAAAATTACATTACATTTTGTTTTTGTAAGATAAATTAATGTCATTTAGAATTTTATTCCATAAGGTGATTTTTAATCCTATATTGGATATAAATTTATAGATTATTAAATCTAATTCTGCACACCATAATAGTGAAAGGAAAAGAAAACTTAACCTTTCAAAAAATTTCATTTAACTTAAAAGGAGGAATTCAAAATGGCACAATTAGTTCCAGAAGCAAAAAATGGATTAGCAAAATTCAAAAATGAGGTAGCAAATGAAATGGGAGTACCATTCTCAGATTACAACGGAGACCTTAGCTCAAAACAATGTGGAAGCGTTGGTGGAGAAATGGTTAAAAGAATGGTAGAAAAATACGAACAATCAATGAAATAATAACACAAAATAAGAGGTAAGAAAATTCTTACCTCTTATTTTTGAGAAATTTTTTCAAGCATAAAATTTCTCCAATTTCCATCCTGTATTAATATACTATTATTCTCAAAATCCTCTTTATCATTCATTCCATAGTAATAAACATAACACTTTTCAGGAGATTTCTTTCCTAAAATTTCAACATCCATCTCAATCCTATTATATTCATTACTTTTATTGTTAACTCCTAAATATCCTTCCATAAGATCCATAGCATTTATAACATTTTCATAATCAAGAATAGTCATAACTTCTCCATATACAAATCCATCCCCTTCAACTAAAGCAGGATATCCTTTTTTAGGCATATGATATAAAGTTCCTTTTACTCTTCCTAATTCACTTTTTATAACTTTCCCTTTTAAATATTTTTCATAATTAAAAAATCCTGTTCTTAAACTTCCATAAACAAAGATTCTTCTTTTTATCCTAGGTTCTAACATTAACAAACAGCCCCTCCTACAGTTTTGATATCATTATTATTTAAAACTATAGCCTTTATACTAAGCTCTAATCCTTTTGCTATATCATTAATAGACATAGAAGGTGTATTAGGTTTATTTACAACTTGGGCTGGAATATAAGGTACATGTATAAATCCAGCTCTTATATTTTTATACTTTTTATTTACTAAATATAAAACTCCATACATAACATGGTTACAAACAAAAGTACCAGCTGTATTAGAAACTGATGCAGGTATTCCATTATCAACCATTTCCTTAACCATTGCTTTTATAGGTAAACTACTAAAATATGCACTTTCTCCATCTTCATATATAGTAATATCTATTGGTTGATTCCCTTCATTATCCTCTATTCTTGCATCATCCATATTTATAGCTACTCTTTCTGGAGTTATACCAAATCTTCCACCAGCTTGTCCTATAGAAATAACTACATCTGGATTAATTTCCTCTATTTTTTCTTCTATTTTTTCAAGAGATTTTCTAAAAACTGTAGGTATTTCTAATTTAACAACCTCAGCTCCTTCTATATTTTCTGGTATCATCTTAACAGCTTCTAAAGCTGGATTTATACTTTCTCCTCCAAAAGGATCGAATCCTGTAATTAATACTTTCATCCTTATACACTCCTTAATTTTTAATATATAGTTAATTAAAATGCTAAGAAATACATTAAAGCTATATGTATAACTAATAAAATTATAGCAAATAAGCTTTGGCATTTCATAACCACATTATTATCTTTTGTTTCTAATAAAGCTGCTGGCATGACATTAAAATTTGCTGCCATTGGGGTTAATAATGTTCCACAATATCCTGCAGTTAATGCTAAAGCCCCAGCTATAGCTACATTAGCTCCTTGTGCAAACACAAATGGTAATCCTATTCCAACTGTTATAACTGAAAATGCCGCAAAAGCATTTCCCATTATCATAGTGAATATAGCCATTCCTACACAGTAAGCTATTACACCTGCTAATATGTTTCCTTCTGTAATAAAATTAGATATTCCAGATGCTATAACATCTCCTACTCCTGCCGCAGTAAATACTGTTCCTAAAGCTGCTAAAAGTTGAGGCAATATACTTGTAGACCCTACTGATTGAACCATTCTATTACTATCTTCTACTAAATGCTTTGGTTTTGCTTTTAATACTAAGAAAGTAGTTATTACGGCAGCCACAGAAGCTATTCCTATAGCAACAGTTCCTGCTAAACTCGTAAACTGTGCAATAACCAAAGATCCAATTGCTATTACAATTGAAGGTAAAAAAACTTTATTTTTTAGCTTTTTAGCTTGCATTTCTGCAAAATTTACACTAGGCATCTTTATATTTCCTATATTTACTTGTTTACTTGCAGTTAATACTCCTATAAGTAAAAGCAAAACTCCTACTACAACTGGTGGAATAGCTCCACCAGCTATAAATATAATTGATAATATAGTCCAAAAAACTGCTGTTCCTATTCTAGTTTTATGCTCCTTATCTTTTAATGTGTAAATTGCAGTATTTAACATTAAAAGTCCTACTATTATATAAAAAATTTCAAGCAATATGTTAGAAATCATTTTTATATCCATTAATTGTCACCCCTACTTTATTTCTTCTTTGTTCCTCGATAAGTTCTTACTTAATTTTCTATCTAATAATTTATTTTGCAATATTCCTAGTATTAAAGCTATTATAGCTATTGGAACTGAGGCTTTTGCTATCTCTAAAGCATTAACTCCATATCCTAACTCTTGTAATGTTCCTGCTATTAAAAGAACTCCTGAACTTGCTAAGAATACATTTTGTCCAAAGAAATTTCCATAGTTGTCCATAGCAGCAGCTGTTCCTTTTATTAAATCTTCATCTTTATCATCTAACTCTCCATATTTACTCACAGCTGCTCCTTGAGCCATTGGATTTATAAGTGGTCTTACAAATTGTGCTTGTCCACTTAGTCTTAATGAAACCGCAGCTCCAACTTCTCTAATAAATAAATAGCAACTTAAAAGTTTTCCAGTCGACATATTTTTCATACTCTTTATTAAGGTTATAGCTCTTTCTTTTAAACCAAATCTTTCACATATACCTATTACAGGTAAAGTTAACATAAATAATGTCATGTGTCTCTGACTTACAAAAGTTGATCCTAATTTTTCTAATATTTCATACAAACTCATATGTGATACTAATCCAGTTGATAATCCCGCTACTAACACAACTGCTATAGTATCAAATTTAAGTGCAAATCCTAATATTACTATTACTATTCCTATCAGTGCCACTCTTATCTCTCCTTTTCAAATTATAATTTTAGTTTTTTTATTTTCGCATTTTAAAAATATTATAACCATAAATCTTGCAATTTTCTACAGTTTTTTATTAATTTTTTATAAATTTAAAATATTTTTATTGCCAATTTATTTTTTTATTATCATTTTATTGAAAATATATTTAAAATTACATAAAAATAAAGACCATAGATTTAATTTAATCTATGATCTTTATAAATTTATAATACTTTATTTTCTAGAAACTATAACTTTTCCATCTACTCCATCTATTAAAGCAACAGATCCATCATAAATTTCTCCAGCAATTATTTTCTTAGCTATTTCAGTTTCTAAAACATTGCTTATATATCTCTTTAATGGTCTAGCTCCATATACTGGATCATATCCTTCTTCAGCTAATATTTCCTTAGCTCCATCAGTAACTTCAAGAGTTATATTTCTTTCTCTTAATCTATTTTCAACATCTCTTAAGAATATATCTATTATTTTCTTAATTCCTTCACTGCTTAAAGGTCTAAACATTATGATATCATCTACTCTGTTTAAGAATTCTGGTTTGAATCTTAACTTCATTTCATTCATAACATTTTCTCTAATATCTTCTTCTATACCTTCATTGGATTTGTTTTCCAATAAATATCCACTACCTATATTAGAAGTCATAATTATTATAGTATTTTTGAAATCAACAGTTTTACCTTTATTATCTGTTAATCTACCATCATCTAATATTTGAAGGAATAAGTTAAATACATCATCATGTGCTTTTTCTATTTCATCAAATAATATTACTGAATATGGGTTTCTTCTAACAGCTTCTGTTAATTGTCCTCCTTCTTCATATCCTACATATCCTGGAGGAGGTCCTATTAATCTAGATACCGCATGTTTTTCCATGTATTCAGACATATCTATTCTTACTATATTGTCTTCACTATCAAATAAATTTCTAGCTAAAGTTTTTGCAAGCTCTGTTTTACCAACTCCAGTAGGTCCTAAGAATATAAATGATCCTATTGGTTTTCTTTCATCTTTAAGACCTGCTCTAGCTCTTATTACAGCATTAGCAACTGCAGTTGTAGCTTCATCTTGACCTATTACTCTTTCTCTTAATTCTTCTTCTAATCTTAAAAGTTTTTCTCTTTCACTTTCAACTAGTTTTGTAACAGGAATTCCAGTCCATTTTGAAATTATTTCTGAAATTTCATTTTCAGTAACTTCTTCTTTTAATAAAGCATTTTCATTATCTTTTTCCATACTTTCTTCTTGTTCTTTTATTTTACTCTCAAGTTCTGGAATTTTTCCATATTTAAGTTCTGCAACTTTATTTAAATCATATTCTCTTTCATATTTTTCAGCTAATCCTCTTGTTTCGTCTAACTCAGCCTTTAAATCCCTAACTGCTGAAATATGAGCTTTTTCTTTTTCATATTTAATTGTCATTTCATCATTTTTATCTTGAAGGTCAGCAAGCTCTTTTTCTAAAGCAACTAATCTTTCCTTAGATGCATCATCATTTTCTTTTGATAAAGCTTCTTTTTCAGTTTCAAGCATTAAAATCTTTCTTCTTATGATATCTAATTCAGTTGGAAGAGAATCTATTTCACTTCTTATCATAGCACCAGCTTCATCTATTAAATCTATAGCCTTATCTGGTAGATATCTATCTTGAATATATCTATGAGAAAGTTTTGCAGCAGCTACTATTGCTGAATCATGTATTCTAATTCCATGGTGAATTTCAAATCTTTCTTTTAGTCCTCTTAAAATTGATATAGTTTCTTCAACTGTTGGTTCTTCAACTATTACAGGTTGGAATCTTCTTTCTAAAGCTTTATCCTTTTCTATATATTGTCTATATTCATCAAAAGTTGTAGCTCCTATACAGTGTAACTCACCTCTTGCAAGCATAGGTTTAATTAAGTTTCCTGCATCCATTGCACCATCTGTTTTACCAGCACCTACAATTGTATGAATTTCATCTATAAATAAAATTATTTTTCCTTCTGAACTTTGAACTTCTTTTAATACAGCTTTTAATCTCTCTTCAAATTCTCCTCTATATTTAGCACCAGCTATTAATGCACCCATATCTAATGAGATAATTACTTTATCTTTTAATCCTTCTGGTACATCTCCTCTTACAATTCTTTCTGCTAATCCTTCAACTATAGCAGTTTTACCAACTCCAGGTTCTCCTATTAGTATTGGATTATTTTTAGTTTTTCTTGAAAGAATTCTAACAGCTCTTCTTATTTCTTCATCTCTTCCTATAACAGGATCTAATTTGTGTTGTTTTACAAGTTCTATTAAATTAGTACCGTATTTATCTAAAGCCTCATAAGTTCCTTCTGGATCTTGTGAATCAACTCTTTGACTTCCTCTAACTTCATTTAAAACTTTTAGGAATCCATCTTTAGTTATATTATTTTTTCTTAAGATTTCTCCTACAGCTCCATTTTTATCTATATCCATTATTGCAAGCATTACATGCTCAACGCTTATATATGAATCTTCAAATTGTTTTGAAATTTCTTCTGCTTTTATTAATACTTCATTTATTCTTCTTGTAGCAGTAACCCCTGATGATTGTGCCGCCTCTCCTAAAACCTTAGGCATTCTATCTATCTGTACATGAATGTCTCTCTTTAATGAATCTATGTTAACACCCATTTTTTCAAATATATTAGGAATTAAACCATCTTTTTGATTTACTAATGCTGAAAATAAGTGAATTATATCTAATTGTTGATTGTTATATTTAACTGCTATTTCATAAGCATCGTTTAAGCTTTGTTGTACTCTTAATGTCATTTTATCTGCATTCATTTTATCACCTCAATATTCTCTTTTTTCTATCTTATGTAATTATAATACTATAAAAGTCAAAGAAAGTCAAAGTCTATTTTAAATTTTCAGAATTTATTAATTAATACTATTCTTTTATTACAAATTGTTATTAATTAATCATTTATATGATTAATATTTAATTATAAGCTTATTTAATTAACAAATTGTCCATTTTTACAAAAGTATTCAAATATAATATTATTTAAAATCACTCTATTGTTATACTTATTATATGTTGGTATTATTAAACTATGCTGACTTTACTTATAAACTAACAAGGACGGTGTTTTAAATTTGGAATTAAAAGTTTTTGAATTCACAAAAGGTACTTTAGAATTACTTAAGGAGATGAAAAAAGATTTAGCATACAGTGCAAATTTGCTTGATGATTTTTTCTATTCCCTGCTAGAGAACTCTTGTGAAGGATTTTTTAATATATCGACTAGAGTAAAATCATCTTCTAGTCTAAAAGAGAAAATCATAAGACACAATTATTATATAAAATATGAATCACCTAATGATCTATTTAAAAACCTATCTGATTTAATAGGTGTAAGAATAGAATGTAGATTTATAGAAGATGAGGAGCATATATTTAAATTTATAAAAACAATATTTAATTGTAATAATGAAGATGGATTTTCTTATTCAACACAAAATCCAAATATATTTTTAGACCTTAGAGAAAATCAACCTTTGAAACAAAAAAATGGTTTTGAATTATATAGAATAGACGGTTTTATTCTAAATGAAGAAAAAAAATTTAATTTTGAACTTCAAATAAAATCTATGGTAAATAATTTTTGGGGTGAAATTGAACATAAAATAATATATAAAAACTATAATATGATTTTAGGAGATAAATTTTATAAAAATATCCTTAATTCTATAAAAAATAATTTATGTTTAATCGATAATCAACTTCTAACTATATTCAACCATGTTAATTCTCACATGGATAATTCTAATGGCGTTGGGTTAAAAAAAGAAGGTATTGAAATTCTACTTTCTAAAATGATATATGATATATACTCTTCTAAAGTAAAACACGATTTAGGTATATCTGTTGATTTTAGAAATGCTTGCGACATAATAATAGATTATATATTTACTAAAAACAATTGTAATACTTCTCAAGAATATTACAATACTTTCGTAAATACTTCAGTAAGATTAAACGAAGTTTTTAAGGATTCCATATCTTTTAAAAACAAATTATCTATAGGTGTTGAACCTTTATTCTTTGACTCAGAATTTTCTAATTCAATTGGAAATAAACTAGCTCATGCTATGAATTATGATTTTCATTGGAACTTATTTTTTAAAATACTATTTCAAATAGAGCCTGGTAACAATAGAGAAGATTTTTATTCATTTATAAGATACTTAGAAACTATTTTTTCTAATAGGGATTCCTATTTAAACCTTTATTTAACCTTTTCAGCTGAAGAAGTATCAACAATAAAAGATCATATTTTATTCTCTTTAAATAAAGCATTCTTAGAAATTAACTCTATAAAATTTATTTATAGAGATAAACTTTCTGAAATATTTAGTCATATAGATGATTATGTTAAATTTTTATGTGAAGGTATAGATTCTTACGAAAATTATGAAAGCCATAAATATCTTTATACAGAATATCTTTATATTACTATATTAAGTTCCTTTAATATGGATTTGGATAAAAATTCAATATTAGAATTTGCTAGTGAACTTAAAAATAGCAAATCTAAACTTAGAATAAGCTATAAAGGAATAAAACTTTTAGCATCTACCCCTGAAAATTGTACTATCAACATAAATGAACTTTTAGAACAAATATATATAAGATAATATTTTTAGTTTATCAGTCTAATATATAAAAATTTTTAGACTGATAAACTTTTTATATATTAAATTATAAATTTTTAATTTATATTAACTCTCTATTTTAAACTATTATTAATTATAATTAAAACATAGCCGTAACTAAAAGAATATATCAAATTAACTTTCTTTAAACGATACACTTACCTTTTGACCATTATTAGAGGCTTATATTGCTGACATAATCCCTACAATTCTAGCTCATATTACAAAAACATCATATTATTTGTCTTTTTTTAATTTCATTTTTTCTATCATAAAAACCCAATTTAATTAAAGTTTCTTTATAAAATTAAAGCTGATTTATAGGTATGTAAATAGATTAATTAAAAAGAAAATTTTTACTACAAACCTATAAATATATTGATTTGTAATAAAGCTCCCTATTAAATTAAGTTCTTTCCTTAAACATATACCTAAAAATCAGCATTCATTTAAAATTTTTTAAAATTTATTATCCTTCAAAGCTTTGAAAAGCTTCTAAGAATTTATCTATATGCTCTTCTGTATGTTTTACACTTAAGAACATTGCTTCAAATTGTGATGGTGGTATGTTAAATCCTTTGTTTAACATATGCAAGAAGTATCTTTTAAATCTTTCTCCATCACAAGTTTTTACATCATCGTAACATTTAACTTCT
Organism: Clostridium sp.; assembly: GCF_029258205.1. Classification (GTDB taxonomy): domain Bacteria; phylum Bacillota; class Clostridia; order Clostridiales; family Clostridiaceae; genus Sarcina. The sequence continues at coordinate 18,249 of NZ_JARHZJ010000016.1, forward strand.
TTTAAATCAGTAAAGAATAAAGTTATCATTCCACCTTGTCTATTAACAACAAGGCCTATGCCTTTTTTCTTTGCTATTTCAAGAACACCCTGCTCAAGTTTTAATCCTATTTTTTCAATATGATCATAGTATGATGGATTTTCATAAAGTTTTTTAACTGTTGTAAGTCCTGCGCTCATTACTATTGGGTTTCCTGACATTGTTCCAGCTTGATAAACTCCACCTAGTGGTGATAAGTTTTCCATTATCTCTCTTCTTCCACCATATGCTCCACAAGGTAGACCACCACCCATTATTTTAGCATAAGTTACTAAATCAGGCTTAACATCAAATAAAGTTTGTGCTCCTTTATAAGCTACTCTAAATCCACACATAACTTCATCAAATATAAGAAGCGCTCCATATTTATCACATAATTCTCTAAGTTTTCTCATAAACTTAGGATCACATTTAACAACTCCCATATTTCCAGCAACTGGCTCTATTATTATTCCAGCAATATCATTTCCGTACTTTTCAAATAGTTCTTCAACTTGCTTTTCATCATTGTATATTCCTATTAAAGTATTCTTTATACTTTCTTCTGGAACACCTAAACACCCTGGAATTCCTTCTGTTAATACTCCTGACCCAGCTTCTATTAAGAATCCGTCAAAATGTCCATGATAGCATCCTGCAAATTTAATTATTTTATCTTTCTTTGTGTATCCTCTTGCTAACTTTACAGCACTCATAGTAGCTTCTGTACCTGAGTTTACCATTCTTATCATATCAACATTGTCCAGTGTTTCACATAAAAATTTAGCTAAATCTAATTCTAATTTTGTTGAAGCACCAAAAGCTATACTTTCCTCTGATGTTTTCTTTATTGCTTCTACCACATCTTCATCACAATGGCCTAATATCATTGGTCCCCAAGCTAAAACAAAGTCAATATATTCATTTCCATTCTCGTCCTTTATAATAACTCCTTTACCACTTTTTATTACTGGAGGATTTATTCCAACACTTCCAAAAGATCTTACAGGACTATTAACTCCACCTGGCATGTATTTTTTTGATTCTTCAAATATTTCTTTATTTCTGTCCATATTCATTCTCCTAACTATAAGATTGTTAACCAAATATATTTTTGATTATACTATAGTCTTAAACTATTCTTGTAACCATTTAGCAGCTTCTATAGCATAGTAAGTTATTATCATATCTGCACCAGCTCTCTTCATTGATAAAAGCATTTCTAAAGCCACTTGCTTTTCATTTATAAGTCCAAGTTTAGCTGCTGCCTTAACCATAGCAAATTCACCACTTACATTATAAACACAAACTGGTACATCTACTTTATTTCTTACTTCCTTAACAATATCTAAATATGATAAGGCAGGTTTAACCATAACTATATCTGCACCCTCTTCTATGTCTTGCTCTACTTCTTTTATAGCTTCTCTTGAGTTTGCAGGATCCATTTGATAAGTTTTTCTATCCCCAAATTGTGGTGCTGAATTAGCAGCTTCTCTAAAAGGTCCATAGAAAGCTGAGCAATATTTTGCAGAATAACTCATTATTCCAACGTTAAAAAATCCAGCTTCATCTAAAGCATTTCTCATAGACAATATTCTTCCATCCATCATATCTGAAGGAGCTACCATATGAGCACCAGCCTTAGCATGTGAAACTGCTATTTTATTTAAGAAACTTAAAGTCTTGTCATTATCTACATCTTTTCCTTCTATTATTCCACAATGACCATGACTAGTATATTCACACATACAAACATCAGTTATTACTAATAAGTTTTTATAATCTTCTCTTAATTTTCTAATAGCTTTTTGAACAATTCCATTATCAGAATATGCCTCTGATCCACAAGCATCTTTATGATCTGGAAGCCCAAATATAATAATACCTTTTATATTTAAATCCACCACTTCATCAATTATTTCATTTAATCTATCTAAAGATACATGATAGTTTCCTGGCAGAGAACTTATCTCCTTTTTTATGTTACTTCCTTCAACTACAAATACAGGAAATATAAAGTCATTTGCTGTTAAAATATTTTCTCTAACAAGATCTCTCATTTCCTTGTTTATTCTAAGTCTTCTTCCTCTCTTTATCATAATCTTTCCTCCTAATTTGTTTGTAATTTGCCTATAAAATTAATTTTACCACAAATTTATTTTTTAACCTCTTGCCATATCTCCTCAATCTCACTTAAAAATCCATCTCCGGTATGTATTTTACACATTTTCCCTTCTATTCCACTTTCATTTAAAGCTTTTAATGTTACAGGTCCTATAGCTACACTTATTTTTTCTTTAAGATTTTCAAGTCCAATCATATTAATCATGTTTTTAACAGTTGAAGGACTTGTATATAATACAATATCCACTTCATTGAAAGCTCTTGGATTTTTAATATCTCCACATATAGTATCGTAAATATTAACTCTATGACATTTTGCTCCTAAAGTAGCTAAATTATCAAACAAATATTCTCTACTTAGAGAAGAGCATGGAATTAATACTTCTTCTCCTTCTTTAATATCATCTTTTAAAACTTCAAATAAACCTTCTGCTGTAAATGAACGTGCTACTATAGTTGGGACAATTCCTCTAGCTACTAAAGCTTTTTTAGTTGCTTTTCCTAGAACAGCAAAATCTGCTTTTATTTTTCTTATATCAACTTGATTTTTTACTAAATAATTAAAGAATACATTAACAGCATTTACTGAAGTAAATACTATGCGATCATATTTTTCTAAAGTATTAATATATTCATCTAAATTCTTAGCAGTTTCTTTTATTTTTATAGAGTTTATTTCTGTTACTTCTGCACCTAACTCTTTTAGTTTCCATTTAATCTCTTTAGATTGTTCCTTAGATCTTGTTAAGCAAATATTAGCTCCAAATAGAGGTGAATTTTCATACCATGAAAGTTTTTCATTTAACGAAACGACATCTCCAACAACTATTATACAAGGTGATTCCAACTTAGCTTCTCTAACCTTTTTGCAAATATTTTCTAATGTTCCAATAACCTTTCTTTGATTTGAAGTTGTTCCTCTCATTACTACTCCACAAGGAGTTTCTATATCTTTACCATTTTCTAAAAGTTTTTCAACAATTGTCTCTAAATTTGAAAGTCCCATCATAAATACTAATGTTCCATTTTCTTTTGCTAGTGCTTTCCAATTTACATTTAAAGTTCTTGCTGACATACCTGTCACAATATGAAAACTCTGTGCTAATCCTCTATGTGTTATTGGTATACCAGCATAATTTAAAACAGAAATAGGCGAAGTAACACCTGAAATAACTTCAAAAGGTATGTTTTCTTCTACTAAGGCTAATACTTCCTCTCCACCTCTTCCAAAAACATATGGATCTCCGCCTTTTACTCTACCAACAACATGGCCTTTTTTAGCAAGTTCAACTATACTTTCATTTATCTCTTCCTGTGTTTTATAATGACATCCTGGCTCTTTTCCACAATAATAAATCTCACAGTCATCATTTAAATAATTAAGTATATTGTTTCCAACTAATCTATCATATAAGACAGCTGTACATTTTTGTAATGCATTTATTGCCTTAATTGTTAATAACTCTTCATCTCCTGGACCTGCTCCTATTATATATGCTTTTTTACTCATATTTCCTCCTAGATCTCTCCTAATATTTTTTCTGCAAGTTTTTTTCCTAATAATATATTATCTTCTTTATTTCCTAATATATCTTTTTTGACTATTTTATTATTTACAGTAAATGTACCTATCATATATAAGTCACTATCTTTAACTTCTGAATAAGCACCTATAAGACTGTGACATCCTCCGTTTAATACCTTCATAAAGCTTCTTTCAGCTTCAACAGTAGTTCTAACCTCTTTGCTATCTAATTCTTTAAAATAATTATTAAATTCTCCACCTTTTAAGCACTCTATTCCTAAAGCGCCTTGACCAATAGCAGGTAAAAATACCTTTGGATCAAAATAATCACTTATTATATCTTCCATACCAAGTCTTTTTAATCCTGCTGCCGCTAAAATTATTCCATCTAAGTTTTCTTCAGTTATTTTTTTTATTCTAGTTTGAACATTACCTCTAATTGGAACAATCTCTAAATCGTTTCTAAATAACTTCAATTGCTCTGCACGTCTTATACTACTAGTTCCAATTCTAGCTCCTTTTCTTAAGTTAGATAAAGTTGATCCATTTAAAGAGACAAAGGCATCTCTTATATCTTCTCTTTCAGGCATTGCAACAAGCTCAAATTCACTAGGAAGTTCAAAAGGAACATCTTTCATACTATGAACTGCCCCATGGGCTTCTTTATTTAAAAGAGCTAGTTCTATCTCCTTTACAAATAGACCCTTACCACCTATTTTATTTAATGAAACATCTAGTCTTCTATCACCTTCTGTCATAACTAAAAGCTTCTTACTATCTACATTTTCTTTTTCTTTTAAAAGTTCCATAACTTTTTCAGTTTGCACTTGTGCTAACTTACTTTTTCTAGTCGCTATTATTAATTCCATTAATCCAACCCTCACATTGATTATTTTTATATTTTCATACATCATAGTGTTATATTTACTTTAATCCTCAGTTAATGAATTAGCTAATTTTTCTCCTAAAACATTTCTTAAGTATTCATATTCTCTTTTTTCTAAAATAGCATTTTTAAATTCTTCACTTGAAATAACCTCTATTATATTATCTTTTAATTCTTCTTTTTTAGCTTTCTCTCTAATAATAGCCGCCTTAATTGAATATATGTCATTTTCCTTAATAATATTTGATACTTGTTCTCCTATAGCTCTAGTTATCCTAGGTGATCCTAATTTGCTACTTATGCTAAAGCCTAGATTTTCATAACATCTACTGTAAGGAATAGCTACCATACCATCTTTATAATTGGCTGCATTTAAATATAGTTTATACTCATCATCACAATCCTTGCTTATTTTATTTACCAACGAACTTTCATCTACAGCTATTATTATAAGATGAGCCTCTTTTATAAACTCTTTATAATAGGTTCCCTTTTCAAGTTTCAAATTTTTATTTTCAATGTTTAAAATTTCTTTTGAAAAATCCTTAGATAAAATATGTACATAACAACCTTTTTCTAATAATCCTTTAACTTTTATGGTGGCCGCTTTCCCTCCACCTATTACCTTAACATGAAATTTACTACTTATAATATTTATTGGTACTAAGTTAAAAATATCTTCTCTATTATTTCTACACAAGAACTATCACTTCCCTTTAAAGCTTCACTTTTTAAAAGTTCTATAGCCCTATTAACATAAGCATCAGCTGTACTTTTTATCATTTTTTCTGCTAATTTAGCATTTTCTCCATTTCCTTTATTAGAAAAAGTCTTTATTCTTTCATTACAAATTTCATTTTCTCTTAATTTTATACTTCTTATTCTACTTGAAACTTCTCTTATTTTAAGCCAGTTTAAAAACTCCTCCACGCTTTCTTCAACTATATTCTTATATTCTTCCATTCTTTCTTTTCTTATTTTTTTATTCTTATCATCAATCTTACTTATTTCATCTATATCCTTAAGAATTACTCTCTCTTTTTCTGATAATTCTTTATCAACATCTCTTGGAACAGCTAAATCATATATATGTATTGCCTCACCTTCAGTTTCTATATCTTCATTTCTCACCACTGTATGAGGTGATGCTGTACAAGAAACTATACAATCAACATCATTTATAACTTGATTCTTTTCATTAAAATCTAAAACTTCTACAAATTTACCATCTAAATCCCTTGCCTTACTCTTATCCCTTACTATTAAATAAATACACTCTACTTTATGGCTTAAAAGATGCTTAATTGCTAATTTACCAATCTCTCCATATCCTAATACCATAAATTTTTTGCATCCTTTTAATAAAGCACTATTTATGGATATTGATACTGATGAAACTGGAACTTCAAACATTTTACACTCTGTTTTGAATTTTTTACCACAACCAATAGCTATTTCAAACATTTTTTGTAATTCTGATGAAATACTATTATCTGAAATAGCTACTTTATACGCATCTTTAATTTGCCCTAGAATTTGATCTTCCCCTAAAATTCTTGAATGGAAGCCACAAATAACCTCCATAAGATGGGTTACTGCTCTCTTTTCTTTTGATAAAAACATATATTTTTTCAAATCATCATTCCAATTAAACACACTAAAAATCTTTTTAAAAATTTCATCCTCTGAAACCTTTTCAGTGCAATTAAAATAAATCTCTGTTCTATTACAAGTATTTAATATTACAACCTCTTTAAATGAATTTAATAATTCCTCTACGTATTTCTTATGTTTTTTAGGATATAAGGCTAATTTTTCTCTTATTTCTATTTCTACATTCCTTTTAACCCCTATAACTCCTATCATGAACTGCCTCCTAAGTTTCTATATCATCTGTTAAAATTTTATTAAAACACTTTATTTTATAATATCATAAAAATTATATATGCCCAATGAAATAATTATATTAGTTATATTAAAAATACATATTTATTATAATTGATAACTTATATAAATAAAAGCACTCTATAATCATAGAGTGCTTTTTATTAGATGCCATTTAAATCAATATCTAGCTAAATAAAAGTCTAAACTTTTATTAAAACCCATTTGTATAATGTATTCCGCTCCAATAAATATTGTTTTTCATTAATGCTTTTTCAGATAAAGTTACTCCTTCTAAAGCCCACTTTTTAAATTCCATGAATCCAGTTCTATCTATTATGTATCCAATGTGCTCTTTGCCACCTGGAGCATTTTTATCAATATATTCTGTAACATATTTATAAGTGTTTAAAATAATTTTTATTATACTATTCTCATCTACCCAAAGGATAAAATCTTCTGCTAATCTTGGATTTTTCTTTCCTGTTCTACCCATTATAGCTAATCTGTAGTATTTTTCTTTGCTTCTTGTCCATGCATTTGTTGGGCAATTCATAACACATTCTCCACAACCAATACATTTGCTTCCATCTCTAACTACTTTAAAGTTTTCAAAACTTAAAGCTCCTGTAGCTTTCTTTTTACAAGCTCTAACACATGCTCCACAAGATACACATCTATTTCTTTCATATTGTGGCTCTGTCATACCTATAATACCAAAGTCATGCATTCTAGCTTTAATACAATCATTTGGACATCCAGTTAAAGCTATTTTGAAGTGTAAATCATTTGGAAATATTGCTTTTTCTATTTTCTTAGCAAAATTTGTTGTATTGTAATTAGCAAATGGACAAACATTATTTCCTATACATGCTGAAACGTTTCTTGTTCCTGCTGCATTGTATCCCTCTCCTGGATTTTCTTGATTTATTTCTAAAGCTTCTATAATAGGTTGAAGCTTTTTATTTACTTCTGGTATATCTTTCATATCTATTCCTGGTATTTCAAAACCTTGTCTAGTAGTGATATGAACTGTACCATCTCCATAAGTATCAGCTATTTCTTGAATGTTAAGTAATAACTTAGCATCTAAATGTCCACCTGGAACTCTTATTCTTGATGCTGTATATCCTCTTCTTTTAGTTACCCTAAAAGCGTTCTTCTTAAGTTTTTTAGTATTTATATCTAAAGACATAGTCCTTTTCCTCCTAATCTATTAAAAGTTTACCCTTAGTGTAGTTGAATACTGGTCCATCTAAGCATATGTATGTATCATCAATTTTGCAGTGTCCACATTTACCTAATCCACAACACATTTTTCTTTCTTGAGATATCCAAATATTTTCCTCTTTAATTCCTCTTTTTAAGAATTCTAAAACTGTAAACTTCATCATCATTGGAGGACCAACAACTATAACTTGAACGTTATCTATATCTTTTATTTCTAGTTCAGGAATGTACTTAGTTACAAGTCCTGTATTTCCTTCATAACCTTCTTTAGCTACATCAACAGTTATGATCATATTCATATTCTTTTCCCATTCTTTCATGTCATCTTTGAAAAGAATATCATTTGGTCCTTTAAATCCACTTATAAGAGTAAAACTTTCTGCATCTTGTGGATTTTGTGAGAAATAATCTACTATTCCTTTAACTGGTGAAAGACCAGTTCCTCCAGCAACAACTATAACTTCTTTTCCTTTATAGTTATTAACATCAAACCCATTACCATAAGGTCCTCTTAAGAAAAGTTTATCTCCTTCGTATTTTTCAAATATTTCATTTGTTACTACTCCAACTCTTCTTATTGTAAGTTCCACATAGTCTTCTCCTATACCACTTACTGATATTGGAGCCTCTCCAAACTTTGGAAGAGAAACTTCAAAGAATTGTCCTGGTTTAACATCGCCTTTAAATTCCATTCTAAAAGTATATTCTATATCAGTATGTTTTTTTACGTTTAATATTTTTGATATAAAAGGAGTATATTCATTATGCATTATCTTTCACCTCTTCTACAGCATCTTTAAGTTTATTTACACATTCTGAAAAAGATATGTATTCTGGACAGATATCATCACATCTGCCACATCCAACACACATATGGTATCCCCATCTCTTTTTGTAGTCATATACTTTGTGCATAACTTTAAATCTCATTCTTTGACCTTTATCTTTTCTAAAGCTATGTCCACCAGCCATATCTGTATATCCATCTACTTGACATGAAGCCCAAACTCTTCTTCTTTCACCTGCATTTTCATTATCTTTGTAGAATACATCTTGCATTGTGAAACAAGTACATGTTGGACATACAAAATTACATCTTCCACAAGCTATACATCTTTCTGAGTATTCATTCCATACAGTTGATTTGATTATGTTTAAATCAATTCCTTCTGGAACTTCAACCTTAGTTTCATTTTCTTCTACAAACTTTGGCGAAACTTCTTCTTTATTACTTTCTACTGCTTCAAAGATTTTTAATAATTCTTCATCTTTTATATCTAATAAAATTTCATCATTATCTAATCCTATATATGCTGAATATTCATCTGTTTTATTAGTTCCCATGCTTACACAGAAACAATTATCAAAGCTGTTTTCACATCCCATTACTATAAATTTAGCTTTTTCTCTTAGTTTTTTATAATAAGGATCTTCAAAACCATTTCTTAAATATATATCATCAATTCTTCTTAATGAATGCATATCACAGCTTCTTAAGAAAATTAATATATTCTTTTCCTCTACACTTGCTTCCATAAACTTATCTTCAGTAAAGAAGAATAAAGTTTGAGTTATCGGAAGTAAAACTTCTTTATATGAGAAATCTGACTTCTTTGAAAACTCAATATCATTTATAGAATCTATTTCTCCATATCTTGTCATGTCAGTATCTGAAAATCTACCTTTACCTTCCATAACTTTAGGAGCGTATATCTTATATTCTTTTTTTAAACAGTCTATTATCTTATCAAAATTGTCTTTTGTAAGCCTTAAACCCATAATAAAACACCTCTTAAATTTAACTTTATTTTGAAATTAAATAAATTCTAATAGATTATACTAATGAAAGATTTTTCTCTCATTTGTTTATAACATTTTGATAATTAAGAATTTAACAAAGTCTATTATAAGAATAAAGTTTTATTGAGTATGTGATTTTTGTTACACTATAAAAATTCTTAAATTACAAAACAAAAAAATAAGTAAACACTAATAACATTTAATTTTTAAAATATTATTTATGTTAATGATTTAAAATAGGTAGCAATTCTCTCTCTATCAGGTACTATTATCTTTTTATTTTCTTTTATTATTAAATTTTCATCTCTTAAAGTTTTAATAGCTCTAGATACACTTTCCCGTGGAGAACCAAACATATCTGCTAAGTAAGTTATACTTATATCTAAATCAATAAGTGTACCACTTGACACTTCTTTTCCATAATCCTTACTTAATTTCCAAAGCTTTGCTGCTACTCTTTTTTCTAATTTTATTGGAGTTACATTTTTCATTTGTCTATATAATCTTCTTACCTTTTTGCTCATTTCATTTAAGACAATCTTTGTAAGTTCAAAATCTTGGCTCATTATATTCAATAATTTATTTTTATCTATACTTAGTATTATTGAGTTTTCAAAAGCTTCTCCATTTATTGATGAAGACAAATCATCAACTATTACTTCGTTTAAAAAGCTTTCCTCTCCAAGTATATAAACTATTCTTTTTTGCCCGTATTCATTCATTTTATATAGTGTTACTTTTCCTTTTAAAATAATAAAAATCTCTTGAACCTTATCTTTATCTCTAAAAATATGCTCTCCCTTTTTCTTTTTTAAAACTTTAGAATTTTTCTCTATATATTTCAAAGTTTCATCATTAAGTTCAGAAAAGAAACTTATACCTTTTAATTTATCAATACTTAATGTTTTCATAATATCTCCCACTCTATAAAAATCTTAGTATTCAAAAACAATATAATCTAATTTAACACAAAACTTAATTAAATAATAGAAATTAATTAATAAATCAATATTTTTTTATATAAAAATATGATGTACCAAAACTAAAACTTATAATCTAATTATTTTGATACATCATTTTCTTGTTTAATCTATTTTCTTTTATTGTTTTCTCTCATAAAGTCTGTTAAATCTTGAAATAATCTATTTTGTTTTCCCTTTAAAAACTTATTTAAAGATGGAGCTAAAATTATAGGAAATACACTTCCTGTTATTATATCTTTCATAGTATCAAATAAACTTATTTGAGCAGTTAATCCAAAGGTTTGATCAGTAAAGAACTCCCATGTTTCCCATATTGCTGTGCAAGCAATTCCAAATATCATAGAAAAAATAGCTATAACCAAAGAATTTACATTATCAGTTTTATAATTATTAAGATATAAAAATAACATATATCCAAGTATAAAGGTCAATATTCCAGATACTGTATGTAAAAATGTATCCCAATGTCGTATAGCATAAAAGTTATTTACCTTAGCTAAAAACATTGAAATAAATATAAAGCCTATAATTATAAAATTTAAAAATGGAGATAATTTTATTTTTGCAACTTTACATAAAAGTCTAGGTAAAATTAAGGTTATAAATGTTAAACCTGTTGAGTATAATAAAATCAAATCTTTATTTATTATTCCATATATTAAATACCCTAAAAGTAAAATATAAAAAATAATTTCAAAATAAATATCATAGGTTAATTTCTTTTTCATAATTTTCCTCCTTAATACTCTTACTACTTATTAGTTTTAACTTTTGATTTCTTGTAAGTTTCTTTATATAATATTCTCTACTTTGAGCCTCTCTCTTATTGTCAAAAGATTCAAAATAAACAAGTTTTACTGGTCCTCTTCCTCTAGTATATTTAGCTCCAGCCCCATTGTTATGTGCTTGTATTCTTTTTTCTAAATTATTAGTCCATCCAGTATATAAAGATTCATCTTTGCATTTTAAAATATAAACATAATTCAAAGTAATCACCATTTTTAATATTAAATCATACTAATATTTTTATCAACTGACTCTATAAAATTATTTAACAAATTTTATTTTTAAAATTTATTAAGATATAATATTAATAAAAAAGATTTTATTTAATTTTACACTAATTGATTAGATTATTAGTATAAAAATCTTTTAAAAAATTAATTCTGTTAAGTAAATTCAACTAAATTTATATAAACAAATATTATTTAGAATTTGGTTTAATCCCATTATATAAAGGAGTTTTTTTAGTGAGAAAAGAATATGTTAATTTTCCTTCAGACATACCTGTAACCATATCTTATGTAAACATAAAAAACTACCCATTGCATTGGCATGATGCAATAGAAATAATTTATGTTCTTAAAGGTAGCATAAAAGTAGATATAGATACTGACAGTTATGAGCTACAAGAAGATGAAATTGAAATAGTAAACACAGAACAAACTCATAGAATTTATTCTAATGAGGATAATAGAGTTTTAATATTTAAAATAGATCCACACTTTTTTGAAAAATACTATAGTGATATAGAAAATATGTTTTTCTATACTAACACCTCTGATGAAGGTGCTCAAAGTGATGAATCTTACGATAAACTTAGAGTATTTTTATCCATTATATTATGTGAAGAAGCTCAAAAAGTAGATGACTATGATAAATATATAGAGAAATCCCTAGTAGAGCTTTTATTTCACCTTTTAAATAATTTCCACTATCTTTTATATGATAATGATGAAATTCATGAGAATAATATGCTACTAGAAAGATATCATAGAATTTCTAAATATATATATAATAACTATAATAAAAATATAACTTTAAAAGATATTGCTAATACTGAGTTTCTTAGTACTCACTACCTTTCCCATGAAATAAAATATGCAACCGGACTAAGCTTTACAGACCTTCTAAACTTAACTAGAGTTGAAGAATCAGTAAAACTTCTTTTAGATACTGATAAATCATTATCTGAAATTTCCTATGAAATAGGCTTTTCTCATACTCGTTATTTTAATAAACATTTTAAGGCTTATTATAATTGCACTCCTCTTCAATTTAGAAAAAAACATAAAATAAGCGAAAAGGAATATAACAAACAAAAAGAAATAACATACTATCCATTATCTGATAGTCTTGAAGAACTTTCTTATTATTTAGATGATTATCCAAGATTTAATTATGAAGATAAGATTCATAAACTTACTTTTAACATGAATACTGAAGGCACTGAATTTAATAAGTACTTTAAAGAGGTTCTTAATGTAGGAGATGCCTTTGATTTATTATTAGAAGATAACCAAGATATTGTTGAAGACATTCAAGATCATATAGGTTATAACTATATAAGACTTCTAAATGTATTCTCATCAGACATGGGAATATTCCCTGGCTCAAAATTCTTTAACTGGACTAGGACCTTTGATATTTTTGAATATATATCTTCATTAGATTTAATACCTTTAATAGTTCTAGATGATTCTGGATATTCTAATGATAATTTTTTAGATGTTATAAAATCCTTCATAGACTTTTTCAGTGAGGTAGAAAGTTTTGAATTGACAGATTTAAAATTCCAATTCACCTCTACATTTAATGAAGAGCTAAAAAATTCTTTAATTGGCTTATTTCAATCTAAAGATTTATCTTTAGTAAATGAACTATATACTCCAAACAATAAAATAGATTTAATATATGATACTGCTTATATGCTTCCATTTATAATTCACAATACTATAAGTTCAGGAAGCAAATTGAATTTTATAAAAGCCTTTGATGCCTTAGATAGACAAATTGATATTACAAATGAAGTTTTCTTTGGCTATCCAGCAATGGTAAATGATAAAGGAATTAAAAAACCATCTTATTATGCTTACTATTTTTTAAGCAAATTAGGAAATACTCTTCTTTATAAAGGAGATGGATATATACTAACTAAGTCAGAGGATGAATATCAACTTCTTATATATACCTATAACGATGAAATTGACTCTCTTATAGATTTTAAAAACTTTACTAAGTTAAGAGGAGTTAAAGACTTAGTAGATAAAAAACTTTCCTTAAACTTACTTGATTTAGATAATGATGTTAGAATAACTAAATACACCATTGGGGAAAACTTTGGCTCTTCATTTAATTACTGGCTTTCCATGGGAAAACCTAAAAGATTAAAAAAAGCAGAAAAGGATATATTATTCCAAGCTTCATATCCTAAAATAGAGTTTAAGTACGCAAAAAAAAATACTATTTTAAATATCCAAACAACACTTCAAGGATATTGTGCAGAACTATTTATACTAAAAAAAGTTTAATATTGTATAATAACCATGAAAAAAGAGTACTTTTTTGCCTTTTTCAAATATTTTCCTTAAAAACTTTTCTTACATTTGTACATTTTTTTAAACATAAATGCAAATTATTTTATTAAGAAAATAGATATATAATATAAATATAAAAGAAAAGAGAATATATGAAAGAAGGTATTTTTATGGCAAGGCTAAAAAAATTTTTTAGACCGATTAATTTAAATTGTTTTAATTGCAAATTAAGTTTTTTACAACAAACAATGGACTTATTTTATAGAGATTAAATATATATTAAAAGAGCTAGAATTTAATATTCTAGCTCTTCTTTCATTTTAAAATAAAATTAAGAAGTTGTATCAAATTAACTTTTTAAAGTATATTGATAATTTTAATACAACTACTTAATTATATATTAATATAAATTCTCTACTTCTTTTATGGAAAAACTTAAATATTTTAAAGCTTCATTAGTGTCATCTAAATAGTGATAAAGATCAGCCATTTCTAAATATCTTTCTCTCTTCTCTTCATATGTACCAAACTTAAGTAAAAGATCTGTTGCTAAATTCATATACATTTCCCATTGCATATCATTTCTCTCATTTTTACTTAATTCTGCTTTAAAGTAATAACTTCTCTCTATAAAGAACATATTATTTTTATTTATTGATAGCTCTAGTGATAATTCACAATATTCCTTAACACTTTCTATACATCCATTAGCATTATATACATTTATTATGAATAATAAAAGCTCTATATATCCTATTTTATCTTCTTTATTAATCTTTTCTATAGATTCTTCAGTAAGCTTTTGGGCTTCTTCATATTTTCCACATTTTAAGAAAGCATCAATAATAAGACTATTTATTCTTTTCCAATTGTAAGAATTGCAATCTATCTTTTTTTTATAATAACTATAATTTCTTTCAAACTCTTCACTATTTTTTTGTAACAATTCTAAAATAGCTAAAATACCTTGAGCTTCTCCTAAATACTTACTATTAAGATCAATCCCCTCAATACAGAAAATATCTTTTATTATTTCTCTACACTTCTCTATATTTCCAACTCTATAATTACATATTGCTAACGCTGTAGCATTTTTTATATAAATTTCATTATTTTTTTCTATTCCATCTTTTAATAAGAAATCTAAAAGCATGTTATAATATGTTATTGCATCTGCAAAATTCTTTCTTACTGTAAAGTATAAAGCTAAATCCTCATAATATAATCTTTTACTATCTTTATTACTTTCGTATATGTTTGAATACTCATTTAATAAATCCTTTGCTTTTTTAAATTCCCTAATATTAGTATAATTTATAAATAAAATATGCATAAGTTTTACAGAAATATCTTCATATTCTTTACTTAAAGAATATTCTAAGTAATCTTTTAGTTCATCAGCTTCACTTTCAGTTAAAACTTTCTTATCAATATATTTATCAATAGACTTATTTAATTGTGTTATATCATCACATAAAAGATAATCAAGCTCTAAATCTAATCTTTTAGAAACTAACTCTAGCACCCATTTATCTGCTTTTACTTTTCCATTTTCTATACAACTCATTCTAGATATAGATACATCATCTTCACAAAGTTGTCTTAATGTTAAACCTTTATATATTCTAGCTCTTTTTATTTTCTCTCCAGTAGATAAAAAATCCATCACTCTCACCTGTACCTTAACTTTTAATTACACCCAAATTTTTCAGATTATTTATACCCTTTTCTAAGTACTTAGCCGCTTCATAATCTCTTTTAAGCTCTAAATAAAATTTACCTAGTCTTATAGATATGTCTGCCTCTTTCTTTTTCATATCATTTCTCTTAGCAATTTCAAGTGTATCTAATAAAATATTTTCTGCTTCTTTTATATTATTTTGTAAGACTTCTATTCTAAAAGTCAGAATCTTATATTCTATTAATCTATTAACATCACTTACATTTAATTTATTTTTTATTTCATTAAGAATCTCTATGCATTTAACCATATTTTTTGTCTTAATATGATTTTCACATAAATTAAATAAAGTATCTAAAAGTTTAGAATCAGTATTTTCTTCTCTTATTTTCATAGCTCTATTATAATGCTCAAATGATTCTTCTATATTGTCAAATTCAAAAAATAATTTTCCTAAAGAATCTTCTATTGAACTTATTTTATCTAATTGTTCTAATTCTTTATAAACGTTAAGACTTTGTTTTGAATATGCTATTGCACTTTCTAAATCACCAACTTTAGCATGCTCTTCTGCTAGTAATTCTAAACTCTTAGCATAAGCTTTCCTATTGTAAACTTTTTCAAATTCACTTTTTGATAAAAACGCAAAATTTATTGCCTTCGGTAAATTTTCAATAAAAAAGTATGTTTTTGATATTAAATAATATATTTCTCCTAAAAGCAAATCTTCAGTTAATTTATTATTTATATATATCTTTTCAGCTTCTTTTAAATATGAATTAGCTGAATAATATGCTTTTGAATGTAAGCTTATTTTTGCTATATTTAAATATGTTTTTACCATATCTATATTACTATTTATTTGTAAAAATAACATATTTGCAGATAAGAAATATTGTTGTGCTAAAACATATTCTTCGCTTTTTAAATACATCTCAGCCTTTAATGCTAAGTTTTTAGCTTTTCTATATATTAAATCATACTTATCAGCATAATATATTGCATATTCTATAAATTTATCACCTTTTTTTATATCATCATTTAAAATAGCACTTTCTGCTATTTGCTCGTAATATAAACATATCTTCTCCGCTTGTGTTTTTTCTGTTTCCATTAGATATTCAACAGAAGTATTTAATGTGATTGCAATATACTCTAACAGATCCATTGAAGGATTAGATCTTCCTGACTCTACTAAACTTATTTGTCCTGGTGTTATTCTCTCTCCAGCTAATTCCTTAAGAGTCATATTTAATTCTTTTCTTCTTCTTTTTATTTTTTCTCCCAATGATAATATTTCCATAGCTTAAATCATCCTCTTACTGTTATTATTTTAACATTCATAACCAATTAAATTATATCATAAATTTAGGTTTCAATGTCAATTATTCAGTATTTTTGTAAAAAAATCTATGTGTTTGTGCATTTTTTAACATTTTTAATTACATACTTTAATTTTAATAAATTATATTTTTTATTTTTTTAATATATACAATTATTCTTTAAAATATTATATATTATAATCAAAAATTTCTCTACACAATAAAAAATTCTATAAATAAAAAAAGCAGCCTTAAAGCTGCTTTTTTTATAAGTTATTCCATCCATCCCATACTTTCGCCGGCTGCATCAATCATTCTTCTTGAAGCCTTTTTAATAGCTCTTTGAGTTTTTCTGTCTAAATTTGGAGTTACCATCATACCAACAGCTGCTCCAACAGCACCTATGGCTAAAGTAGTCATTAATTTATTTGCCATAATAATCACCTCTTTTAATAATGATTTCATATCTAGTTTGTCTAATTAAATCATTTTTATTAGAGGTAATTCATAGAATTAAAGACTTTCTAATGCTTTTTTGGCAAGTATATCTGCTCTATCATTGAATTTATTTCCACTGTGTCCCTTTATTTTTTTAAATCTAACCTTTATAACTTTAAATTTTTCTTGCATAAACTCATGATAATTTTGAGTTATTATATTATTTCTTTTCCAAGTTCCTAAAGCCCAGCTCTCTATTCCCTGATAATCATAGCAAAGGACTATATCCTTATATCCATTTTCTATTGCATATTCAATTGCTTTCATAGCTCCTTCAACTTCTCCTGATACATTTCTTAAGGCTATTGCTACTTTATCAGATCCAACTCCATTATCTTCATATAAAATTTCATCATTTTTTACTACTAAAAAGCCATAAGAATAATTTTCTTTATGAACCATAAAGCTACCATCTACATAAATATAAATTAAATCGTCCTTAACTTCTTCATTTCCTTTAACTTCTGTAAAGCTTCCTCCATTTTCATTAATAGCAATAAATTGATTTGCTTCTTCCTTTGAAGTAAAACTCTTATACTTAGCTCCCTTAAAGCCTATTACTTCTTTTTGACATTCTGGCCAAGTTTCAACAATCTTAGGAATACCTGATTTTCCTTTTGCTATAGCATAATATTTTTTAGCCATTATTTCACCTCTTCTTAATTAGTTATTACATCTATAACTTCATATATATTATCCAAATTATTAGCACCTGTAAATCCACTAAGGAATTCTACAGTCTTTCTTAAAATAACTACAAATTCATTTTCCCCTTGCCAATTTTCTAATATAACATTTATATCCACATCATTTATTATTCTATTTAAAGCAAAGAAAACTACACTTAAATCATCTAATGCACCAATGAAAGGTATTTTATCTGGTAATATATCAAAAGGACAAGCTACATACCCTAAAGAAGCACCTACTACAGCCTTAGTCTTAATAGGAACCCTACTATCTTTTAAAAGTCTAAATATTAAAGCTACTATATCAGGTAAAAACATAATATAATCCTTATAATCTTTAGCTTTCTCTGGAATATAATTAACCACATATTCTCTGCTACTTGTGTACATATCCTGAACTTTTTGCACATCTATGCTCATTATGTAATCATCACTCTTTTGCTCTTCTTCAATATCACCTCTTACTTCTATTTCTAAAACAGGTTCTTTAATCTTTGAAAGCTCTAAATCTATTTTTTCTAATCCAATATCTAAAATATCTCCTTCAATTTTCAAGTCCTTAAAATTTAAATTTAAGAAAGATATCTTACCTAATATTGTTTTATAACCTACAAGTATTTTATCCTCTTTAACTAAGATTCCCTGATTTTTAAAACCTTTTAAAGCTATTTTTAAACCTATTCTTCTAAAAGGCTTTAAAATTCCAACACTCATAAGTTTAGCTTTTGAAAATCCTACAACAAGATTATCTCCTTCTACTCCTAAAACATCCAAAGTTGCCTTAAATCCTAAAGCAAGAACCTTTTTGAATACGCCTTCTACTTCTATGCTATTATTTATTTTTAAACTCTTTATTTCTAAACCTTTAATTTTTACAAAATCATTAATAAAGCTCATTAAGTCATCTGAAGTTAATTTTATATCTAAATTTGAAATTTGCAAAATAATTCTCCCCTTATTATTTAATAATTATTCATCTTTTAGTATATAGTATTTACTTTTAATTTTGAAGGTAAATTATACTATGGAATTTCTATTAGGGAATAAATAATATAAACTCTAAAAAAATTAAGCTAAATATTAATTATATATATATTAAAATTCCTGTTAAATAAATAAAAAAACTCCTCTGCACTTATTAAAACAGAAGAGTTTTTGTTTTTATTTTCTTATTATTTTATAATTATGGAAGAAAAGCCCTAAAATAGCTCCTGCTATAAATCCACCAAAATGAGCATATATATCTATATTAGACATTGCTAGACCGATAAATACATTTAACAATATAATAACTATTATGTTAGTTACTAACCCTTTACCAATCCTATCTTTTTCATTATAAGCAAAAACTAAAGCTGCTCCTAAAAGTCCAAATATAGCTCCTGATGCTCCAACTCCCATAACTGGTGAAAAATATAAGCTAAATATACTCGCTACTATACCTGAAACAAAATAGATAGCTAAATATTTTTTCGCTCCATAAACTCTTTCTATGAAATCTCCTAATATATATAAGGCATACATATTAAATAAAAGATGGGCTATTCCACCATGCAAAAACATAGATGTTACTAATCTATAATATTCTTCATGGAATATTATTGCATTATTATGCTTAGCACCCATCCAGTATAAAATTTGTGGATTTACCGCTACTATATTTCTAAAGAATCCAGCTCCTAAAGCAGTAGCTATTATAAGACAAACTAAAAAGGCTAAAATATTTAAACCAATCAATATTCCTGTAACTTTTCCACATCTTAGTTTCTTATACCAAGGAACCTTTGGTTCTTCTTTCTTTTTCAATAAAAATTCTAATATTTTTGTTAGAGGCTCAGAGTTCCTATCACTATTTAAAACCTCTTTTTTCTGAACATCTACAACTATTCTATGACAATTCTCATCTATAGAAAAGTCTTCATCACTTTTTTCAGTGCTATCATAGCTTTTATAAAGAATTATATTATGAAGAGAATATGGTTTATCTAAACTTCTTAAATAATCTTCTGCAATTTTTAAATTTTCTTCCTCTTCATAAGACTTTGATATTATAACTGCATATTTCCCATCATCTTTAACTGTTTTTAAAGCTATCCATAATTCTTTATCCTGTTTTCCTTTTAAGTCTTCTACATAAAAACCATAATTATTTATAAGTAAGTTAAAATAATCTTGCTCAAATTTACTCATCGCCTCTCCTTAATTTTCTAAATAATTTCTTCTAACATATCCAAAAGTTCATTAAATCTATCTAATGTATCTTTAAGAGGCTTAGAAGTTGTCATATCTACCCCAGCCATTTTTAATGTATCTATAGGATACATTGACCCTCCAGCCTTTAGGAAACCTTTATACTTTTCAACAGCTTCTTCTCCTTTTGTAAGAATTGAATTTGCAAATGAAGCTGCTGCTGAATATCCTGTAGCATATTGATATACATAGAAGTCAGAATAAAAATGAGGTATTCTAGCCCATTCTATAGATATTTCTTCATCTACATTCATATCTTCACCAAAATATTTAATATTTATATCTTTCCACATTTTACATAAAATTTCTGATGTAAGAGATTCTCCCTTTTCAATAGCTTCATGAGTTTTTAGTTCAAAGTCTGCAAACATTAATTGTCTAAAGACAGTTGTTCTTATTTGCTCTAGTTCTTGATTTATTAGATATAACTTTTTATTTTTATCAGTTTCTTTCTCTATTAAATGATGTATAAGTAAAATTTCATTAGTTGTTGAAGCAACCTCTGCACAGAAAAGACTATAATCTCCATAAATATAAGGTTGAGTCTTTCTAGTATAATAAGAATGTATTGAATGACCCATTTCATGAGCCAAAGTTGAAGCATCATTTAACTCATAATTATAGTTTAATAATACATATGGCATAGTATCATAGGATCCCCATGAATAAGCTCCACTTCTCTTTCCTTTATTTTCATATACATCTATCCAACCTTCATTTATTCCTTCATTGAATATATCTAAATATTCTTTTCCTAAAGGATTTAATCCTTCTTTAACTAAACTTATGGCATCCTTATATTCTAAATGTTCTTTTTTACTTTCTATAACTGGAACATATAAATCATACATATGAATTTCATCTAAGTTAAGAAGTTTTTTCTTAATTCTAACATATCTATGAAGAGCCTCTATATTTTCATCTACAGTTTTTAAAGCATTATAGTAAACTTCTACTGGAATATTATTAGGTTTTAAAGAAGCCTCTAAAGAACTGTTATATTTTCTTGTTTTACTTTCAAAAACAAAGTTTTTAATAGAGCTTGATAAGCTTGTTGCTAAAGTATTTTCATACTTCTTATATGTTCCAAATAAAAGTTTAAAGGCAGCCTCTCTTACCTTTCTATCTTTGCTCTTTATAAAAGAACTATAGTTCCCTTCAGTTAATTCTACTTTTAAACCATTTTCATCTAGTATCTCTCCAAAAGTTATATCTGAATTAGTAAGCATTGAATATATACTCTCTGGAGCTCCTAAACAATCTGATACAGAAGCTAAAATAGCCTCAACTTCCTTTGATAATACATGTGGCTTTTCATTTAATATCATTTCAAAATATATTTTATACTTTTCTAAATCCTTATCATCATTTATGAAATTTTCTATTGTTCCTTCTTTTAAGCTTAGTATTTCTGGAACGAAATATGCTGTATAGCTTGAAAACTCTGCTGAATATGGATCTATTTTATTCACTAAAGCTTGCATTTCAGGATTAGATGTATCCTCATGACTTCTCATGTGAGCATAAACATATAGTTTACCAAGTTTTCTACTTAATTTTTCATTTAATACAAGAAAAGCTTTTAACTCTTCCTTATTTGCTAACTTCCCCTCAAAATCTTTTAATTTTGGAGCCTCCTCTTTTAACTTATTTAATTCTTCACTCCATTTAGCGGGAGTTTCATAAATTTTATCAATTCTCCACTTATCACATTCTAGAATTTCATCTCTTCTTCTAAGTTTTTTAACCTCATTCATTTTAATTCTCCTTTCAAATATTATTTATAATCTTCTTCTTTACCCTTTATATCCTCAAAAACCTTTTTCATTTGTTTATCTATAATAGAGCAAACTTCGTTTAAAACTGCTCTCATTTCCTCATGCTCTTCGTCAAATTTAAATTTAACCACCCAAGTTGGATTATATTCTTCATCAAACTCTTCTACTATATATCCTAATGAAGTAAAGGCCTCTACATTGAACAAATCATATATTGCTGAAAATTCCCATTCTAAAACATCCTTATCTGTATCAAAAAAAAGACTTACATCTCCATCTATGCAATATAACTTTTTAACAAAATTAGTTCCTTCTAAAACTGAATAACTTCCTAATTCACCCTTTATAACTCCATTCTCTTTATCTTTTTCCATTATAACTAATGAAGAAAAATCCATCTTATATCATCCTTTCTTCTTTTAATATATATATACTAATTATAAAATTTCTTTTTATATTTGCAAGTGCATATATAAATAAAGTCTTTCTATTTATCTTTATACACTTGTAAAATTATGGTAATATATTTTGTATAACATTATGTAATAGAGGTGATTTTCATGAATAAATTTGTGTTAAGAAGACTTATTTTGGGAGTATCCCTATTTTTTATTATTATATTTTCAAGTGCTTTTATTATTAATAAAATTTATATTAAGCAAAAATGTAAGGATTTATACTTTGCAACTGAATATTTAACAACAAGAGGAACTTTTGAAAATAGCCTTTTAACAATTAAAAATTTTGAATTATCATTTTTAGATGATGATATTGCTGTAGTTGAAATTAATGGGCTTAGTTATGATAAACCTCATCAATCTATTTTTTGTAAAGCTTATTTTGAAAAAAAGAAAAATTCAGTCTGGGACTTAAAAGAAATAGAAAAGCTAACTTAAAATGCAAATTATTTGCACTTGACTTAAAATCAATGTATAATTTATTTAGAATTATACTAGGAGTGATACGATTTGATAAAGATAAATAATCTTTCCTTTTCCTACAGTGGTAAAAAACCCTATCAATTAAATGATATAAGTTTAACCTTACCTAAAAATGAATTTATATCTATAGTAGGAGAAAATGGAAGTTCTAAAACTACTCTTTTAAAACTTCTTTTAGGATACTTGAAACCTATTAAAGGAAGCATAGAGATAAACTTAAATAGCGTCGGGTATGTTCCTCAAAAAGTTGATAACTTTAACTCCCAATTTTCAATTACGGTTTATGAAATATTAAAAATACATTTAAAAACATTAAAAATAAAGGATAAAGGTGAAATAGACAGGGTTCTTTCAGCTGTTAATATGCTAGAATTTAAAGATAGATTAATAGGTTCTCTTTCTGGAGGTCAACAACAAAGAGTTTTTATTGCAAGAGCTTTAATAGGCCACCCTAATATATTAATATTAGATGAACCTTCTACAGGAATAGATGAAAAGACTCAAAAAGATATATATGAACTTATTTATAAGTTAAATAAAGATAAGAAAATGACTATTATATGTGTTGAACATAATATAAGAAAATCTCTTAAGTATTCATCATATATTCTTGAATTAAAAGATTCTAAAGCTACTTTATTTAAAAATAATGAATACTTAAAAAAATTAGATGAAATAAATAATGAATTTATATAGAAAGGGCTATTTTTAAAAATGTCTATTATACAAAATATGTTTCAATTTGAATTTATGCGTAATGCATTTATGGCCGGTTTTATAATATCTCTTTTATGTCCCTGTATAGGACTTTTTCTTGTGTTAAAGAGATACTCAATGATAGGGGATACCCTTTCTCACTCTTCCTTTGCAGGAGTTGCAATTGGACTAGTATTTGGATTTAACCCTCTTTTAACAGCCTTTTTATTTACTACTATTTGTGCATTACTTATAGAGTTATTAAGAAATTATTATAAAAAATATGCAGAATTATCTATGTCTATTATACTTACCTTTAGTTTAGGTTTAGCACTAATATTAGTTAGTAGCGGCAAATCTAGTACAACAGTTAATTCTTTTTTATTTGGAAGTATATTAACAGTTTCAAAAACTGACTTAATAATAATAGCTTTAGTCTCTCTATTGTGTTTTATATGTATCTTTTCATTATATGATAAATTAGTTTATACTACCTTTGATGAAGAGGGTGCTAAAGTTTCTGGAATAAATACAAAACTTATAAATTATATTTTTACAATTATAGTAGGAGCTACTATTTCTGTTTCAATTAGAGTTATGGGAATACTTGTTATTTCATCAATAATTGTTATACCAGCAGCTACTGCTATGCAATTTAAAAAAGGATTTACTAAATCACTTATTATTTCAATGGTAATAGGAGTTATAGATGTCTTAAGCGGGCTACTTCTAGCTTCTCTATTTGATTTAGCTCCAGGAGGAACTATATCTTTAACATCAGTAATAGTACTTATATTATCATTAATTTTAAATAGAAAAAAATTATAATACTAATATAAATAGGTTGTATAAAAAGATAATAAAACTTACAAACATATTCTGAGAATTACTAGATTTCACTAATAATTTAAATTTTAAATTTCATCTAGATATTCTCTTCATATCGTTTGTAAGTTTTATTATTAACCTTTTTATACAACCCCTTATTTTTAAAACAGAGTAGTAAATATATAACTTAAAAGTTATATATTTATACATTCCTCTCCATTTTCATTCTTATAAACTTTAAAGAGTTTGTTTTTATTATATAAATATCTATATATTGAATATACCAATATACCTTTTAAAGCTCCTGTTATACTTATTGCCCACCAAATACCCTCTAATCCTAAGAACTCAGGCTTACACATAATATAAGCCATTGGTATTCTTGCTCCTGTTAATAATATACTTATTAATGATGGTATATACGTTCTTCCTAATCCATTAAATGCTCCTGTTGTTGTTATTTCTATGCAAACAAAAATCTGACAATAACCAAGTATCCTTAAATAAACCGTTCCTTGCTCTATAGCTTTCACCTCTGGTATAAATACCCTAAATATATCTTCTCCAAATACAATTAATAATAATGAAGCAAATACTCCTACTATAATAGAAATTATCATAGTTATATTAAACCCCTTTACTATTCTCTTTAGCTTTCCCGCTCCATAGTTTTGTCCCACAAATGTACTTAAGGCAGTAGATATTCCACCTGATGTCATCCATGAAATGGCTTCAACCTGTGAACCTACCTTTTGAACAGCTATAGGCACTGGACCGAATACTGCGACTATTTTTCCTATAAACATTGAAAAAATAGTAAATAATCCACTTTGCAAAGCTGCAGGTAATCCAATATGAAATAAAGTTTTCATATAATTTATTTTAATTCCACTTAAAATATTTATTTTTAAGTATTCAGCATTGCTTCTTATCATTATATATAGAAATGTACCTGTAACTATAACCTGCGCTAAAACTGTAGCTAAAGCAGCTCCTAGTATCCCCATCTCTGGGAATACTCCTATACCAAAGATTAATATTGGATCAAAAACTATATTAAAAATTAATCCTATAGTATTAGCTATAAAAGGTGTTCTACTATCTCCTGATCCAGTAAAGACAGCTGTAAATATTGGATTTAAAAAGTTAAATACCATTCCTAAAGCAACTACAATTAAATATGTCTTAGCCATTTTTATAACTTCAATATCACCTAAGTCAAAGAATCCTATTAACTGACTATTAAATAAAAGTAATATCATTGAATAAAAAATAGCTAATATAATATTTAGTTGAAAGGCACTTTTTATATAGTCCTTTGTACTCTCTATATCATTTCTTCCTAAGCTTTGTGCTACTTTTATCTCAGCTCCCACCTTAGAAATCATTATAAAGGCCATAGCAAGCCAAGGGAAGAATCCTGCAGTACCAACAGCTGCCACTGCACTACTTCCTATCCTTCCAACCCATATCATATCTGCCATGTTATAAGCCATTTGTATAAAAGAGGTAGCCATAATAGGTATCGAAAGTTTTATAAGGTTGCTTGTTATTTTTCCTTCAGTTAAATCAATTCGCTTGTCCATTTTTCCCCCTGTATATCTAAAAAATTATTCTCACATATTATAATTCATATTTTATATAACAGTAATTTGATCAACAAACATAAAAGTAGGTCCCTCTCCTGGCATTATACTCCAAGCTGGACATACCTCTTCATTTTTTGCAAATATTTTAATATACCTAGCCTTAATTTCTCTTTGTGATGTAATATCCTTTTTACCTACTTCCTCTCTTTTTTTATATTTATTCTTTTCTTCTCTTGTTACTAAAGTAAATTCCTCTCCATCTATTGAAGAATAAAACTCTACAAACTTAGGATAATAAATCCAAGCTCTTGTGTCTTGTAAAAATCCAACCATTATCTCTTTTATTTCTTTTACTTCTCCTAAGTCAACTATTACTTCCATATCCTCTGTATATCCAAGCCATTTTCCATCAGTATAATGTAAACTTCCCTTTTCACCATCTATTAAATCATAAACTCCTCTTTTATTATACATATAATGATCCGTCGGCTTAGTTAATCCTTTAATATCAGCTATTGGTAAAGTTACATATATTCTACTTTCCACAGTATTACTAGGATTGTATCCTTCTTTAAAAACCTTAGCTTTTATAAAAGCTCTATCATTAACAACTATTGGATTTTTATATAATAAGGATTTTTCATTTGGCTCACTTCCATCTAAGGTATATCTAATCTCTCCCTTTTTATCTCTTTTTCCTAAAAGAATTTCTTGAGAAAATGGTTTATTCATAAGTAAAGTATCTATGTTTACAATTGGTCTAAAAGCTCTAAGTTTAACCTTGCTACTTTTCTTATATCTTTTATATTCTGGTATATATCCATCTATATCCTCTCTATTTTTTAGATATTCTTCAGTAAAGAAATCTTTTTCCTTAGGTCTTTTACAGATGGTATTTAAATCTAAAACTATTTCTCTCTCCTCTGGAATTATTAATATCCTAGCTTCTTCATCTACTGAAAATTCTCCCTTAATTAGGGAAATTTTATATTTAAAATCATTGTGCTTACATAAAATCGTATTTAAATTTAATTCCTTAAGAACTGGTAAGGTATTTAAACAAAGCATATATTCTTTAGAATTTTTCACATTAAATTTAATATTTATCTTATCCTCATCACAAAGTATTTTTATACTTTCTTCATTATTTAAATCCCATATTATTTCGCATCCAATATCATTAATTGCTTTAAAATCTATACTATCTCCTTTAATTTTTTCATATACACCAATTCTTTTTAATTTAACAAAGCTTATTTCTGGTCTTTCATCTATTTCATTTTTCCAATAATGAGGTCTCATTAAAGGCAAAGCGTCAAATACACTTTCATTGCTATTTAAATAGTTATCATAATATCGTGATTTATAATTTTCATTAAATAAATGAATATCTCTTATACTTAAAACATTATTCTCAAATAAAAAACTACTTCTATAAAACCTACTGTTATACCATAAAGTTTTCATATTATAAGTGTTCCAATCTTTTTTAGCTCCAAAAGTAGTAGGCGGAGTTAACCTATATTTCTTCTTATACCAAAGGGCACTTTCAGCTAAAGTTTCAACCCTAAGCTTTTTTTCCTTTTCCAAATTAGATATATGTTCTATTTGAACTTCATACCCCTTATACATGGTGTTCCATAAAAATGTATTTTCCTGACCTACCTGAGCATAAGAAAATCCTAAGGTCTCTTCTTCATTTAAACATTCAAAAAACCAATAAACCCATTCTTTATTTTGTCCAATTATCCATGCTGGCTCTAAAGTATGAACACCTTTTAACTCTTTGCGTAATCCCTCTTCAAAATTATAAATTGGATCTGGGCCTAAAAGCCTAAACAAAGGTAAATTAAGTTGCATTTCTTTACTTTGAGCTGGAATATATTCGTTTAACCTACTTGGATAATAAGCTTGATTAAAATATCCTCCCCAAAGAGTAAATCCATCAGTTCCAATCTGATCTCTACAAATAGCTCCTCCTATTACTCCATAATTCTCATTTAAATATGTTAAGGTTCTTATATCTATGACCCAAGAACCAACTGTCTTAGGATAATATCCAAATATGTCCTTAAAATCAGCCATATAAATATCAGCCATTTTAAATCTATCCTCAGGACTGTAACCAAGTGAATATCCCTTATCAACATGATCATCAATAGGAGTTTCACCCTTCCATTTAACCCCAGCCTTCTTTGCTAACTCCTCAGTTATTTCCCACCAAGCTCCGACTTCATCATATTCATCTATAGATTCTTTTATAAATTTCACAAATCTTTCCTCCATTAAAGCATCATATTTCAATGCATATGTTGCAGGAAAACCATATTGTTTTATTAATTCAACTTCTTGAATTACTGTCTGAAAATCATCTTCAACAAACTCTCCACTTGGATAAACAGTTTTTCTTATAAAATTATATATATTTACTATAGTAATATTATTTTTCTTTTTTTTCTCAAATTTTATCATATAATACCAACTCCTTTTTACCTCATTTTAAGTAATCTAATTACTTTAAACAATGAATAAATTTCAGTTTTTATTAAGATTTTCTTTATAGTTTCTTTTTTGTGAGTTCATACAATTTAATAAAAAAAGCTATAAAATAATGAATATTTTTATTCACTAATTCATAGCTTATAGTCTTATTAAAAACTATTCTTTCTTATTATTTATACACTCTTCACATATACCTTTTAAAGTAAGATTATGCTCTTTAACTTTAAATCCTGTTTGATTTCTTAAAAGCTCCTCAATCTGTTGCATAGGACATGGAACTTCTATTTCTTTATGACATAAATCACATTCTAAAATATGTTTATGAATATTTCTATTTTTTAATTTATAAGAACTTTTTCCATCTCCTAATTCAAACTTATCTACTAAATCCTTCTCTAAAAACACTTCTAGAGTTCTATAAACAGTAGATAAATTTATCTCTTTACATTTACTATATATATAATCGGCAGTAACACTTCTATCACTTTCCTTTAATAAATCATATATCAATAATCTAGCTTTGGTAACTTTCACACCATTAGCTTTAAATATTTCTTTTACTTCCATACCAATCTCCTAAACAAATATTTAAATCATTAATATAAATTATATCACATAAAAAAACTTCAACAAAAATATATTTGTAAAATCTTTTACTCACCTCACACTTCACGAAAACATTTTCATTTAGAATACTCTATTTATAATTAGCATATCATATTCAAAGATAAATTTACATCTAAAACAAACTTAGTAATTTCAAGCAATATAAAAACTTTTGCTATTGTTTTCTTTTTCAAAAGATATATTTTTTTAAAATTTACTCTTTATTTTTTATTTAATATAGTGTATATTAATAAATAGAGTATTACATTAAGTTTAATAGTATAGCATATTTAGTCACTTTTGTATTAATGTGATCAATATAAAGGAGAGATTTTTTAAATGAATTGTATTATAGCTCAATCTGGTGGACCTACTTCAGTAATAAATGCTAGTGTTTATGGTCTAGTTAAAGCAAATAAAAAACTTAATTTATATGAAAATGTTTATGGTGGATTAAACGGAATAGAAGGTATTTTAAATAAAAAAATAATAAATCTTTCAGAACTTGATGAACTTCAATTAGAAAGATTTAAAAGTTCACCTGCCTCTGGTTTAGGTTCTTGTA
>NZ_JARHZJ010000068.1 GCF_029258205.1 Clostridium sp.
AATAATTAATAAGAAGAGGGGAGCTAAAAAATGAAGAGGTTTAAGATTAAGACAGAAATTCTTTTTGGAGAAGGAGCCTTAGATTACTTAAAGGAACTTAAGAACAAAAAAGTTTTTATAGTAACAGATCCTTTTATGGTTAAGTCAGGGACTATAGAAAAATTAACTAATAACCTTACATCATCTGAAGTTTGTATATTTAGTGAAATAGTTCCAGATCCACCAATTGAGTTAGTTGTAAGTGGAATAGAAATGCTTAAAGATTTTAATCCTGATGTTGTTATTGCTTTAGGGGGAGGTTCTGCTATAGATGCAACTAAGGCGATAATAGATTTTTCAAAAAAATTAGTTAAATTAAATGATATTAAGTTTGTAGCTATACCAACAACAAGTGGTACAGGTTCAGAGGTTACTTCATTTTCAGTAATAACAGATAAGCAAAAAGGAATTAAATATCCTTTAGTATCAGATGAATTATTACCAGATATAGCGATTTTAGATCCAGAACTTGTAAAAACAGTTCCCAATTTTATAACTGCAGATACAGGGATGGATGTACTTACTCATGCGTTAGAAGCGTATGTTTCTAAGAATGCAACAGACTTTTCAGATGCCTTAGCTGAAAAAGCAGCTACTTTAGTATTTAAATATTTACTAAAAGCTTATGAAAATGGAAATGATATAGAGGCTAGAGAAAAAATGCATAATGCATCATGTTTAGCTGGGTTAGCATTTAATGAGGCTTCTTTAGGAATAAACCATGGTATTGCTCATGTTTTAGGAGGAAAATTCCATGTTCCTCATGGAAGAACTAACTCAATATTATTACCACATGTAATAGAATATAATGCGAACATAACAAGTTATAATTCTAAGGATTTTAGTGAAGCAGCAGAAAAGTATGCTAAAATAGCTAAAATAGTTGGATTACAGGGATCTAATACTAGAGGATTATTAAAAAATCTTGTAAATGAAATTAAAAAGATGCAAAAGGCAATGAATATGCCTACAACCTTAAGAGAATGTAAAGTCGATAGTGATGAACTAAAGAGCTTAGAAAATGAAATAGCTCAATTAGCACTAAAGGATGCATGTACAGAAAGTAATCCAAGGGTACCAGATGAAAAGGATATAATAGCTATTTTAAATAAAATTAAATAGCTTTTTATAAGATTCAAAATAGTATTATTATATTAGAATTTGTCCTATTTTGTAGCTTGTTTTAAAAAATTTATAAATATATACTTAATGAAGAATTAATCAAAATACAATAAAATTGTTAATGTGACAAAATAATAAAAAAGATTTGTGAATATGTTGACAATTTTATTATTAAAATTTATAATAAAGATATCACAAAGGTGTGATTAAGTTTTAGAGCAATGTAGCTTCTTAAAGGGATTTCATTTACTTAACTGTAGGAATGAAACTTTAAGGAGCTTTTTTATTAAATAGTTATGAAAAGGATTTATTTAGTCAAAGATTTAACTTTGGAAAGTAAGGTGAGAAACATATGGGAGAAGAGTCAAAACAGAGAATTATACAAGAATATGTACCAGGGAAACAAGTTACACTTGCTCATATAATAGCAAATCCTAATGAGGACATATATAAAAAATTAGGTCTTATAGTAGACAAGAAGGATGCCATAGGAATACTAACTATAACACCAAGTGAAGCCTCTATTATTGCGGCAGACGTGGCTACAAAGGCTTCAGGAGTTTCATTAGGTTTTATAGATAGATTTAGTGGATCTTTAGTAGTAACTGGTGATATAAGTTCTGTTGAGTCAGCATTAAATGAAGTTTTAGATGTTTTAGGTAATATTTTAAATTTCTCATCAACTAAAATCACGAGGACTTAATATATGGGAAGAGTAATATTTATGGGTAAGACAGGATGTGGGAAAACAACATTATGTCAAGCCTTAAACAATCTAGAAATAAAGTATAAGAAAACTCAAGCCATAGAACTATATGATAATGCCATAGATACTCCAGGAGAATATATGGAAAACAGAGGATACTATACTGCTTTAATAGTTACAGCAGCAGATTCTGATATTATAGCTTTAGTTTATGACTGTACTTCAGAAGAAAATTATATTGCTCCAGGCTTTGCAAGTATATTTTGTAAAGAAGTTATAGGCATTATCACAAAGATAAATCTAGCTAAGGAGAAGTCAGAAATAGAAGTAGCAGAAGAACGGTTAAATTTAGCTGGAGTAAGCAAAATATTTAAAGTTGATACAGTAGATGATGTGGGAATTAAAGAGTTATTTAATTATCTAAACAAATTTTAATTTGAGGTGAACTGTTAATGAAAAGAACTATAGTAATAGTCGATGATGAGCCTATTACAAGAATGGATACAAGAGAAATTTTAGAGGCTAATGGATACGAGGTTGTAGGAGAAGCTTCTGATGGTTTTGAAGCAATTGAAGTTTGTAAAAAATATAATCCTAGCTTAGTTTTAATGGATATAGATATGCCTTTACTTGATGGAATAAAAGCTAGTAAGGTATTAACTAAGGAAAATTTAGTTGGGGGCATAATATTATTAACAGCATTTGAAGACAAAAAATATATTGAAATGGCTAAAGAAGTAGGAGGCTTTGGATATATGATTAAGCCTATAAATGAAAAAGTATTTATTCCTACTATAGAGATGTGCTTATCAAAGGCTGAAGAGTTTGATGAACTGAAAAAAGATTATGATAAGATAAATAATAAATTAAATGATAGAAAGTTAATAGAGAAGGCAAAAGGAATACTTGTTAAGCAATTGAACTCAAATGAAAATGAGGCTTATAATAGAATAAGAAAATTAAGTATGGATAGAAGAACTACTATGGCTGAAATAGCAAAAATAATCATTGTTGGTTATGAGGGATAATAATGATTAGAGTATTATGTAAAGAAAACACGCATTTAAGTCAAGATGATATAAATAAGATAAGTGAAGTTTCAAAGTCACTACAAATCATGGCGGATTTTTATGAGAGTGATGCGTTTATAGATGTTTTAGATAAAGAGGGAAATTTTGCTATTGTAGTAGACCATGCTATTCCAGAAGACAAGCCTTCATTATATAAAGAGAAAGTAGTTGGAAAAAGAGCTTTAAAGGAAAATGAGCCAGGTGTTATAGAAACATTGAAAAATGGGTCAGTTAATAAGGATATAAAAGCACTAACTCAAGAAAATAAATTTGTAAAGCAAAGAATACATCCAATTTTTAATGAAGAAAAGGTTGTAGGAGTTGTCATAGTAGAAAAAGACATTAGTAATGAGCTTGAAAGTGATTTCAAGATTGACATAAGTTCTGCAAATGAAAGTTCAGAATCAAAGAGTTTTTTAAATCTATTAAGAGAAGGAGCTTTAATAACAAACAATCTTCATGATGGAATACTTGTTTTTGATAAAAGAGGAAAGCTTGTTATAAAAAATATTAAAGCAGATAATATATATAGTGGTTTAGGATATAAAAGTATAGACTATGGAGATGACTTTAATAAATTGTCCTTAGACAATGCCAAGTTTGAATATATATCAAATACAAGTGGAGAGAAGGATAATTTAAAACAAATAATAGAAGTTAAATTAAAAAATTCTTATTTTCAATTAAGTAGGACTTTTATAGATGAGGAAAATTTAAGAATAATTGAGATAATAAAGGATATAAGTGATGTTAAAAATAAAGAAGCTGAGTTAGTTTTAAAATCAGTGGCATTAAGGGAAGCACATCATAGAGTTAAAAATAGTTTGCAAACAGCAGCGGCATTACTTAGAAGTCAAAGTAGACGATGCAAAAGTGATGAGGCAAAGGAATATTTACAAGAAAGTGTAAACAGAATACTTGCTATTGCTACTACTCACGATTTATTATCTAAATCGCAAGGAAATAATATTAAGGTTAGAGATGCTATTGATGTATTAACAGAAAATATAAAGAAAAGTTGGTATGGATCTAACATAAATATTTATATAACAGGAAACAATTTTTATATGGATGGAGAAAAGTTAACTGGATTACTTTTAATAATGAATGAACTTATACAAAATTGTTTTGATCATGCATTTGCTGATAGAGATGAAGGTACAATACAAATTCTTATACAAAGTGATGGAGAAGATAAAGCCATAGCTGTTGTTGATAATGGATGTGGATTTGACTTAGGTTTGATTAACAATAATAATTTAGGATTATTTATAGTTAATAGTTACATAAAAGATCAGTTAAAAGGAACTATGAGTATAACTTCTAATAGAGAAGGAACTAAGGTACTATTAAATTTTAAAATTGAAGAAAATGAAGAATTTAAATAACTATGAACTGCAAAGTAGTGGTTTGAATTGAGCAATGAGGCTTAAGGTTATAGAAAATAAAACTTAGATTTTTAAATCATGTTTATTTCTGTAGCTTTAAGCCTTTTTAGTTCTTTAAAATAATTATCTAAATTAAAGAATTTAATTAGGCATTATAAGTTGATATGAAAAATAACAATTTATAAATTTTTAAAAATATTAAGGGGGTGAAAGGATGAGAGAGGAACTTTTAAGTGTTGGAATAGATATAGGCACAAGTACAACTCAGCTTATATTTTCTAAGTTAATAGTTGAAAATGAAGCATCAGCTTTTACCGTTCCAAGAATAAGTATTGTAGATAAGGAAATTATATATAGAAGTGAAGTTTATTTTACACCACTTATTTCAAATAATGAAATAGATGGAAGAAAAATAAAAGAAATTATTGAAGAAGAATATAAAAAGGCTGGAACAAATAAGGATGATATTCAAACAGGTGCAGTAATAATAACAGGAGAAACAGCTAGAAAAGAAAATGCAAACGATGTATTACATACATTGAGTGGATTTGCTGGAGACTTTGTTGTAGCAACAGCTGGACCAGATTTAGAAAGTATAATAGCTGGAAAGGGTGCTGGAGCACATATTTATTCTAAGGAACATTCAACTAGTGTTGTAAATATAGACATTGGAGGAGGTACAAGTAACCTTGCACTTTTTTTAAGAGGTGAAGTTAAGGATACTGGATGTCTAGATGTAGGAGGAAGACTTATAAAGATTAATCCAAATACAAGAGAGATAATATATATTTCACCTAAAATAGAAAAAATAATAAAAGAAAAGAACTTAGGACTAAAGATAGGGACTAAGGCAACACTAGAGAATATTAAACCAGTAGTTAATATGATGGTTGCTTGGTTAGAGGAAAGTGTTGGTTTAAAGCCTAAGGATGAATACTTTGATTACATAGTGACTAATAAAAATATAGATTTAGAAACTGAAATAAAATGCATATCCTTCTCAGGAGGTGTTGCAGATTATATATACTATGATGGAGAAATCCAGGATTATTTTAAATATGGAGATATTGGAATAATACTAGGAGAAGCTATTAAAAATTCAGATTTATGTAAGAAGCTTAAAGTAGTAAGATCTATTGAAACTATAAGAGCAACTGTTGTTGGAGCTGGCTCTCATACAACAGAAATAAGTGGAAGTACAATTACTTACACAAAGGATAGCTTCCCAATAAAAAATTTACCAATATTAAAGCTTAGTTTAGAAGATGAAAGTCAAGGTGCTTATGAATTAGAAACAGCTCTTAGGAAAAAAATAGAGTGGTTTAGATTAGAAAATGATTTTCAAAAGATAGCAATAGCTATTAATGGTAAAAAGAATCCATCCTTTAAAGAGATACAGGAGTATGCAAAAGGTCTTGTAAGTGGGATGAAGGATTTAATTGAGAAAGATGGACAACTAATAGTAGTTGTTGAAAATGATATGGCTAAGGTTTTAGGACAAGCAATATATTCCTTACTTAATTTTCAAAAAGAAATTATATGTATTGATGGTATTAAGGTAGAAAATGGAGATTACATAGACCTTGGAACACCAATTGCAGATGGAAAAGTATTACCAGTTGTTATAAAAACATTAGTTTTCAACTAATTGGAAGGAGGATAAGAAATGATTTTAAAAACAAAATTATTTGGAAAAGTCTATGATTTCAAATCTTTAAATGAGGTTATGGCTAAGGCAAACGAAGAGAAATCAGGAGATAGATTAGCTGGATTAGCAGCAGAGTCTTCAGAAGAAAGAGTAGCAGCGAAGGTTGTATTATCAAATATAACTTTAGAGGATTTAAGAAATAACCCAGCAGTTCCTTATGAAATAGACGAGGTAACTAGAATAATTCAAGATGATGTAAATGAAAAAATATACAATGAAATAAAACATTGGACAGTATCTGAATTTAGAGAGTGGATATTAGATGAAAATACAACAAGTGATGATATAAGAAGAATTTCAAGAGGTTTAACTTCTGAAATGGTAGCAGCTGTAGCAAAATTAATGTCTAATATGGACTTAATATATGGAGCAAGAAAGATAAAGGTAACAGCACACTGTAACACAACAATAGGTGAAAAAGGAACTTTATCAGCGAGACTTCAACCGAATCATCCAACAGATGATCCAGATGGAATAATGGCTTCATTATTAGAAGGATTAACTTTTGGAGTTGGTGATGCAGTTTTAGGATTAAACCCAGTTGATGACTCTGTTGAGAGTGTTACTAAAGTATTAAAGAGATTTGATGAAATAAAAAGAAAATTTAAAATACCAACTCAAACTTGTGTACTAGCTCACGTAACAACTCAAATGGAAGCTATAAGACAAGGTGCACCTACAGACTTAATATTCCAATCAATAGCAGGTTCTGAAAAGGGAAATGAAGCTTTTGGATTTAATGCAGCAACTATAGAAGAAGCTAGACAATTAGCTTTAAAGCAAGGAACAGCTACTGGTCCAAATGTAATGTACTTTGAAACTGGACAAGGTTCAGAGCTTTCATCAGATGCTCACCATGGAGTTGATCAAGTAACTATGGAAGCTAGATGTTATGGATTCGCTAAGAGATTCCAACCATTCTTAGTTAACACAGTTGTTGGATTCATAGGACCAGAGTATTTATATGATTCAAAACAAGTTATAAGAGCTGGGCTTGAAGATCACTTTATGGGTAAATTAACAGGAATACCAATGGGATGTGATGCATGTTATACAAATCACATGAAAGCAGACCAAAATGATATAGAAAATTTAGCTGTATTATTAACAACAGCAGGATGTACTTATTTCATGGGAATTCCACATGGAGATGACGTAATGCTTAACTATCAAACTACAGGATATCATGAGACAGCTGCTTTAAGAGAAATGTTTGGATTAACAGCTATTAAAGAGTTCCAAGATTGGTTAGTTGAAATGGGATTTGTAGATGAAAATGGAAAACTTACTAAAAAAGCAGGAGACGCATCTGTACTTTTAGGATAGGAGGGAGAAGAGAGTTATGAACGAAAAAGATTTAAAACTAATGGTTGAGCAATTAGTTAGCCAAATGGTTGGAGAAGTTGATGTAAAATCAGTAGAAAAAGTGGTTAAAGAAGTTGCTCAAAATCAATCTCAAGT
The DNA here is from genome assembly GCF_029258205.1 of Clostridium sp. Classification (GTDB taxonomy): domain Bacteria; phylum Bacillota; class Clostridia; order Clostridiales; family Clostridiaceae; genus Sarcina. The sequence goes on from NZ_JARHZJ010000068.1 coordinate 7,495, forward strand.
GGAAAGCGATGAGTTTATACCAGATATTACAGAGATAGATATAAAGAAGCAACTTTTAGTTGATAATCCAGTTGATAGAGAGGCTTACTTAGAAATGAAAGCTAAAACACCGGCTAGATTAGGTTTAGGAAGAGCAGGAGCTAGATATAAAACTATAACAGCTTTAAGAATGAGAGCAGACCATGCTGCTGCACAAGACTCAGTTTTCTCAGATGTTTCAGAGGAATTTATAAAGAAAAATAATTTTATACCTTTGAAAACTATGTGTACTGATAAGGATGAATATGTAACTCGTCCAGATCTTGGAAGAAAATTTTCTGAAGAAACAATAGAGGTTATAAAAGAAAAATGTGATAAAAACCCTAAGGTTCAAATTATGGTTGGAGATGGTTTAAGTTCAGCTGCAATAGAAGCTAACGTAGAAGATATTCTTCCTTCAATAGAGCAAGGATTAAAAATGTATGGTTTAAATGTTGGACCTATAATATTTGTTAAATATTGTAGAGTTCCAGCTATGGATGCTGTAGGAGAAGCAACTGGGGCAGATGTTGTTTGCTTACTAGTTGGAGAAAGACCAGGTCTTGTAACTGCTGAGTCAATGTCAGCATATATAGCATATAAACCAAAGGTTGGAATGCCAGAAGCTAAGAGAACTGTTATATCAAACATTCATAAAGGTGGAACAACTGCCGTTGAAGCAGGAGCTCATATTGCAGAGTTAATAAAAACAATGTTAGATAAAAAAGCTTCAGGAATAGATCTTAAATAATAAGTTTGGAGGGAATTAAGCATGAAAAATGATTTAATACGTCCTAATGTTTTAAGCGTTAAGATAATATCAAATGTTAGTCCAGAGATGGCTAAAAAATTAGAATTAGAACCACATCACAAGAGTTTAGGATTAATCACAGCAGACTGTGATGATGTAACTTATACAGCTTTAGATGAGGCTACAAAAGCAGCAGAGGTAGATGTAGTTTACGCTAGATCAATGTATGCTGGAGCTTTAAATGCTTCAACAAAATTAGCTGGGGAAGTAATTGGTATCTTAGCTGGACCAAGTCCTGCTGAAGTTAGAAGTGGATTAAATGCTACTTTAGATTTCATTGATAGTGGAGTTGGATTTATAAGTGCAAATGAAGATGATTCAATTTGTTACTATGCTCAATGTGTATCAAGAACTGGATCATATCTTTCAAAAACAGCAGGAATAAGAGAAGGTGAAGCTTTAGCTTATTTAGTAGCTCCTCCATTAGAAGCAATGTATGCTTTAGATGCAGCATTAAAGGCTGCAGATGTTGAAATGTGTGAATTCTTTGCACCTCCAACAGAAACAAACTTTGCAGGAGCCTTACTTACAGGATCACAATCAGCATGTAAAGCAGCATGTGATGCATTTGCAGAGGCAGTACAATCAGTAGCTAGTAATCCATTAGGATTCTAATAGGCTAAAAATATGGGAAAAGCTTTAGGATTAATAGAATTTATAGGATATGTACCAGCCATATGTGCTGCAGATACAGCCTTAAAATCTGCAAGTGTTGATTTGATTGGAATAGAAAAGGTTACTGGAGGAATTGTAACTGTAAAGATTACAGGAGATGTAGATGCTGTACAAGCTGCGGTTGAATCTGCTAAAAATTATTCAAGTAGAATTGGAAGTTTAAGAAGTGCTCATGTAATTCCAAGACTTGATGATGAAGTAGAAAATCTTTTGATAAATAGTAAAATTTCAGAAGATAAAGTACAAGAAAAAATTCAAGAGTTGGAAGAAGATATTAAAGATGTTTATGAAGAAATAAGAGATGAGAACAAAGAGGTTATTAAAGAGGAAACAGAGTCTAAAGAAGAATTCCTACAAGAAGATATTGTTGAATGTGTTAAAAATGTTAATGAGGAAATAAAAGATGAATCTGATTTAGATGAAATAAAGGTTTTTGAAATGACTGAAAATGAAGAAATCTCAAAGAAAGACTTAGAAGAGGTTACTAGAAAGTCTGAACTAATAGAAATTATAGAAGATAAGGAAAAAGTTTCAGAGGATGAGAAGAAAGAGCATCTAAATAAAGAAGTTGATTCTATAGATAAAAAAGAAATATCTAAAATGAGTGTTAAAGAATTAAGAAAAAAAATAAAATACTTAAATATTAACATAACTTCTAATAAACTTAAGTCTCTAAAGAAAAAAGATTTAGTAGATATATTGCTAAAATATAATGAAGAAGGTGACAGTTAATGGAATTTTTAGATAAAGACTTAGTTTCCATACAGGAAACTAGGGAACTTATAAGAAAAGCTAAAGAAGCTCAAAGTAAGTTAGCTCTTATGAGTCAACAAGATATAGACAGAATCGTTAAAGCCATATCTGATGCTGCTTATGAAAATTCTGAAAAGCTTGCTAAGATGGCAAATGAGGAAACAGGATTTGGTAAATGGGAAGATAAAGTATTAAAAAATGTTTTTGCAGCAAAAACAGTTTATGAATCAATAAAGGACACAAAAACAGTTGGAATAGTAGAGGAAAATGTTGAGAAAAGATCATTTAAAATTATGGTGCCAGTAGGAGTAGTTGCAGGGCTTATACCATCAACAAATCCCACTTCAACAGCAATCTACAAAGCTATGATTTCAATAAAAGCTAGAAATGCAATTGTTTTATCACCACATCCAAGTGCAAAGAAATGTATTATTGAAACAGCTAAGATAATAGCTAAGGCTGCTGAGAGAGCAGGTTGTCCAGAAGGAGCTATAGGGTGCATTACAGTACCTTCAATAGAAGGTACTAATGAATTAATGAAGAATAAAGATACTTCATTGATCCTAGCAACTGGCGGAGAAGCAATGGTTAGAGCAGCTTATTCATCAGGAACACCAGCTATAGGAGTTGGACCTGGAAATGGACCAGCTTTCATAGATAAGAGTGCAGATGTTAAGTTAGCAGTTAAGAGAATATTAGATTCTAAAACTTTTGATAATGGAACAATATGTGCTTCAGAACAATCAATAGTAGTTGAAAAAGCTATGGAAGATGAGGTTGTTAGAGAATTAAAAGAACAAGGAGCTTACTTCTTAACTGAAGAACAAGCAAATCAATTATCTAAATTTGTAATGAGAGCAAATGGAACTATGAATCCACAAATAGTTGGAAAAACTCCTCAAGATATAGCTAAATTAGCTGGCTTAGAAGGAATTCCATCTTGGGCAAGAGTTTTAATTCCAAGAGAGTGCCATGTTGGACATAAGTATCCATTCTCAAGAGAAAAGTTAACAACTATTTTAACTTTCTTTGTAGAAGAGAATGTAGATGCTGTATTAAATAGATGTAAAGAAATATTACTAAATGAAGGAGCTGGACATACATTCTGTATGCATGCAAATGATGAGAAACTTGTTAAGAGATTTGCATTAGAAATGCCAGTTTCAAGAATGGTAGTAAATTCACCAGGTGCTCTTGGTGGAATAGGAGCTACAATCAACTTAATGCCTGCATTAACATTAGGATGTGGGGCAGTTGGAGGAAGTTCTACATCAAATAACATAGGACCATTAGATTTAATGAATACAAGAAATGTAGCTTATGGAGTTAGAGAACTTGAAGATATTAGAGAATTAGCTGTAGGAGCTACAAAGGAAGTTGCTTCAAGTTTAGACTTAGGTGACAAAGAAGAATTAATAAACTTATTAGTTAAAAAGATTATTGAGGAACTTAAGTAAGTTTTAAGATAATTTGATTCTAATATAAATTAAAGACTTATTTAATATTATAGATAATTTTCATTACAAAGAAATGAAAATATATAAAATGATTAATTAAAGGCAAATAAAAAATAAAAAAGATATTTTGAGGAGGAATTTGTTATGGCAAACGCAAACGCATTAGGAATGATCGAAACTAGAGGATTAGTAGGAGCAATAGAAGCTGCTGACGCAATGGTTAAGGCTGCAAATGTTCAATTAGTAGGAAAAGAGCAAGTTGGTGGAGGATTAGTAACTGTTATGGTTAGAGGAGATGTTGGAGCTGTTAAAGCTGCTACTGACGCTGGAGCTGCTGCTGCTGAAAGAGTTGGAGATTTAATATCAGTACATGTAATCCCAAGACCACACTTTGAAGTGGATGCTATATTACCAAAGGCACCAAAAGCTGAATAATAAAAAGTTGTAATTAGGGGTTGCATAAAGAGTTTTTTATGCACTCCTTTTATACATCTAATAGGGGATGTGATAAAATGGCTGTTTTGACAGAAGGTGAGGTAAGAAAAAGATTAAGTAGAGAAGACCTAAAGTCTTTAAAAGAATTTAAGGTTGTAAAGGGAGAAATAATAACTCCATCTGCAAAGTCTTATTTAGCTGAACATAATATAAATTTAGTTTATGTTAATTCTGAAGAAGAAAAATTAAATAAAGAAACAGAATCTAAAGAGATAATAAGAGAAGTTGTTAGAGAAAAAGAATACAAGTACGAAACTGTTTTTGGAGCTAAGTTAGATGAAAAACCAGAACATATGACACAGCTAACAGGAAATCTTCTTGTATTTAAAGATCATAAGAGAATAATATTTAGAGGTAAGATAGATTCTCTTGAAGCAAGAATTGTTGAAACTCAAATTCTTTGTCACAAACAAGGAATGAATAAACTTGTAGAAGACCTTCAAGAAATACTAAATCTTATAGGAAGAATATTGAGATGTGAGGTTTTAAGTGAGCCTCTAGAAGATTTTTCTCTTCAAGGAATGACAGAAAAGGATCTTAGAGAAAAATCACATAATCCTAAAAAATACTTTGGTATAGGACATGAGATGCCAACTTATGAAATGGGTGAAATAGTGACTGCACTAAATATTTTAAGAACTTTGACTAGAGAAACAGAGCTTTCAGCTTATGAAGCTTTTAAAGGTAAATATGGACAAGTTGAGAGAGAAGATTTAATTAGGGCTTTAAATAGACTATCCTCAGTATTTTGGATTATGATATTTAAAGTTAGAACAGGAAAGTACGAGAAATAGGAGGAAGCTATGGACAATCTATTACATGACATTATAGAGGAAGTAGTCAGAAGAGTTAAGGATAAAGCTTTTATAGAAGTTGAAGCTTCAGGTAGACATGTTCATTTAACTAAAGAACATATAGACATATTATTTGGAGAAGGCTATGAACTTACTAGAATAAAAGACTTATCTCAACCAGGTCAGTATGCTTGTAAAGAGAGAGTTACTATATCAGGACCTAAAGGAAGTATAGATAACGTTGTGGTTTTAGGACCACCTAGGAAAGAAACTCAAGTGGAAATTTCATTTACAGATTCTTTAGTATTAGGGTCTATACCTCCAGTTAAATTAAGTGGAGATTTAGATAATACTCCTGAAATAACAATTTCAACAGAGAGAGCTTCTATAGCTTTAAATAGAGGGTTAATGGTTGCTAAAAGACACATACACATGACACCAGAGGATGCAAAAAAATTTGGAGTTAGCAATAATGAAAGTGTAAAAGTTAAGGTTTTAGGAAAAAGACCTTTAATATTTGATGATGTAATTGTAAGAGTTAGTAACGATTACAGAACATTTATGCATATTGATTACGATGAAGCAAATGCCTGCGGATTTTCAAAGGGAACTTTTGCCTTAATAGTTGGAAAAGATGGAAAATAATAATTTAATATATTGAACTTATAAATTAAGATAAAAATTAATTAGAATTTTATAAAGGTTTGTACTAGCTTAATTATATAAGAGTGCTTAAAGATTTCTATTGGTTTAGTAAGATAAGCTTTTATAAAGTATTATATTACTAAATTACATAAATTTTTATAAGGATTTAAATAAGATTTTTAGTTAATGCAAATGAGCGTAAGCCTCTAGATGAAAGGGGGTAAGAATAATATGGAATATGAAAAGTTAGTTGAATTTTTAGTAGATGAAATATACAAGAGAATTCAAGAGGAAAATAGTAAAAGTAAATCTTTAGAAAAGAGAAAATCCATTGTTATAATTGGGGAGAGCAATGTTAGTTTCTATAGAGAAGCTTTAAAAGAATTTGATATCAATCCATTAACATCAGAATGTAAAGATTGTGACATATTACTTATATCAAAGCTTTGCATTAAGGGACTTAGTAACATAGCTCAAGGAACATGGACAACAAAGTCTGAAAATTTTGTTTTAGAAATGCTTTTAAAAGGTAAGAAAGTTTATATTCTTGAGAATGGTATTGAGTATAGAAAGTACAAAAATACAGCTCCAAAAGTTTTATACAATAAATATATTAAGTTTGAGGAAGAGCTTCTAGCTTATGGGATAGAAGTTATAGATGATTTAAATAAGATCTCAATAGAAAGCAAGGATGAAAAAGCTTCTTTTGATGGTATTAAAGAAGAAATAAGTAAAAATATTTGTTTATGTAATGAAAATAAGGTTGAATGCAAAAAGGATTTAGATACAAATATTATTTCAGATGAGTTCACAATAAATCTTTCAAATAAAAAATTAGTATCAGAAAGTGATTTGAGAAAGCCTCATATAAAAGGAGTAAGGACATTAATAGTTGATAAAAAGGCTATAATTACTCCGCTAGCAAAGGATTATATTCGCATAAATAATTTGAATGTTGTGCTTTCTTAGAGTAACTTAACTCTTTAAAATATGGATGATTTTTGCTTATGAAAATTATTAAATTTAAGAGTCATCCATATTTAAAATAAATAAGCTTATTACTTATAAAGATAAGTTTACTTGTAAATTTTCTTTGGATTTTTGTTTTATTAAAGGAACTCATTACTTAGTATATGTTAATAGAAGTAGGGTTAACTTAGTAAATCAAAGATTTGAAGTATTTAGGAAAGTGGCAATAAGAGGATTGGGAGTGGATTATTATGGAAATAGGAAGAGTAGTAGGAAATGTGTGGGCAACTAGAAAAGACGAAAAACTAAATGGACAAAAGTTTTTAATAGTTAAGCTTCTTATAAGTAAAGATAAAGAAAAAGAAGGTTTATTTGTGGCTGCTGATAATGCTGGTGCTGGAATTGGAGATACCGTTCTTATAACTCATGGTGGTGCTGCAAGACAATCTATTGGAAACAAAGAAGTTCCTATAGATGCTGCCATAGTAGGTATTATAGATTCTATAGATATTGAAGAGGACTAATATGAAAAAAAGTATAGGAGCTTTAGAATTTAGAAGTATTAGCAAAGGCATTGAAGTTTCAAATGAGGTTATTAAAAAAGCTTTTGTAGAAGTTTCTTATCTTAAAAGTGTTTGTCCAGGAAAATTCTTTTTAATTATTAATGGAGATGCTGGAGAGGTTAAGGAAGCTATAGACTTTGGAAAAAGACTTGGAGAGAAATATTTAGTTGGAAGCTTTATTATAAATTCTATTCACAATGACATAATAAATGCTCTTAAGGGAAAATATTCTCAAAAAAACATAGAGGATAAAGCAATTGGAATAATGGAAACAGGAAAGATTTCTTCTGGTATATTAGCTCTGGATAAAACATTAAAAAGTAGTGATGTTAATTTAGTTAAGCTTCAATTAGCTTTTGGAATTGGGGGAAAACTTGTATATATAGTTTCAGGAGATTTAAGTAGTGTAGAAAATGGAATAAGAGAAGGACAATCTATTTTACATGAAAGGGACATTATAAATGTTTCTATAATTCCTTTTGTACATAGTGAGATAGCAAAAAATTTAATTAAATAAATTTATGAAAAGTAATTAAGTAAATATTTTGAGAATAAGGGGGAAGAGAAATGAGTATTATAAACCAAGTTATAATTTATATAATGGTTGTATGTATGGCTTTAGGAGCTATAGACAAATGCTTAGGAAACAAATTTGGAATAGGCGAAAAGTTTGAAGAAGGTATTATGGCAATGGGTTCTTTAGCTTTAGCTATGGTTGGAGTTATATGTTTAGCACCAGTACTTGCTAATGTTTTAGGGCCAATAGTAACACCAGTATTTAATGCTTTAGGAGCAGACCCAGCAATGTTTGCAGGTTCAATACTTGCAAATGATATGGGAGGAGCACCACTTGCAGCAAGTTTAGCACAAGACCCACAAGCAGGTATGTTTAGTGGTTTAATTATAGGCGCTATGATGGGAGCTACTATAGTATTTACAATACCTGTATCATTAGGAATTATAGAAAAGAAAGATCATAAATTCTTAGCAACAGGAATTTTAGCAGGAATAATAACTATACCAGTAGGAGCTTTTGTTGGAGGATTAGTTGCAGGATTCCCAGCAATTATGATTCTTAAAAATTTAGTTCCAATAATTATATTTGCAATTTTAATAGCTATAGGTTTAATGAAAGCCGAAAATGCTATGATTAAAGGATTTACTTACTTTGGTAAAGGTGTTGTTATAGTTATAACTTTAGCTTTGGCAGCTGCTATTATAGAGGCTTTAACAGGAATAATAATAATACCAGGAATGAATCCTATTGGTGAAGGTATAGAAATAGTTGGAGATATTGCAATAGTTTTAGCTGGTGCATTTCCACTAGTTTATATAATCACTAAGGTATTTAAGAAACCTTTGATGGGACTTGGAAAAGTATTGGGAATGAATGAAATAGCTGCAGCAGGTATGGTTGCAAGTTTAGCAAATAATATCCCAATGTTTGGAATGTTAAAAGACATGGATGATAGAGGGAAAATAATAAACGTTGCATTTGCAGTATCAGCTTCATTTGTATTTGGTGATCATTTAGGATTTACAGCTGGATTTAATTCAGATATGATATTCCCTATGATAATTGCTAAATTAGTAGGAGGTATTACAGCAGTTCTTCTTGCAATGTTCATAGCAAATAAAACTTTAGGAAAAATAGAGGAGGCTAAATAATTATGGAAAACATAAGTAAGGAATTATTAGAAAAACTAGTAAGACAAATAATTGAAGAAAAGCTTGCTGGAGCATGTAATAACGATTCAGTTGACTTTATAAGAAATAAAGATGAAAGTGGAATAATGTCAATTAAGCTTCCAACAGTTAAGGTTGATGAATCTAATAGATTAGATACTGGAAATCCAAGAGATGTAGTTTATACTAAAGATTTATTTACATTAGAAGAGAGCCCAAGACTAGGTGCTGGAATAATGGAAATGAAAGAAACTACTTTTGACTGGACTTTAAACTATGATGAAATTGATTATGTTATAGAAGGTCATTTAGACATAATAATAGATGGAAGAAAGATTTCAGCAGATGCTGGGGAAATTATTTTAATACCTAAAGGATCAAAGATTCAATTCTCAGTTCCAGATTATGCTAGATTCATTTATGTAACTTATCCAGCAGATTGGGCAAGTCAAGCAGAATAATTACTATAAATAAGATTGAAGTATAAAAAAATAGAGCTTACTTTTTAAAAAGTAAGCTCTATTTTGGTATTAGGTTAGGTAAATATTAAGATTTTATTTGATGTAGAGTTTGGCAAATTATGCTGTGAGAAGTTTTTTTTGCATAATTTATGAAGAAGCGGATAAATTACTACATTATCAAAAAACTCCCCTACTATGATATTTATATGCAGAGAATTTTAAAAATATTCCAAAATTTTAAAGTAGTTGTTTTGAAATTTATGCAAATATATATTGACATATTAAATATATAGAATTAAAATAATTGTATAAAATTAAATTTTAAAAAATATAATTTGAAAATATATGGAGTGATTAGTATGGAAATTTATGATATTAGCGTAAAAGATATTAATGGAGAAAATGTAAGTTTAGAAACATATAGAGGGAAGGTTCTTTTAATAGTTAATACTGCTAGTAAATGTGGTTTTACAAAACAGTTTGATGGTTTAGAGGAATTGTATAAAAAATATAAGAATGAGGGTTTTGAGGTTTTAGGATTTCCTTGTAATCAATTTAAGGAACAAGATCCAGGAAGCAATTCAGAAATAATGAATTTTTGTAAGTTGAATTTTGGAGTAACATTCCCTATGTTTGAAAAAATTGATGTCAATGGAGAAAATGAATCTTTATTATTTTCATACTTAAAAGAACAGAAAAGTGGTATGTTTGGAAGTAAAATTAAGTGGAATTTTACTAAGTTTTTAGTAGATAGAGAAGGAAATGTAATAAAGAGATTTTCACCACAAACAACTCCAAAATCAATAGAAAAAGATATTGAGGAACTTTTAGCGTAAGGTGATTATTAATATAATATTGGTATTAATAGGAGAGTTTTAAGCACATATAATCCTTAAATAAGCACATGTTTGGCGTTGTTTCAATATTGGGTAGATGGTATAATTGATATTATATAATTAAAGAATGTTTTTTATAACAACTAAAGATATAAAATAATTTAAGTTGAGAATACAATGGCATTAAATTTAGGCCATTGTATTTTTTTTGAGATTAATAAAATTTTATAATGATTAGCATATAAGCTTTTTAAATTTCTAGAAAAAAAGGTTGTTTTTATTTATAATAAAAAATATGTATATTTTAGAGTTTTAATATAAATTATTAATAGAAGAGTAGCAAAATATTAAGAAGGTTTTATTTAAGTTTTATAAATATAAATCACTAAATTTATTTGATAGATTTAGTGAATTTTTTTATAAATATTGATATTGTTTAAAATTTATACAATTTTGTATTTATTTATTAATTTATATAAAGAAAAATTAGTCAATTAATTTAATTTTAAAAAAGGAGTGATAAAAATATAAATTCATTAAATTAAGTTTTTTATAAAGTTATGTTAATATTTATATATAATATTAATTTATTTATAGATTATTTTATACTAAAGATTAGGGATGGTTACTTTATGAAAAAAAAGATGTTTTTTATAAGTATAATATTTTTAATGGTTATAACTATAGGATATATTATATTTAATTTTCATAGTAAGAAAGTTAATAATGAGAGAGAAACAATAAAAGTAGGATTTTATGAAAATTATCCTTACTATTATCTTGATAAAAATTCAAAACCAACTGGATATTATAATGAGTTATTGGAATTAATATCTAATAAATTAAATTTAAATTATGAGTATGTAGATTGTGAAGTAGCAGAAGTCCTACAAAATCTTAAAAATGGAAAAGTAGATTTAGTTTTTGGAGTAGGTAAAACTCCAGAAAGAGAAAAAGAATATGAATTCACTGATCAGTATATAAATAACGATAACTTTGCTATATATACTAATAAGAATATAAAAAGTGGTGATTTAAAAGCTTTAAATGGATTGAAAATGGGGTATTTAAAAGGGGAAGAAAACAATGATTGGATTTTAAATATTTTACATACTAAGGGGATAAATGTACAACTTATAGATGTTTCATCTTATGTTGAAGCTAGAAAATATTTATATGAAGATAAAGTAGATTTTATAGTAGAAAATGTTAAAAATAATTTGAATTATGAAGATAAAAATATTAAAAAAATTTTTAAATTTTGTTCTGGACCAGTTTATATAGTTAGTAGAAAAGGTAATAAGAAATTAATTGAAAGAATAGATTCTGTACTTGGGGATCTTGAAGAAAATGGTAATGAAAAGGGTGTTAGTTTATACTCTAAGTATTTTGATGACTATTTAAATAAATTAAAAAATGAAAAGTTATCAATAGGCATATTTCTGATCATAATATTTATGCTTATTTGTAAAAAAAGAAAAGATAAAATATTTGGGATTAGAAATAAAAGAAAAATTAGAGACTATATGAAAAATGATAAATACATATTATATTATCAACCTATAGTAGATCCAAAAACAAATAGTGTAAAAGGATTTGAGTCTCTTTTGAGGTTAAATAAGGATGGAAAAATTTTAACTCCATATAAATTTATAAGTGAAATTGAAGATAATAATATGTGTTTAGAGGTAGCTTTATGGCTTTTAAAGAAAGTTATTTCAGACTACAGAATAATAAAAGATTATAAGATGGTTAAAGGAAGTGATTTTTATATATCTTTAAATATTTCATTTAAAGAATTAGAAAATCCTAAGTTTTTAAAAGGCTTAGAGGAAATTGTAAAAGATTATAAGATTGATGATTGTAATATTTGTTTAGAGATAGTAGAAAAGTTTGGTATAGAGGATATAGAAAGAATAAAAAGTTCAATAAGAATAATAAAGGAATATGGATTTTCAATAGCTATAGATGATTTTGGAGTAGAGCACTCTAATTTAGATTTATTAAATAAAATTGATTCTGATATAGTAAAGTTAGACAAGTATTTTGCTGATAACTTAGACAAGTCTATTATAAATGAAAAAACAGTGAATTTTATATCAGAAATATGTAGTATATCTAATAGGACTATAGTATTTGAAGGAATAGAAGAACAATACCAAGTTGATATTATTAAGGCATTTCCATATAAAAAAATATATATTCAAGGATATTTTTATTCAAATCCAGTGGATATTGAAACTTTAAGGGATTTTGAAGTTAAGGATAGTTAAATTTAAATGCTAGTTATTTTAAAATCTAGTTATTTTAAAAGCTATAAATATTAAGAATTAATAAGAATGATTTATGTGGAATTTATCAAAAGTAATTTTGATAATTATGGTTATTTTTAGTTTTTATTGATAAAGCAAAGTTGATTTAATATACAACTTTGCTTTATTTTTATGAGTAAATAAAATCACAATAATTTAATAGTAAGGAGAAAAATAAGTTTGAGAGGTATAGTTTTAGATAAAGGGCAAGAATATTACACAAATTTAAGAAATATTTTTAAAGCTGTTAATAATATTCATCTTGAATATAATTGGATTATTACAGATTGTTGTGCTTATCCAGAGGATGAATATATAGATGAGCTATTATTAAGAGAATATTGTTTTATATCAGGAAAAGAATTAGATAATATAATTAAAAAAGAGGATTTTCAATTAATTTGGGGTGTTTTAAGTGGGTTCAATAAGAAGATTACTTTAGAAGAGATTATGAAATATACTTTGCCTTATGCAGAAGATAATAAATATATTTGGGAGAATCCAGTTTGTATTCAACATCCTATTTCAGAGGTAGAAATAATTTCATGGGATGGAAGCAAAACAGTTTTAATAAGTAAAGATAAAAATTTATTAAGTAGTTTTAAAAGTAATTTTCCTTTAAGTGAAGATTTAGAATTTTATAATAAAAAGCTAAAAAATAGATTATAAAATTTTAATAAAAAAGTTATGTTTTTTAGAAGCTAAGAAAGTACAGTATTTCATTAGTATTTTAAGAGTATGAATAAAATTTTGTTTGAGTTTTTTTGAAAAAGTTATGAAGGTCAAAGAAACTAGATTACATGGGATATTATGAGTATTTCCATAAAAAACAAATAATTAATTTATTATAAATATAATAGGTATATGAGTATTTATTATAATACTTTGAACTGATGTATAATGTCAGTATAAACAAAAGGGATGTAAAAAAGGATGTGAAAAAATATGTTATCTAGTAAGAAAATAGTAGATGATTATATTAAAAAAATAGATTGGAGAGTCAATGAAAATTCCAATTCACCATATAGTTTTGGGAGTCTTAATAAACATATAATAGCTGAAGTTTCTAAAGATTACTGGCTTAATGAAGTTTATAAGGATAAAAGGATAATAGATGCTTATAAAAGTGGAGATATGCATATTCATGACTTAGGAGGATTAACACTTTATTGTTGTGGATATTCCTTAAGAAACATAATTTTAATGGGAGTACAGGGAATTCCTAATATTCCAACTAGTAGTCCTGCAAAACATTTTGATGCTATATTAAATCAAATAGCTAATTTGGTCACAATATATCAAAATGAGATTATGGGAGCTGTTGCTTTTAATTCATTTGATACATTATTAGCACCTTATATAAAGAAGGATAATTTAACATATGAAGAGGTTAAACAAAATCTGCAAAACTTTATATTTAGTATAAATAGTAATAGTAGGTCAGGAGCTGAGCCAGCTTTCACTAATATTACCTTTGATCTTTTTCCACCAAAAGACTTAGAAAATGACCCTGCTTTAATTGGAGATGAAATTCAAGAGTTCACATATAAAGAATGTCAAAAAGAGATGGACATGTTAAATAAGGCATTTTATGAGCTTATGAATAAAGGAGATTATAATGGAAGACCATTTTCTTATCCAATACCAACTTACAATATAAACAGTAACTTTGATTTTGATAATCCTAATAATGATATGTTATTTGAGATGACAGGAAAGTTTGGTTACCCTTACTTTGCAAACTTTGTTAATTCAGATATGGATCAAAGTGATGTAAGATCAATGTGTTGTAGATTAAATCTTGATTTAAGAGAACTTAGAAAGAGAAATGGTGGTCTTTTTGGAAGTGGAGATAGTACAGGAAGCATAGGTGTTGTTACAATAAACTTACCAAGATTGGCATATAAGCATAAAAATAATGAAAAAGAGTTTTTTGATGCTTTAAGAGAAATATTAGTTATAGCAAAAGATAGCTTAGAAAAGAAGAGAAGATGGTTAAATGAGAATATTATAAATAAAGATATGTTACCTGCATTTTCAACTTATGTAGGAACTTTGAAAAATCATTTTAGCACTATAGGAATAGTTGGATTAAATGAGATGTGTGAAAACTTTAATGGAAATACTATATTAACTGAAGAAGGAATGGATTTTTCAATAAAGGTTTGTAATTTCATAAGAGAAGAATTAATAAACTTTCAAGAAGAAACAGGAAATCTTTATAATTTTGAAGCTACTCCAGCGGAATCAACTTGTTATAGATTAGCTAAAAAGGACGTAGATGACTTTGAGGACATTATAGTTAGAGGAGGAAGGGAATATCCATACTATACAAACTCATGTCATATGCCACCTAATGAAGTTAAAAACTTAAAGCAATTATTTGATCACCAAGACAAGCTTCAAGTGTTATTCACAGGAGGAACTGTGGTGCATATTTACTGTGATGGTGCTATTAGTGGAGAAAAAGCAAAACACATAGTAAAGACAGTTTGTAAGAAATACAGAACGCCTTATGTAAGTATTTCTCCTTTAAATAGATATTGTGAAGAACATGGATATGTAAAAGAAAGAGTAGAAGAGTGTCCTATATGTGGTAAAAAATTAGATTTATATCAAAGAATAACAGGCTATTTAAGAAAAGTTGAATTCTTTAATGATGGTAAAAAATCAGAATTTAAGGATAGAAATCAGTTAAGTCTATGATTATAAAAACAAAGGGCATCGTTCATGAGAGAGTGGAGGATGCTCCTTTCATAGGAGCATTAATAAGTGCAGTAGATTGTAATTTAAACTGCAAAGGATGCTTTAATCAGCATTTGAAGGATTTACCAAATATAGAGAAAGATTCAGAAGATATATTAGATGAAGTCACAAATAATCCTTTTAATGAAGGAATTATACTTGCAGGACTTGAATGGTCACTTCAACCTAAGGAATTAAGAGAAATGGTTAATTCAGCAAGGAAGAGAAAACTTAAGGTTATAGTCTATTCTGGACTAAGTGAAGAAGATTTTAAAAAAAAATTACCTGATATATATGGTTTAAAAGGAGACATTTATTTTAAGTTTGGAAAGTATGATGAAAAATTAAAGATGAATAATAATATTCAATATGATGTTAAGTTAGCCACATCAAATCAAAAGATATTAAAGAAATAAAGGTAAAGAACTGTACCAAGTAATATAGGGTTTTTATATTATGGTATAGTTATTTTATTTATATAGTATTATAGAAATATAAATTTCTTAATTGGTGAAAAGATAATTAATTATTTACAGTATTTTATAAGTTGTATATAATAGGTTTTAATTACTTAATTTCAAATATTTTCATTAGGGTTAAAGAATGATTTGATTTTGAGTAATTAATGGTGAATAAAAGTTTGTAATGCATAACTTGTTTTATATATTAGTTTATTTTAAAGAGAATTATGAGAAGAGTTTTATTAATACTTTTGTTAAAGTGAGAATAAGTTAGGTTTTACAGGGGAGAGTAAGAAGATTTATGGTGTAAGATAGGGGGAAATAAATGAATAGATGTGAATTGTTATTAATGGTAGAAGATGACACAATTGAAGTAGAAGCAAAAGTACAATTAGAAAAAGAAATGAAGCTTAGTTTTGTATTAAAAGACTCTTTTAATATGTTATATTCTTCTATTAAATATCAAAAAGAATCTACAGAGTCTAATTTTATTGGCAAGTGCAATAAATATATTTTAAAGGAAAAAACTGATAATTTTACTTTAAGATACAGTGGAAAACCATATGGATTTTGTACTGAATGCAGTGCTGAAAAAGTTTTATTATCATTTTATTGTGCTTGGTATCCAATTTCAGATGATTTTTTATTTGATGATATTAAGGTAATTATAAAAGGTTTAGAGAATTTTATAGTATTAGATGCATTGAAAGAAAAGGATTTTTGGATTTTTAATAATAAAATACCCTTTGATTGTAATATAAGAGCCTTTAATAATGATAAGGTATTTTTTTCAGAATGTGATTTTATAAAAATATATTCTGGAAAGGAAAGTGAACTAGGATATATAAATAAAATAGTTAGAGAGTTACATAAGATAAATGAATATTATAGCAGAATATTAGGAGAAAAAGAAAATAATAATCTACAGTTAATTTCTACTGGTATAGAAAATAGTGGTGGATATTTTAGAGAGGGATTTATTGTATTGCCATGCTTAGAGGATAATGATAAGTTTATATATTCATTTTTAGGTCATGAATTGGCTCATGCATGGCATATGGGATATTCTGTTACAACATATGATGATTGGCTTAATGAAACTGGAGCTGAATGGAGTAGTTTGTCATACATATTAAGTATTGGTAAGAATGAATTATATAACAAACAAATTCAGTATTCAAGAAAAGCATTTGAGGAATATCCTATAATGAAACCAGAGGATGGGACAAGACCTAGAACAGCACACTTTGGGGGAGTTTTATTATTTAATAAAATTTATGAAAAGTATGGGTTAGATATAATAAATAAGTTGTTAAGAGTAGCCTATGAAACAACTCCTAAAAATACTGATGAATTTTTAAAAAGAGTAAAGTGTGATTTTGATACTCAAATTTATAATATATTAAGTAATCCTTTTAAATAAATTTAACTTATAAATAAGAAAATGGTCTAACTAGGATGAATTGGAAAATTATATGATGACTATGTTGAGCTTTAGAAAGAATTAAATGGTATATAGTCTGAATAGCATGAAATTAAGATAGAAATCTAAATTATGAGGTGATTTTATGGTTGGGAAAATATTAATGATTGCTTTATTTATTTTATTAGGAATAATGTTATCCTTGGGTAAATGGTCATTTTTAATAGCAGGATTTAACACTATGACCAATGAGGAAAAGGAAAAATATGATGTTATGTCTTTGTGTAAATTTATGAGTAAACTTATGTTTATAATTGCTTTTTGTATAACATTATTTACCTTAAGTGATATTTTTATGATGAAGATACTATTTAATATCGGAACTGTTATATTAATAGTTTCAATAATATTTGTAATAATATATGCCAATACAGGGAATCGTTTTGAAAGAAAAAATTGAAATTATATAGTAATATAAATTAAAATAGAGCAAATTTTTTTGCTCTATTTTAATTTATGTTAATGTGATTTTTATTAGTATAATGTAGTATTTTATTATTGTTTATTAATTAGTAAGTAATAAGGTGTTAAGTCTTGATATTCTATACTTCCATTGGCTTCATAAACAATGCTTAAATGACCATTTTTAAATGATAGACAAGAATATCCACCACCTAATTTGTTACCATCTTTAGGGTAAGGAATACATATTTCCTGAACGCCGTTAGATAAATCATCAAAGTCAATCATGTAAACAGCAATATTGTCTCTTATATATTCGCCTTTAGTGTTTTTAGGTGCTGAAATTAAGCCTATTCTATGTCCGTTTGAAGTAGTAGCTTTAATAAATGAACCTTGGCATCCAGATCCCTTACCAGTTAAAATTTTACCGTTTAAAGGTTCATATATTTCCCAAGTGTTTCCTAAATCGTAGGAGATATATGCTGCTCTATAACCAGAGTAATCATATCTTGTACTCATAATTAAAGCTCCATCTAATTCTATGACCATATTTTCAGAGGTGTTTGAATTAGGAACTTTGTTTCCCATTGTCCATGTTTCACCATTATCATTTGAATAGATAATTAATGAATAATAGTTATTTTCATTATTTTCTCTTAAGGAAATTTGTGCTGGCATAACTATTGTTCCATCATTCATTACAATACCTGAACCAACTCCACCTAGCCATCCAATTGTATTGCTTGGTTGATTTTTTACTTTTGAGGAGTTAGTAGTTAGATCTATTTTGTTAGACCAAGTTAATCCGTTGTCATCAGAATAAATCATTTGTACAGACCAATCACTTCTTAAGGTAGAAGTAGTCATTGACCAGTTTCCATTTGTATTCCATGAGCCTGCAATTAATATTATTCTACCTGTATTTGTAATAACTGTTGTGGAGTCCATTACACGAGAGTAGGTAGAGTCAATACGATTATTTTTCATTGCTATGTCATAGCTCCATGTCTTTCCAAAATCAGTACTGCGTGCAGAAGCTATGTCTATATAAGCATGGTCATCAGGACCATTATAACGAATATCTGAAAAGGTTAAAATTGTACCATCATTTAATAATTGTATATTTGGAATTCTAAAATACTTTGAATTCCATATGTTATTATCCTTGTTAAATAGTATTAGTGGTTCTTGATTATGGCTTATATCTAGATTCTTTTCAAAGGTATTGTTTTTGTTACACATAAAAATATAATCTCCTTTATAAAATTCATATTTATCCATTAATTTAAAAGTTATTTTTCATATAAATAGGCATGAAAACCTAATTATTAAAAACTTCTTGCAACTTGAAAATATAGATATTTTTAAATAAATTATAACAGTATTTGAAAATATTTACTATGTAATAAGGATTGAATTAGAGAAGTTTTAAAATATAATGTATTAAACAATGGGTTTATATTTTTTGATATAATTAAAAGGTAAGACTTAGAATTATTATAAACTGTGAGGAAAAAGATGAAAGTAAGAGTACCAAATTATTTTAATGAGTTTAAATGTATAGCATCAGAGTGTGAAGATACTTGTTGTGCTGGATGGGAAATTGTTATTGATGATGAAACCCATAAGCGTTATGAAAATGTGGATGGTAAATTTGGAGATATACTAAGAAGCAAAATAGTTAAAAGTGATGGGGAGAATATTTTCCTTTTGAATAATGGAAAATGTTCCTTCTTAAATGAAAAAAAGATGTGTGAGATTTATATTAATCTTGGAGAGGATTATCTTTGTTATACTTGTCAGCAATTTCCTAGATATACTGAAGAATTTTTAGATTTAAGAGAAATAGGACTATCTTTGTCATGTCCAGAGGCTGCAAGAATTATTTTAAGAAAGGTTGAAAATACTACTTTTAATTTAAGTGAAGAGGATAATTGTGAAAGCAAGACTGAGAAAGAGGTAGAAGATAATTTAAGCTTATCATGTGAAGATATTAATTCTTCAAACTATGATTTATGTAAATCTTCTAACTTAATGGATAATGAAAATAATAAGTATTTTAACTTAAGTGAAAATAGACAGTACCTTGACTTAAAAAATAGTGAAGAAATTGAAAGCAATAATAGTGAAATAGATAACTTAACTGATGATGAAGACTTCTTTGATTATGGAATTGATGAAGAGGTTCTTTCAGAGTTTTTAGAGTGTAGGAATATTATTTTTAATATTATAGAGCGTAAAGATTTAGATTTAGGAACAAAGGCAGCCTTAGCTCTTGAATTTGTTAAAGAGGTTCAAAACAAGATAGATTTAGGTGATATGGACGAAATACTAGATCTTATGGAAGAGTATAGGGATGAAAATTTCATAAATACACTTATAAAGGAACTAGAAGGTTATAAAGGAAAAGAAAGAATAAAACATAAAAACTTATGTGAATATTTAAATATTTATAAGAATATAAAGCATATAAATTCTAATGATCCCTTAGGATTAGAGAAAGCATTAAAGTATTTTGAAGGAAATGAAGAGTTTTATTTACAAAAGCACAAAGAATTTAATGAGTATTACAAAGAAAACTTATATAAGTTTAAAAATATACTTATATACTTTATATTTAGATATTTCATGAAAGCAATTTTTGACTATGATATGTCTGCTAAGATAAAGTTAGCCATAATAAGTACATTAATGATTAAGGAGCTTTCTGTAGTAAGATTTATAGAGAATAATAATGAATTTACAGAGGAAGATATGGTAGAGGTTAGCCGTATTTACTCTAAAGATATTGAACATTCAGATGAAAATATAGAAAATTTACAAGAAATATTTGAGACAAAAGAAATATTTGAAGTAGATGAAATACTAGCTATGTTAATGAATGACTTTTAAATTTACCTTTGAATAAATATTTAAAAATTTGATTTTATATAAAGTTTTTTTGATGTTTTAAAGGAACATAAAAAATCAAAAGTTAATTAAAAGAGAGCCTAAAATATAAAGTAGAATAATAAAAGAAGAGTATTTTAAGTTATATATTTATGTAATTTAAAACACTCTTTTTTTATTTAAAATTTTGATTTAAAAGTTATTTAGAAATAGCATTAGTAGTTAATAATGTTTACCAAAATAAACTTTAAGTTTAGAGTTGTAATTTTAAAAATTAAGACTAATAAATAACCTGAAATTAAGATTAAGCTTAGCTTGTTAAAGAGCCTTTTTTGTATAGTTTGTATAATAGATAGGCCATTGGAATTATGCTAATTAGTTGAAAGTAATTAATAAACTGTAATATTTCATGTTTAGCTAGTGGAGGGGGAAGGGTTGCAATTAGGTTGTTTAGCATATGCATGAATATAACTAGTGGAAGAGAACGAGTTTTACTATATACAAAACCTAAAATAATTCCTAATATAGAGGCATAAACAACTTGTACAGGCTCTCTATGAAATAAGCCAAATAAAATACCAGAGAGAATTATAGGTGTTGCGCCTCCTTTTATCTTATCTATTTCGTTAAAAACTAATCCCCTAAAAAGTAACTCTTCAACAATTGGCCCAAATAAGATTACAGATAAAAATATAAATATATAGGCTTCATTATTTAAACTTTCAGATATCTTAGAAAAATTTTGTAAGCTATTTTTTACAAGAGTAATAGAGGATAGGATTTTATCTGCAAATATAAGCCATAGAGCAGAGAGTCCTCCCATACCCATTGAAATTAAGGCATATTTAGGAATATCTTTTCTTGGAAGTTTAATATTGAGTTTGTTTTTGTTATACTTTTTACATTTATATATAATAAGATAAACTAACATAGTTATGAAGCAAGCAAATCCATCAATCATAAAGAAATTTGAGTCAATAAAATTAGGAGGTAATAAACTTAAGCTAGTATTTGCTATAAAGCAGCAGAGTAATAAAAATAAAAGAGAGCCTATAAAGGATAAAAAGTAATATAGAGCTAGAAAAATAAATATGTTTAGTATGGCTATAAATAGTTTAATGATTTTTTTCATGATTCACCTCAATTTATAAAAAAAGTAGTGTAAGGGTTTTATTATAAATTCTTCCTTGAATTTTCTTCCTTAAGAAACTCAATTAAGTAAAGTTTAAGAAAATATTAGGATAAATACTTTCTTTAAATTTTAGGAAGTGATGTAAGTTACTTAAGCTTTACTTTGGGAAAGAACCTAGTTGAGATAATATATGGAATATAAATTCATTATATGCATAATGTTTTTAGGTAAAATGGATTTATAGTCTGTTTTATAACTTCTTATATTTTTAATTGTCTTAATTTTGTAATATTTTGTATTTAAAATATTAATAAAGAGATACTAGAAGGATAATTATTTTTTATAATTAATAGCGTAATAAAGTGATTGGCTTTAAAAATAATTATAAGCAATTAGATCCTAAGATGAGGTGGTAGTATGGATTCTATTAAGGAACAAATATTTCAGTTAGAAAATGATTTAATAAAGTCTGAAGTGAGAAAGTCAGCAGATAAAATAAATGAAATATTATCAAATGATTTTGTTGAATTTAGTAGTTCAGGAAGTGAATATCACTATAAATATGGAGATGTTTTTCAAGATGAAGAGGACGAGAGAATATTAGACTGGGAAATATTAGATTTTAAGGTGAAGAAGGTTACAGATAATTGTGTTTTAGCTACTTATATGGTAATAAAACATGATGAATTAGATGAGAGAAAGAGATATTCCCTTCGTAGTTCTTTGTGGACAGAGAAAAATGGAAAGTGGAAGATGTCTTTTCATCAAGGAACGTTATTAGAAGGTAAGGAGGGAAGAAGTATTTTTTAGTGATTAGGAAATGATTTATAAAAGAGAATTGAAATTTTCATTCTATTTTTTTATATTTGTTTATAAGATAAGAATTTTTATAGTTAGAAAGTTACCTTGAAGAATAAATTAAGTTGAAATAGGAGAGAGAAAATGGGATTTTGGATTTTTATGATGATTTTTGAATTATTAATACCACTTATAATGATTATTTTTGGTAAATACTTTAGTAAAAAGGCACCTAAGGAAATTAATCATTTTTTTGGATACAGAACTTCAATGTCAATGAAAAATAAGGACACTTGGGAGTTTGCACATAAATATTGTGGAAGACTATGGCTTAAAATAGGATCTATTATGTTTGTTATATCTTTTATTATTATGTTATTTGTCTTTGGAAAGGGTGACCAAGTTGTAGGAGCATGGGGCGGAGCACTTTGTATGGTACAGACTGTAGTTTTAGTTGCATCAATATTTCCTACAGAGAGAGCTTTAAAGAAGAATTTTGATAAATATGGTAATAGAAGAAATGTGTAATTTTGATTTTATTACTTAAACAAATGTGGCTGTATCAAATTTAAAAAATTACTATTTTGATACAGCCACATGCTAAATATAAGAATTTTGTGAATTACTATTTGATATTTTTGCCTACCTCAAAAGCATTTCCAATAAAGCTACCTATTTTCCAATAATTATTATCCATACAGTAAATAAGTGGATTTATCTTCTTTGTATCTGGAAAACCATTTGTAAGTAAGTCTTGGTCAACATAAGTTTCTATTATTTCACCAATAAATACTTCCATATCATAAATATCAAGTACATTTATTACTTTACATTCCATATTTATTGGACATGCCTCAATTAGTGGGATTTTATTATTACTTTCATAAAAGCACTCAAAAATCTGTGATTTATCAATATTGTTTCCTGAAACAAGTCCGCAATAATCAACTTTTTCAACTAAATCTGCTGAAGGTATATTGATACTAAATACTTGGTTTTCTCTTATGCCTTTATTGGTATAATGACTCTTTTCCATTGATATATAAACAACAGAAGGGTTAACGCTTACTATTCCACAGTTGCCTATGGTTGTAAAATTAGGTTTATCATTTATAACTGTGCCTATTAATACTGATGGTATAGGATAAACCAAAGGAAGTTTATTAAATTTAGTTTTTGACATTTTACCACTCTCCTAGATTTTTTTTATTAATATATTAACTTACAATTGTTTTAAAAGTTGTATTAATATACAAATTAATAAAGTTACACCAATAGTTCTGAAAATTATTTTAGTCTTTCTTACTCCTCTTTTTTGCAAACCCCTATCTTCTCCAAAGGGAAATATTATATATAAAGCAGATATTAGTAATGAAATAGCTGTGAATAAATATTCTGATATATGGTTATTGGGTGAAAAGAATATAATATTAGTAAAGAAAATTAATAGCAGTATTATAGAAAAAATCTTTAATGGAGTTTCAGTTTTTTCTTTTTGTATCATATATTTTTGATATTTAATATTGCAAAGATCAGAGCAGCAACTGCTTTCACTTGTTCCTTTATATGCTTTGTCACAGTATTTACATCTCTTAAGTATTGGGTCATTCATAAATTACTACCTCGTAAATTAGAAGATTTTCACTTTATAGATATTATAATTCTAAGAAACTTTAAAGATTCCTTTTTATATTTAACATTCCAATTATTACAAAGAAAATTTTTATGATTTGTAAAAAATATAAATAAAAAATAACTATTTTTAAGTATATGTTAATTATTGTTGTAAAATAGAAAAAAATACATTGGATTTGGGGTTAAATAGAAAATTCCAGTAAGAAATAAACTTTTACAATTGGTATATAATTGAAAAAGTAAAAGGAATAGATACATTTTAAAAGGAGTTATGATATGAAGAGAAGAAATTATTTGATTAGTTTATTGGCTGTTGTGCTTAGTTTGGGAGTTTTAGTTGGGTGTGGAGATAAGACAAACTCTTATAATGATGGGGCTTCTGTAAATAGTGCAGAAAATAATAATTCTCCAGAGGTGGCAAAGAATAATGATGAGTTAGATAAATCACAGGCTAAAGAGGCTAATTCTAAGGATAATGAAGATATGAATAAAGCTGAGGGGGAAAAGAAAGAAGAGAATAGTAAGACTGATAGCACTACTAAGGCTAATGAGACTGCTAAAGTAGATAATTCTAATAGCAAGGAAAGTAAAGGAGCAAGTAATTCTTCTAAGAAAGATGAAAGTAAGAGTACTTCTAAAAAGGATAACTCAAGTGCTGAAGGTAGCTTATCTAAAGCAAAATCAGAGTATCTTAAAAGGATGAAAAATATAGATAGTGAGTCTGAAAAGTTAGATAAAGAGTATGAAACTCAGGAAGGTTCAACACAAATGGGGATGAATATTATTAGTGGGAAGCAAGCTAAATTATATGATGATGAGTTAAATCAAATTTATGATTACTTAAAACAAAATTTAAGCAAAGAAAAAGCTAGAGAACTTGAAAAAAGCGAAGTGGCTTGGATTAAGAAAAAAGAAGATAAAATAGCTGAAATAAGGAAACAATTTGAAGGTGGGTCAATTACTCCTCTTATGGTAAATTCAGAGGTGGCAAAGGAAAGCAAGGAAAGATGCTATTATTTAATAGATAATTATATGTAGTAGAGTGAATGGGAAAGTTTTAAAACTTTCCCCATTTTTCAGTTTCTATGAAATCATTATATACTTAAAGTTTAAATATATTATAATTTGTTTAAAATAAATGTTAGGAGTAGAGTTTATGAAAGAGTTTTTTTGGGATATTTTACCCGCTATATTACTTTTAATTGTTTTGTTTATAGTTTTAAATGATTTTAGGAATAATAAAAATTTAAAAAGGAATAAAAGATATTCTAAAGAATCAGGTGATATAAACAATAAAGCAAGAAAAAGAGTGGATTATATGTCTATTGGAATGTGTTTTGGAATAGCAATAAGCATATTTTTTATAAGAAAATTTGGATCAATTTCTCTTACTTATGGAATTCTTTGTGGAATGTTAGGTGGAAAGCTTATGGAAGTAATAGTTGAAAGAAATTTTTAATAGAGAATTGTACAAGGTTTATAAGGAATATATCGGTGAGTTGGTAGTATGAGAAGTATGTATAATATTGAATGTACAAGATTTATATAGTAGATAAAGTGTGAAATAGTGCTATCTACTATTTGTTTTAAATTTAATAAGAATTTTTAATTTGGATGTAAAAGAATAGTTGAAATAACGGATTTTAATGAAAAGGAGAGTTTGTATGATTAATTTAGATAAAATAGACGAGGCAGTTTGGGTTTCAGCAGCATTAAAAGCTTTTAATGCTTATCATAATAATTTAGATATAGATGATTTATATTTTAAACAATCAGAAATTATAAAGCTTGCTAATAAATTTTATACAAAGAAGAAAATAGAAGGAGCTAGAGTTTCAACTCATTATAATGCAAAATATCCTAATTCATCTCATAAATATTTTATAAAAAGAGAGGATTCATATGTAAGGCTTGTTTACAATGGAGAAATGAATTACATTAAAGAGAAACCATTAGGATTGAATAGAAGTTTAGTTTTAGATACTGTAGTTGGAGAAAAAAGTATAGGTGATTTAATAGAATTTATAGATAATGAATATACAAATTTAGTAAAGGAAAATAAAAGTATTATGAATTTAAAAAAAGATGATTATTTAGGTATATTAGAATTTTTACAAAAAGAAGGGGGAAAACCCTATAGAAATTCAGAGAAATGTGAGAATAAAGAAGAAAAAGAAAGATATATAAATTTAAAGAAAGAGTCTCAAAAAGAATTAAATAAATTTAAGATAATTGTAAATTGCTTTGAAGAATATGAATTGTTTAATGGAAAAACTATAAAGTGGTTAGATGGAACTAATAAAAGAATAAGACATTACTTTTGGGCTCAATTAAAAAAATATAATAGTATGAATTTACCTAGTAGCATATCAATAGTTGCAGAAAAAGACTTAAGAAATAATTCAACTCGATTTAAAGTTGCATTAGATATTAATGATGAAGAAAGTAAGAATAATTATGATAATTATTTAAGGCATTTAAGGTTTTTAGACATACTAGATGAGAATGATGATTTTGTTTATTTGGATTCAGACTATAATTTTATTTATGATAAAGAAAAAATAAAAGTATTAATTGAAGAGGTAAAAAGCAAAAAACAATTAAAACTTGGTATAGGAAGAATATTAAATTATGAAGATGCTAAAAAAATGAGCCTAGAAGAAATAAAAATTTTCTTTGAAAATGCAGTTAGAGATCTTCTAAAATATTATGATAAAGCCGTTGAAGTGGATTATTCTATTATAGAAGAAAGTCCAAGAAAAGAAGATATGGAGAATATAAAAGAAGTTAAAAATTCATACAAACATATGGATGAATCAACTAAAAACTTCATATTATATGGACCTCCAGGAACAGGGAAAACTTATAATGTTATAAATAAGGCTATTGAAATTATAGATAGAGATTCTTATGATGAGATAAAAGATTCTAGGGAAAGAATATTAAACAGATATAAGCAGTTAGTTGAAAGTGGACAAATAGAGTTTTGTACTTTCCATCAAAGTTATGGTTATGAGGAGTTTATTGAGGGGCTTAAGTCTGATGGAAACGGAAATTTTGTAACTGAGGATGGAGTTTTAAAGAAAATAGCCATAAGAGCTTCTTATGATTCTTTAAAAAAAGATTTGAAAAGAGGACTTAAAGGTGGAGAAGAGCTTGGTTATGAAGAGAAAAAAGAAATTGTTTTAGAGAATATAAATAGGGAAGATGCCTTTAGAGATAATAAAAAATATGTTCTTATTATAGATGAGATAAATAGAGGAAACATATCTAAAATTTTTGGAGAACTTATAACTCTTTTAGAAGAGGATAAGAGAATTAGTACAACAAACCATGTAACAGTAAGTCTTCCATACACCAAGGAGCAATTTGCCCTTCCAAGTAATCTTTATATAATTGGAACAATGAATACTTCTGATAAATCTATAGCTCAAATAGATGTTGCATTAAGAAGAAGGTTTAGTTTTGAAGAAATGATGCCTTCTTATGAGGATTTAGGAGAAGTTGATGAAATAGAAGTGTATAGGCTTTTAGAGAAAATAAACAATAGAGTGGAGTTTTTACTTGATAGGGATCACTTAATAGGACACGCTTACTTTGTTAAAATAAACACCTTAGAGGAACTTATTTTTACTATGTTAAATAAGATAATACCTCTTCTTCAAGAATATTTTTATGGAGATAATGAAAAGGTTGGTATGGTTTTAGGAGGAATTGATAATAAGAAAAATAACAAATACATAGTTTATAAGGAAAATATTAAGGCTGAGGATTTATTTAATGGATTTGATAATATAGCTGATTTAGGAACAAAGGAAAACTTTGCTTTAAATAGAGAAATTACAAAGGAAATGTTAAAAAATATTTATGAGTAAAAAATATATAACCCTAAGTGAGGGGGTTGATTACCTTTATGTTGGGGATGGTGAAAATAAGGTAACAGAGAGGGAGTTTCAAAGTCTTTCAAAGTATATAGAGGATAATTTAAGCTCTCAATTAGTGGTTTTTGGATATAAGAAGTTAAAATTTATAAACTATGTAGGAGTTATAGCCTTAGATAATTTAGCAATAGAAATATTGCCTAAAGTATCTCTTTCAGGAGAGGTTTCAGAGGATAGAAAAGTCCTTTTATTCATGCTAAGTAAGTGTAAAAAGATAAATATAAAAACCGTTGATTTTATAGGAAGTAATCTTATAAACAATAATATTATAGATATTATTGGAGAAATATTTTATAGGGATCTTGCAAGGGAACTTCAAAGGGGAGTTTATAGTGAATATGTTTCTGTAGAAAATTCCATAGGGAATATAAAGGGAAAACTTTTAGTAACAAAGCATTCTAAGGTGAATAGATTTAATAATAATAAAGCTTATTGTGCATATGATGAATTTACAGAGGATAATTTATTTAATAGAATTATTAAAATGGCTTTAAATTATCTTTTAAAAGAAGTTAGAAGTGAAAGATTAAAAAATAACCTAAGGATTTTAGAGAGAAGCTTTGAAGAGATAAGTGATGAATTTATACATAAACATGTTCTTAATAGATGTAAATTAAATAGAAGAAATGAAAGATTTAAAAAATCCTTTGAGTTAGCTAAGATGATATTAAATGGAAGTATGGGAGATAATTCAAGGGGAAAGAAATTTGGGTTTACAATATTATTTGAGATGAACTATCTTTATGAGGAATATATAGGAATTGTTTTAAAAGAAGTAATAAGTGAAGAGAATATATTTGTAAACACACAGGAAAAATCAAAATATCTTTTATACAATAAGAAAAGAAAAAGAGAAGAAATAGCCTTAAAGCCAGATATAGTCATATATAAAGATGAAACTCCTAAAATTATAATAGATACAAAGTGGAAAAAAGGGATTAAGAATGGAAAGGAAAATTATAGTCAAGGGGATGTGTACCAGATGTATGCATATATAACTAGCTATAAGCACTGTGAAAAGTGTGTGCTTCTTTATCCTAAGGGAGAGGCTGGAGGAAAGGTTCTCTGGAATCTTAAGGAATATGATAATAAATGGATTTTCATGATAAGTGTGGATTTAAGTAGTTATGAGAGAACTAAGGAATGCTTAAAGGATATTGTTTATAAATGAGCATAAATAAAGGTGCGTATATTAAAATAACCTTTGATATACGCATCTTTATTTTTAAGCATATTAATATTAATAGTTTTTTTATGAAAATTTGAATTATAGTTTAAGATTTAAATTATTATTTAAATAGAGTAATTTAAAGCTTCTCTTTATAAGATGGGGGTGCTACTTCAGTTTCATTGTCATTAAGCCATTTAATTAGTTCAGAATCTGTGATTTTGCTTCCAATCAAATCAGCTTCATTTGAATATAGTGTATTATTGGAATTTCTATAATTTTTGGGGCTTACAAGAATCCAATTATGGTCAATATATGCTAGGTATCCAACTAAATTGTCAGAGGTAGCAACAGGACAATTATCATATGCAAAATAGATTTCAGTACCTTCTGTGTATATATTATTTATGTGATATACATCTTCACTGTTTTTATATGAAACAAGTTTTTTAAACATTTCTATGTCAGATTGATTTTTTATAACTTTATTATTAAGTTCTCTAGTATTTGGGTCAAGGAACACTTTAGTAACTTCCCCATCTTTTGGGATTGAGAAGTTTGGAACTTTGTATGTATTAGTATTATCAGAACCAAAAAGAGTAAATAAGTTATAATCAGAACCATTTTTATATGCATAGACTTCAAAGTTTTTATCTTCTGTACGTCCTAAATATTCTGATTCAGTAGAGTCAGAAAAAAAGCTGTCCATTTTGGCAGTTTGCCCATTGTATTTAATGATTTCCATATTTCCATATAAACCTTTGATTACTGGATTCTTTATATTATAAATAGTAATACAGAAAATTATGATTAGTATAACTAAAGTAGGTATGATTATTATTTTATTCTTTTTCATAAGAATCTTCCTCCTATAATTTTAGATTATTTTTATTATATATAAAAGTTAGAATTTTAGTAATTACTTATGTTCTTGAAGCTAACGCATTGCTGTGTAGGCGTAAACTGTACTGCTACTAGATAAAACTTTTTCATGAAAATTAATCATTAGTGAGATAAGATATAGATTGATATTATATAATTATTATAAACAAATTTATGAAGGTGGAAAGTAATTAATTCACATGGTATATTTAAAGAAAGCGTTTTAATTACATGAAAATTAAAGGAATATTATTATTTTAAACTTAAAAGATAAAACATTAAGGTGAGGATTAGAGAATGGATGTTAGAATATATAAAATTAATACAGGCATAACAGGAAGGAATTTTAGTAGTGATAAGATAAGTAATTTTCCTATTGGTGGAAAAACTAATT
>NZ_JARHZJ010000069.1 GCF_029258205.1 Clostridium sp.
CTAGCATCCTCAAAATCTACCAAACAACTTCTTCCTGAAAAATGTTTAGCCTCTAATCTAGGAATAAAATCTTTGTATAAATCAATTTCCTCTATTTCAAACTCTGGATTTAATTCTACAAACCTACTTATAAAAGCTCTTCCAACCGTCTTACTTGATGAAAGTTTCTCTGGCTTTGAGTTTACTGTAATGTAAAGTAACTTTTTCATATATTCACCTCATCTAAATTTTCTAAATTAACTTCTTTTTATTAGCTTGTGATTTTTTTAGTTTTTTATTAATAATTATCTAATTTTAAATAAGTTTTTATTTTTTAGCCAAAATAAGTTTATATTACTAAAAATGCTTACCATCATTCTTTAATTTAGTGATAATACTTATCACTTTATTATTGACAAAAAAAAATCAAAGAGTATATTTGAATTACAAACACCCCCTAGGGGAGGTTAAATTTAAAAGGAGGAAAACTGTTATTCCTTTCTTTATAACAAAGGAATATTTCAGCTATAATTTTTATGATAAATAAATCACTAAAAATAAAAGGTATGAGTTGTGCCTCTTGTGCCACTAGAATCGAAAAAGTTCTAGGTAAAATTAATGGCATATCAAAAGCTAATGTTAATTTAGCAACTGAAAAATTAAATTTAGAGTTTGATGAAAATAAAATATCATTTAAAGAAATAGAAGAAAAAATAAATACGCTTGGTTTCTCAGTAGTTAGAAACTTAAAGAAAGAATCTTTCAAAGTTTCTGGAATGAGTTGTGCTTCCTGTGCTGCTAGAATTGAGAAGGTTTTAAATAAATTATCTGGAATATATAATGCTAATGTTAACTTTGCTAATGAAAGTCTCAAAGTTGAATATTATGAAGATGAAATTTCTTTAAAAGAAATTAAAGAAAAAGTAAAGAAATTAGGCTTTGAATTAAAAGGAAATAATAAGTCAACTTCATTTAAAGTAGAAGGAATGACTTGTTCAGCATGTGCAGCAAGAATTGAAAAAGTAACAAGTAAAATGGATGGAGTTGAAAGATCTAATGTTAACTTTGCAAACTCCACTCTTAATATTTCTTTCGATAAAGATAAACTTTCTACTAATGATATAAAAGCAAAAGTAGAAAAATTAGGATATAAACTTTTAGATGCATCTCAAGAAGATGAACACCAAAAAGCAAAAGATACTGAAACTAAAAAAATGAAAAATAGACTTATTGGAGCAGCAATTTTCACTATTCCATTATTTATAATATCAATGGGACATATGGTTGGCCTTCACTTACCTAATATAATAGATCCAATGAATAATCCCTTAAACTTCGCACTTATTCAATTAGTTCTTACAACTGTGGTTATATTTATATGTAGAGATTTCTTCATACATGGTTTTAAAAACTTATTTATGAGAAGCCCTAATATGGATTCATTAATTGCTATCGGAGCTAGTGCTGCATATGTCTATGGATTATTCGCAATATACCACATTTATATAGGTGACAGTAGCTATGCTATGCAATTATATTTTGAATCTGCTGGAACAATACTTACACTAATAAGTTTAGGAAAATACTTAGAAACTCTAACTAAGGGCAAAACTTCTGATGCAATAAAAAAACTTATGGGCTTAGCCCCTAAAACAGCTACTCTACTTATAGATGACAAAGAAAAAATTGTATCTATTGATGAAGTTCAAGTTGGTGATCTAATACTTGTTAAGCCAGGTGAAAAACTACCTGTAGACGGTAAAATTACAGAAGGATACACATCAATTGATGAAAGTATGCTAACTGGTGAAAGTATTCCTGCTGAAAAAAAAGTAGGAGATACAGTCTTTGGAGCTAGTATAAATAAAAATGGAAGAATAATTTATAAAGCTACAAATGTTGGTAAGGATACTGTAATTTCTCAAATAGTTAAATTAGTAGAAGATGCTCAAGGTTCAAAAGCTCCAATTTCAAAATTAGCTGATACGATTTCAGGTTATTTTGTACCTGTAGTAATAACTTTAGCAGTAATTTCAAGTTTAGCTTGGTATTTCTCTGGTGAAAGCAAAACTTTTGCACTTACAATCTTTATATCTGTATTAGTAATTGCTTGTCCATGTGCTTTAGGTTTAGCTACCCCAACAGCTATTATGGTTGGTACAGGTAAAGGAGCAGAAAATGGAATACTTATAAAAAGTGGTGAAGCCTTAGAAACAACTCAAAAATTAAATACTGTTGTATTTGATAAAACTGGAACTATAACTGAAGGAAAACCTAAGGTTACAGATGTTATTTGTGAAAATATTTCAAAAGATGATTTGCTTACATTAGCTGCTTCAGCAGAGAAAGGTTCAGAACATCCTCTTGGAGAAGCTATTGTTAAAGATGCTGAAGAAAAAAATCTTACTTTAAAAACTGTTTCAAATTTTGAGGCAATACCTGGTAAGGGAATTCAATGCTCTATTGAAGATAAATCAATTTTATTAGGTAACTATAAACTTATGAAAGATAAAAATATAAATCTTAAAAACCTATTAAAAACTTCTGAAGAATTAGCTTCAAAAGGAAAAACTCCAATGTTTATTGCTATAGATGAAAAAATAGCTGGTATAATAGCCGTTGCTGATACAGTTAAAGAAACAAGTAAAAAAGCTATAGAAACCCTACAAAAAATGGGACTTGAAGTAGTAATGTTAACAGGAGATAACTTAAAAACAGCTAAGGCTATTGCAAAAGAAGTAGGTGTAGATAGAGTTATTGCTGAGGTTCTTCCTCAAGAAAAAGCTGAAAAAATTAAAGTTCTTCAAGATGAAGACAAAAAAGTCGCTATGGTTGGTGATGGAATAAACGACGCTCCTGCTTTAGCTATTTCTGATATTGGAATGGCTATAGGTTCAGGTACTGATATAGCAATAGAATCTGCTGATATAGTTCTAATGAAAGGTGATATATTACATGTCGTTGGAGCAATTCAATTAAGCAGACAAACAATGAAAAACATAAGAGAAAATTTATTCTGGGCATTTGGATACAATACCTTAGGTATTCCAGTAGCAATGGGAGTTCTTCATATATTTGGAGGTCCATTACTTAATCCAATGATAGGTGCATTTGCTATGAGCTTTAGTTCAGTATCAGTATTATTAAATACTTTAAGACTAAAAAGATTTAAACCAAATTATAAATAATAAATAACTACAAACTAAAAAAAGAAGAAGATTCCTATAAACAATAGGAATCTTCTTCTTTTTTATGTTACATATCTTTTTAAACTAATATTAAGAAACAATACAATTTATTTTAACTTGATTTTTTATTTTAATATACTACTCTTTATTAACTTGTTCTGCTTCAACAATCACTAATGGAACTGACTTATCTTTTAAGAAATCAAATACTTGAACAAATTTATTTCCTTCATGATTAAATCTATTGTCCATAGCATCTTTATTTATTTCTAAGTTAACAGTCATATTCTTAGCACTAGTTGATGGATTAATACCTTCCTCCTCAGTATAAACTGAATCTAACATAAATTTAACCTCTGATCCTTTTTCCTCACTTAATGGAGATGCATCTAAATCAAAAGTTAAATTAAATAATTCATTGAATTTGATTTTTTTTCCATTATATTTAGCAACTACTTTATTAGCTACCTCAGGATTTAATTTAACTGTTACATTTTGTTTTAATGTACCAGTATTACTTATATAAAAGTTTCTTTGAAAACTATCCCCTGGTCTAACATTTTTAAAATGTTTAGTTGCATCTTTATTTATTATTTCTGATGTTTTATCAACAATCTTCCATCCATCACCATCTTCTGTAACCTTAACATCTAAAGTACCCATTGTTAATTTAATGTCAGAATTAACTTCTGAATTATCTGAGAACCAAGCATATGATCCAACGGCTCCTACTATTAATGTACTAGCTAATAACACACCTAATAATTTTTTCTTCATAATTTTCTCCCCCGAATATTTGATTTCAAAATGTATAATTACTTTAACACTCTACATAAATATTTATATTTGTTTATATTACACAATATTACCAATTTTACATTTATTTATATTTAATTTTAAATTTATTCATTATCTAGTAGTTCTAATAGTCTTACTTTCTTTGGTTGAAAATTATCAATACATATATTTAAAAGCTTTACTATAACTAAAACTTTGTAAAATATACTTTATAATACACAAATTTTATATTTCTCTACTAATTAATAATAATTTTACATAGAAATAAGGTATAATTAATTTAAGAACCATATAATAAATACTAATGAAAAAAAATTAGGAGGTGTAATTATTGAAAGAACTTTTTGTAGGTTATTTAGTTGTAATAAATTTAGTGGCAATAATTCTAATGTATATAGATAAACAAAAAGCTAAAAAACATCAATGGAGAATAAGTGAGGACACCTTAATAGGTGTTTCTATAATAGGAGGAGGAATTGGAGCATTATGGGGAATGCATATTTTTCGTCATAAAACAAAGCATGCAAAATTTACTATAGGTATTCCTTTAATAATAGCAATTCAAGCACTTTTAATTCTTTACTTTATTAGATAAATAAGCAAAAAACTGTACCAAATTATCCTTAAATAAAACTTCCAAAACTATTTTGAAAATTGTACTAAATACTTTCTCGTACTACTTTCTGTAAGTTTTATTATTAGCTTTTGATACAGCTCTATTCTTTATATTAAAAATATTCTATTTATTATTTACTACTAATAACATCTCTCTTAAAACTTTGCAAGCGACAGCAGTTGATGCTCCTGTTTGATCATACTGTGGTGATAATTCATTAATATCAAATCCCACAATATTTAATCCTTTAAGTTTTAATATTGAATTTAAAAGTTCATTAAACTGAATTCCACCTGGCTCTGGTGTTCCTGTGCCTGGAAATACTGATGGATCTAAAACATCTAAGTCTATTGTTACATAAATAGGTTTATCTTTAACTCTTTCTAAGGCATAATCTAAAGTATCACAATTAAATTTATTTGTATAAACGTGATCTTTTGCCCATAAAAATTCTTCTCTTTCACCAGAACGTATTCCAAATTGGAATATTTTATTATCTCCTACTAAATCCCAAATCCTATGCATAACAGTAGCATGAGATAATTTTTGTCCTAAATAATGTTCTCTTAAATCTGCATGAGCATCAAAGTGAATTACGTGAACATCAGAATATCTTTTAAATACTCCTTTAAATGCTCCTAAAGTTACTAAATGTTCTCCACCTATCATAGCTGGTATTTTTCCATCTTCAACAACCTTAGTTGAAAACTCCTCAATTTTAGCCAATGCTCCTTCTGAATTTCCAAAAGGAAGCTCTATTTCTCCTCCATCAAAAATATTAAAATCATAAAGATCCAAATCTTGATATGGACTATAACTTTCTAATCCCCAAGACTCTCCTCTCATTACCTGACTAGCAAATCTAGTACCTGGTCTAAAAGAAGTTGTTGAATCAAAAGGAGCTCCAAATACAATTATGCTTGATTCATCATATTCAGCTTCACATCCTATAAAAGTGCTTACATTTCTATTCATCAACATTCTCTAACATCTCCTTAACATAATTAGGCAGTGCAAAACATCCTTTATGCAAATCAGTGTTATAATATTTAGTTTTTAATCCCAAATCATTCCACTTTTCTATATCAACATTTAATGGATCATATTTTTTTGATGCAAAACCAAATAGCCAATGTCCTGATGGATAAGTTGGTATATGAGCTTGATAAACTCTACATACTGGGAAACACTCTTTTATTCTCTTATGAGCTCTCTTCATTCCTCTTGCATAATCTTCATAGTATGGGCTTTCATGTTGATTTACAAGTATTCCATCTTCTTTTAATGCCTTAAAGCAATTTCCATAAAATTCTCTTGTGAATAAACCTTCTCCAGGTCCAAATGGATCTGTTGAATCAACTATTATTAAATCATATTTATTTTCAACTGAACGTACAAATTTTAATCCATCTTCAAAAAACAAACTTACTCTAGGATCATCTAATTTATTAGCTGTTTGAGGTAAATATTCTCTACAAACATCAACAACTAACTTATCAATTTCAACCATATCTATTTTTTCTATAGTTTCATATCTTGTAAGTTCTCTTACAGTTCCACCATCTCCAGCTCCTATAACTAGTACATTTTTAATATTAGGATTTGTAGCCATTGGAACATGAACTATCATATCATGATAAATAAATTCATCCTTTTCTGTTACCATCATAAGTCCATCTAATGTGAAGAAAGTTCCAAACTCTTGAGATTTAAAAACATCTATTCTTTGGAAATCGCTCTTTTCGCTATAAAGTTGTTCATCTACTTTGATTGAAAAACGCACCTTGTCTGTATGCTCTTCTGTGTACCATAATTCCATAATTAAAATTCCTCCTAACAATCTAAAACATTTATATATTCAATTTCCATATCTTCAGGGCCTGTAACTAAACTTCCCTTTTTCTTAGAATACTCAATATAATCTATAGTCTCCTTAGTTATAAGCTCTCCCGGGGCAAGTATTGGAATTCCTGGTGGATAACACATTAAAAATTCTCCAGAAATTAATCCTTCACTTTCTCTTAAAAGAACCTTCTTTTTATCAGCATAAAAAGCCTCTTTTGGATTAACTTTAACTATAGGATCTATATATTCGTGGTCAAAAATATCTTTTTTATCTTTTTTATGAATTCTCTTAATCTCACTTAAAGCTGAAACTAATCTCTCAATGTTATATCTAGTATCTCCAACTGATATTATGGCAAGAATATTAGCCACATCTCCAAGCTCTATCTGAATTCCATAATCATCTCTTAATATGTCATAAACTTCTATTCCAGCAAGTCCAGTTTCTAAAGTATTTATTGTAAGCTTTGTTATATCAAAATCATAAATATCATCATAATTATTTATTTCTTTTGAGAAAGCATAATAACCGCCTATCTTATTTATTTCTTCTCTTGCATATTCAGCTATTTTAACAACCTCTTCAAAGATTTTTTCTCCATTTAAAGCTAAATTTCTTCTAGCAATATCTAGAGAAGATAAAAGTAAATAAGAACCACTAGTTGTTTGTGTTAAGTTTATTATTGTCCTAACATAATCTGGCTTAATTCCATTACATTTCATAAGTAGCATAGAACTCTGAGTCAATGAGCCACCTGTTTTATGTATGCTAACAGCTGCCATATCTGCCCCTGCTTCCATAGCTGATACTGGAAGTCTATTATCGAAATAAAAATGAGTTCCATGAGCTTCATCAACTAAGACATACATATTATTTTCATGTGCTAACTTAACTATTTCTCTTAAATTAGAGCAAATTCCATAATATGTTGGGTTATTAACAAAAATAGCCTTAGCATCTGGATTTTCCTTAATGGCTTTTTTTATATCTTCCATTGCCATTCCCAAAGAAATTCCAAGTCTACTATGAATTCCTGGATTTATATAAACTGGAGTTATCCCTGTTATTATTAAAGAATTTATGGCAGACCTATGCACATTTCTAGGCATTATAATCTTATCTCCCTCTTTGCAAACACTCATTATCATAGCTTGTACAGCTGATGTGGTTCCATTAACCATGAAAAATGCCTTATCTGCTCCAAAAGCCTCAGCTGCTAAATCTTCTGAATCCTTTATTACTGATGTTGGATGACAAAGATTATCTAAAGGTTTCATTGAATTTACATCTACTGAAACACAATCTTCACCTAAAAATTCTCTTAATTCTGTATTTCCTCTTCCTTGTTTATGACCTGGTACATCAAAAGGAACAATTCTTTGACTCTTGTACCATTTTAATGCTTCATAAATAGGAGCATTTTCTTGAGAAAGTCTTTTCACCTAAATTCCTCCTTTCTTAATAAATATTTACACCACCATATATTTCAATCATTTCTTTCGATATTCTATCTCTTATTTCTCTTCTGTCATTTGGAGATAATTCATATGGATCAGAGTTAAATAAATAATTATTTAAAACTATATCCTTAAGCATCATCTTTGTATGGAATATGTTAGATTGATAAACATTAACATCCATAGCATCATATTTTTTTAGGGTTTCTCCATCTATATAATCTTGAATAGATTTTATATCATGGTCTATGTAGCATTTTCTTCCATCAACATCTCTGGTAAATCCTCTAACTCTGTAATCAATAGTTATTACATCAGAATCAAAACTTCCAATTAAATAATCTAGAGCATTTAATGGAGATATTTTTCCACAAGTAGATACATCTATATCCACTCTAAAAGAAATTATATCGTTATTTGGATGAAATTCTGGATAAGTGTGAACTGTAAGATGACTTTTATCTAAATGTCCAACTACACTATCTCTAAGCTCCAAATATGAAAGTTCTCCTTTATTACATGATGGATCAATTAGTGCTACTGGTAATGCCTCCTCTGTTATAAGAACATTTACACTAGCTCCCTGAGGTTCATAATCTTGTTTTGAAATATTTAAGACATGAGCTCCTATCATTTCTGTAACATCACAAAGAATCTTTGTAAGACGTTCAGAATTATACTGCTCGTCTATATACTTTATATAATCTTCCTTTTCTCTCTCTGTTTTAGCATAACAAATATCATAAATATTAAAACTTAATGTTTTAGTAAGATTATTAAAACCATAAAGGCATATTTTTTCTTTCAACCCTAACATCAATCCTTTCTTTAAACAACTTATTTTACTACATAAATATAAATTTCGAATTTATTATATATCACCATTTTATTTTTTTCTATAGTAAATTGTTTATAACCCTTATTTCAAGCTAATTACAAAGGGTATCGTTAATATTTCGGTAACAAAAACTAAATAAAATACTTAGTATTACTAAACAAAAACTTTAATAAAATGAACTATGAAAGTATTTGAATATGCCTCTTGAAAGTAATTTTAAGTAAAAATAAAAAAAATCCAAAAAAACTTAATTGTTAAGTTTTTTTGGATTTTGTAAATATTTTGTTAATAACTATACAATATATTCTTTAACTATAGCTTTAAATTCTTCATTATTATCTTTAATCCACTCTTTAAAAGTTAAATTCTTATCTTCTACAGCCTTTGCAACCTTAATTAAGAACTCTGGAATCTTGTCTTGAAGTATATCTCCATAGTAATCTCCTAAACGAGTTTCACCTATTCCTAATTTTCCACCAAAGTGTAATTCAAATACATTTGATAAAGTATCTCCAACTTTTTTCTTTCTACCAGCGAATCCTATCTCTCCTATTTCATGCATACTGCAAGAATTTGGACATCCTGAAAAACGAACTCTTGGTAATAAGCCTTCTTTAATTGAATTTTCTTTTAATAATTCTACAAATTCTCTTAAAGTTTTCTGACTTTCTAATATTCCCATTTGACATATTGGTACACCTATACAAGAAACACTTCTTTCAGCTAAAGTTTCTCCCCCTTTACCTTGAGTAAATTCTAAGATAGATTCTGCTTCTTTTCCATTTAAGTTTCTAACATATAGATTTTCATCCATACCTAATCTTACTTCTACTTCTTCTATTTTATCTATTTTTTCTATTAATTCTTTTAATACTTCTAAACTTAGTTGCCCTCCAACTGGATGGAATAAAACAGTATATAATCCTTCTTGCTTTTGAGGTATTAATCTTTCATGTTTTATATTGGTTTTTTCACCTTTTTTACTATATTTTATATCTTCAATCTTAAGATCTAAACCACCTTTAGCCTTCACTTCTTCTAGATGTTTTCTAAAGCAAAGTTTAAATTCTTCTTCACCCATTCTATCAACAATATATCTTATACGAGCTTTTCCGTGATTTTTATAATCTCCTTCGGCTACAAATAAATTAGTCATAGCTTCAATACAATATAATATGTCCTTTTCATCTATTAACTCATCAAATTCAACTGATGTTCTTGGATTTCTTCCTAGTCCTCCACCTATGTAAAGTTTAAATGCTCTCTTACCATTATTGTCAACAGCTAAAAATCCTAAATCTGTAACTGTGCAGTGTGCTGAATCTTCTTCTGTATTTGAAAATGCAGTTTTTATTTTTCTTGGTAATTTATAAGTATATATTTTACTCATATAATGTGCATTAGCTGCTAGCGCATAAGGAGTTACATCAAAAGTTTCTCCTATTTGAACTCCTGATAAAGGATTTAAAGCTACATTTCTTGGAAAGTTTCCACCACCGCCTCTAGTGTATATTCCTTTAGTTAATCCTTCTTGCATTATGTCACATACAGCATCTATTGATATTCCATGTAATTGTATTGTTTGACGAGTTGTTAAGTGTACTTTGTCTAAATTATATTGTTTAGCCCAATTATATGCTTCCTTTAATAAATTTAATCCAACAACACCTGATGGAACTCTTAATCTCACCATGAATTCTTTTCCTCCACGGTGTGCATAAGCTCCCATTCCTCCTGATGCCTTTTTAAATTCACCAACGGTCATTTCTTTATTTAAAAACTTATGTCCTTTTTCTCTAAATTCTTCAATTTCTTTTGACAAGATCTCATTTAATGTATTCATTTTATATCACCTCATTAAAATTTTATGACTCTAAATTCTATTAGTAAACAATTATTTATTTATATGGAATATAAGTAATTCCTTATATTAAAAATAATTTATTAAAAAATATATTTTTTAATAAAATTATTTTTAACAAATTAAATATTATAATAAATATTATAATAAATATAATAATTTTTATTAACAAATATTTTTTTGTTAATAATATTTTAAAATTTATATTTTTATTATATAATATAATAAAAATATAAATTACATAATATAAACATAAATTTTATAAGGAGTTGAATTTTATGGTAGAAAAAAAAATTAAGAAAGAATTATTAGATCTTTATAGCAAATGGAGAACTTCTGAAAAAAACTTTTTT
Source organism: Clostridium sp. (assembly GCF_029258205.1). Lineage (GTDB taxonomy): Bacteria > Bacillota > Clostridia > Clostridiales > Clostridiaceae > Sarcina. Next base: position 10,937 of record NZ_JARHZJ010000069.1, read on the forward strand.
GAAAAATTAAAATTAGAACATGACTTTAGAAAATTAGAAAAAGAGCAAAAAAAACTTATAGCAAAGAATTTTTCTGAATTTGCTAAACTTGATACACCATTAACAGAGGAAGAAATAGTTGAATTAGAAGAAGCTTATAATAACACACTTATTTAGGGAGATGTTTTGGTGAGTGATAATAAGTTAAAAGAAGATTTAGTAAAAGTTTATAAAGAATGGAAAGACTTTGAAAAGAAAGCTGGTAAAAAATTAAAGCATCATCATGAACTAAAAAAAGAGGAAAAAGAAGATGCTATACAAAAATTTTCAGACTATGCTGGATTGTCAGTTCCTATAACTGAAGAAATGCTTTTATACTTAGATGAAGAATATTTTAGAGTTTAAAAAAATACATAAACTTAATTAAAAAATATAGAATAAAATTCTTATAATACTAAAAGGGTTGTATCAAAATATAAAAAACTTATTCTGATACAACCCTTTTCTTATATAAAACTTAAATATTCTAATTTAATTAATCAAATCTTCTTAAAAATTTAATTTTAATATCATTTTATTCCATCATAGCTGTAATCTTTTTGCTTAATAGTAATAGTATTAAACCTAATACTATGCTTACTCCAGCTATTGAAGCAAATAGTTCTAAAGCTCCTAATTTTTCTACAAATGATGCTATGAATCCTGATAAGTAGTTTGCTACTCCGTTACTTGCAAGCCATACCCCCATTAATAATGAAGCGTATTTAGCTGGTGCTAATGAACTTACCATTGAAAGTCCTATTGGTGATAAACAAAGTTCTCCAATTGTATTAAATAAGTAAGTTCCTACTAACCAAAACATACTAACTTTAACAGCTGGATTTTCAACATTTCCACCTAATGACATAGTTGCGAAAACCATTAATAAGAATCCAAATCCCAAAACTATCATACCAATAGCCATTTTAGCTGGAATTGATAAATCTCCTCTTTTACTATTAGCAAGTGTAAACCATAATTTTGAGAATAATGGTGCTAATATTAATATAAATAATGGGTTTATAGATTGGAAAAATGCTACTGGTACTGTCCATCCAAATAAACTTCTATTAGTTGCATTTTCAGCAAATAATGTTAAAGTAGTACCTGCTTGTTCAAATCCTGCCCAGAAGAATACAACGAATGATGCAAGTATTAATATAACTAAAACTCTCTTCTTTTCTTGCTTAGTTAAAGGTTTATTTTCTTTTACAACATCTTTTTTATTTACATCTCTTTTAATTTCACCAACATGTGCTAAATATTTTGGAGATAAAGTTATAAAGATAATTTCTCCTAAAATTATACCTATACCTGCTGCTAAAAATCCATATCTAAATCCATAGTGAAGTATTACTTCTCCTGATTTTGTAGCAAAAAAGTTTTCTGCTAATAATCCACATATTATTGGTGCTATTAAAGATCCTAAGTTTATTCCCATGTAGAATATTGTAAAAGCTGAATCTTTCCTCTTGTCACCATCTTCATATAACTGACCAACTATTGTTGATATATTAGGTTTAAAGAAAGCATTTCCTACTATTATCAATCCTAATCCTAAATATAAAGCCCATCTAGTTTGCCATCCAAATAAAGTTAAATTACCTAAAATCATTACTGCTGCCCCAAGAATAATTGATTTTTTCTGCCCTAAAAACTTATCTGCTATTTCTCCCCCAATTATCGGTGTAAAATAAACTAAAAATGTATAAGTACCATATATTTTAGCAGCACTAGATACGTCATATCCTAATCCTCCAGTAACAAATGATGCTGTTAAATAAAGCATTAATAAAGCTCTCATTCCATAGTAACTAAATCTTTCCCACATTTCTGTGAAGAATAAAAGGTATAGTCCTGCTGGATGCTTTAATCGTCTCTTTCCTTTTTCTACTTCATAATCAGTAGATTTAATTGCCTCTGTCATTTATATTAATCTCCCCTCTTTGTAATTATGACCTCATTCAAATTATCATTTATATAAATTTATTATTAAACTTATTACTTAGTTAATATATTTTTAATTATAAATATATTTTTAATTGTACTCAAACTTCTTGTTAACAATTTATTGCAAGTTTATTAATATTTTAATCATATTTCCTTTTAAATACTCTATTTTCCTATGTATATAATAACAACACATTTGTTCTTTATATAAAAACACCAACTTTAAAACTCTATCTCTTAAACAATCATTTTAATAAACATATAATTTTCAACATCAAATTCTATCATTTTATCAATTTATTATTATTGTATACTCTTTAAAAAATTCAAATAAAAAGTAGTCTATTTTTTAATAAACTACTTTAAAATGAATATATAAAATTATTTTCTTTCAATTCACTTTTATTTCTCTTATTATTAGCTATCTCTTTAATATTTTAAATAATATACTAGAGAAATAAATTCTTATTAATCTTTTATACACTAATATTTTAAAAGATTGTAAAAAAGTATTCTTTTATATTTATAATGATTATACAATTTAAATAATAAATATATAGTTTACTTATAAACCAATTTAAGGTATAATTTAAATAGTTTACAACTAAACTATTTAAGGAGGGTAAGGTTAATGGATTTAAAGACTCTTAATCCTAACGGAAATGATTTTTTAGTTTCTTTTACTAAAGCAAAAAAAACATATAAAAAATTTATTTCCTCAACATTAAATGATTTGGGATTAACGCATAATGAATTTGAAATATTAGTTTTCTTACAGGAAAATTTAGAATATAATACTGCAAAGGATATAGTAGAATTTTCTGGTCTTTCTAAAGGCTTAATTTCAAGATCTATAGAAAGTCTATTAAAAAAAGAAATGCTATCAATAAAAAAAGATGAAAAAGACAAAAGAATCTTTAGATTGTACATATCTCCCTCTGCCACTGAAACACTTAATGTTTTAAATAAAGTAAGTAATAGATTTTTTAAATTATTATTAGAAGATTTAAAAGATACAGAACTTATATTTTTCGATGAAATATTAAATAAAATGATAAAAAACCTAAATAATTTAAGAATATAATTAATTCATAAATAATTAAAAAACATCCCTACTTAAAAAATTAGTTCTTTAAAGTAGGGATGTTTTTATTTAACTTCATTTATATGATTAAACATAGCTTTTATATTTTTTACATTACCGTAAACTGTTACCTTATCATAAATCTCAAAAATATATTCAGGAGTAGGGAAGTTAATAAGCTTATCTCCTTTATCTATATTTAAAACTTCTATTTCATTTTCTTTAAGATCACTTTCTCTTATACTCTTTCCAATAATTGTTGCCTTGTTTGAAAGATATATTTCATAAACTCCAAAGCCCTTAGTATTAGTTATTAAAGTTAAATACTTTGAATTTATCTTATTCCAAATTTTAGATTTCAAAATAAATTTTTCAATTTTATTTTCAAACTTTTCTAGCAAAGAACTTTTATGAAAAAACAAAATAAATATAATAAAAAGAACAATTATAGCTATTGATCCCACATCTATAACACTACTAGTTATTATATTTACTGCAAAAGATATAATAGTCGCCGTACTAGCATAACTAAATCCCATAAGCCAAATAGCAAGCTTTCTTCTAGTAGGATGTTGAACTATTATCTCACTTTCTTTTGTTGTAAATCCTGTTCCTGTTAAAAGAGATGTAACTTGAAATCTTGCTTTTTCTATTGGAACCCCTGTAAGCCTAAATAATATAGCAAAAAAATCCACTATCATTAAAAATATCATTAAAAATAAAATAAATGTAAGTAATAAAACCACAATTACCTCTCCTTTCTATTAACCATTTTAGGTTACTATATTATAATATTACAACATAATAATAATTTTTCTGCTTGTCCATAATCCAATTTAATATATTGTTCTTTAATATTACTAGCTATTTTATCTCTCTACTCATATCCAGCTAATTTAAACACAATACCTAAAAGTAATAAAATTACAAGCAAAACTTCTCCAGCGATTACAATCATTCTAAAAAATTTCATAGAGCCTCCTAATATAGAGATTTATAAATTTCCTCAATATCGTTAATTTCTATAGATACATAATCAGTTTTAAGTAATCTTTATTTATCTTTCATTACACTATTAGAAAATTTTTAAATTTCATAAATTATCATACCATACTTTTAAATTTTTTATTAACTATTTACATCTTCTAATACTAAAATTTTACCTATATCTAGTATTTATCATCCAACAATAGCTATAACTCTATTGAAATCTATATTTCTTATATTTTTAAAAATCTAATCTATAGTTTCATCATAATCACCTACTAAATCACTAAAACATTTCAACTAATCATTCCCTATAAAAATTCTACAATTAAAAATTTTATTTAATCTTAAATTTTTATTAACAACAAAGTTAATAATTTTATTATACTAAATTTTTTATTTTTTCTACAACCTAAACTATTTCTAATAAATATTTTATAAATTCCTTTATTAAAAACAAAATAAAAAAATCTATAAATGTTAGAAAAACAAATATCATTTATAGATTTTAATTATATAATTTGTATAAAATTTATTATATAAAAATTAATTTAAAAGTTTATTAAATGATATAAAATTAATCTATTTGTCTTAATAATCTCTTCATGACATCATTAACCTTAGCTATTCCAAGATCTTCATGAGCCATTACCATTATTAATTTTATATCATCATATGACATATCCCATTTATATGATCTTATATCTAAGATAGCATCCTCTGGCATATATTCAAATATCATTCCAGCAACCTCTTCTGCTAAATCTAAATAATCTTCAAATAACTCTTCATCATTCAAATCTTTAAGATTAAAATTTTCTTTCATAAGACCTCTTAAGATATCCATATCTATGCTTAACTTAAAAGCAATTATATCTTCTCTTTTTGAGCTCTTACATAAATCACTTACAACTCTAGCATCAGTATTAAGTTCTATTTCTTTTCTTATGTCTTCACTATCCAACACTCTGTTTCCAAATGCAACGTACATGTAAATTACCTCCTTAGTTGTTTATAACTCTAAATCATGTTTAACAAAAATATATTTATTTTAAATTGTTGTTTTAAAATCTACCTATATTTATATCACTTGTTCATATATTATTACAAGTAATATTTTTTGCTCATGTTTAAAAAATAGTTATTTTAAGTTTAAACCTAAGATAAAGTTATATATCTATACTTATTTTAATAATGATGCTAAGAAAATAACTTTTCAATAATTCTTGTATGTTCTAATAATATATTTATTCCTATAATAATTAATATAACTCCACCTACTATTTCAGCATAATTTTTGAATATATCTCCTAATTTTTCACCTATTATTACTCCTAAAAAACATAAAACAAAAGTTATAATACCAATTATTATTATAGTTTGTACTATAGAAATACCTAAGAATGCAAAACTAACACCAACTACTAAAGCATCAATACTAGTTGCAATAGCTAATACTGTAAGATTTTTAGCACTTAATTCTTTTTTTCGTTTAATATTAGCAAATTCTCTATCTTTTTTTTCGCGCATTTCCATTGATACTGCAACCTCAGCTTTTTCTTCTTTAAAAGCTTCAAAAATCATTTTTCCACCTATGAAACTTAATAATATAAAGGCTATCCAATGATCCAATGCTTTTATATAATCTGCAAAATATCTCCCTGCTCCCCACCCAATTAAAGGCATAAGCGCTTGAAATCCTCCAAAAAACAAAGCAACTTTTAATGCGTCTTTAGCTTTTACTCTTGTAAGGGTTATTCCCTTAGCAACTGACACAGCAAAGGCATCCATAGCAAGCCCAAAGCCAATTAAAACAATTGATAAAATGCTCATAATATATCCTCCTATTTATAAAAACTTTATAAAAAAAGACTTATATGCAGCAAAAAAACTGCATATAAGTCTCGCTATTTAAGATTAAGCCAGACCAAAACTATTTAGTCAATTTGTTGACTTAATCACTCATTCAACTTGAGCTAACTACTCCCTCATATGGAAATAAAGTTTATTAAACACCTTAAAACCTTATCATAAATATTTGCATAAATCAATGGTATGTTATATTTAAATGTATTAACATAAATATGTTCTTTATATTTTACTCCAAATTAAGTAAATTTATTTCACTAATTTTCTATTTATTTTTTATATGATATCTTTAAAATATCAATAGTTAAAGTTTATGAAAAATTCTAATATAAATTAACAAATTATTTATCTATACATGAAAAACCAGATTAATTAGCCATTATAGTTTCATTATTTATGAAAAAAAGATAGAGATAAATTTATTAAAGAATAAATTTATCTCTATCTCTACATAACCTACTTTAACATTTAGGTTTTTTAGCTTAATTATTTTCCACAACATTTTTCATGGCATTTAAATTTATTAGCCATTTTTTCTTCTTCTTCTTTTCTTACTTCAACCATTTTTTCTTCTTCTTTTCTTACTTCAGCCATTTTTTCTTTTTCTATTTTCATTGTGTATTCTGAATCACAATGACTTATTCTATGATGTTTTGACATATAACGTCTCTCCTTATTTTTTATTACACAGATAAATGTTTTTATATTAAAGACATGGAATTAAAAAATCACCTTATCTTTAACTATATGTTACTCTGAAATTAATTTTTTGTAAAAATTAATAAAATCTCATTTAGTATGATTTTAAGTTAAAATTTATTGTTTTACCTAATACTCAATATATTTTCTATATATTAATCCATATACCATACTATTTTAAAAAATACCGCAAAATAATAATAATTATAATAAAATACTTAATATTTTATTATAATTATTCTCTTTAAATCATAAAAAAATTAAGAAATTTATAGTCATAAACTATAAACTTCTTAATTAAAAATCTATATTTTACTCTAATTTTGTTTTATGTTCTGTTTTGATAGCTATTGATTTATAGCCATTGATACACATACTTAAAGTTATATATAAAATCAACACATCCTTATTTTAAAATATTAAAAGTAAAACAAGTTAAATAGCATTCTTGTTTACAGTTATTATAGTTTCTTCTCCAACTTCTGAAAGCTTATACTGGTATCCATCCTTTTCCCATGAATAAACTTTAAAATCCCCATTTTCTTTATCCTTGCTAACTTTTGGCTCACCTAATACCTTTTTTATATTTTCTAATATATTTTCTGGCTCTATACCTTTAAAGTGAACACTTACTACACTTACATTTTTTGAATCATCAAGCTCTAGTATTAAATTTGCATTATAATTAAACATTCTTGTAGAATAACTTGAAGAGACAATAACTTTCTTTCCCTCAATATCTTCTATTTTCTCACTTCCAACCCCCTTATTTTCTGAAACTTCATTGTAAGTTTTTCCTACGTAAGTCTTTAACTCATTAAAAGCACATTGATTTTCAACATTTTCTTGAACTTTTGAATCATTACTATTTATATTAGTCTTATTATTTGAACCAATACATCCAACTAGTGATATAACTAATAAAAAGGTTGTTAAAATAATAGCAACAATCTTTTTTCTATTCATCCTTTTTTACTCTCCCACCTATTTTTTATATTCAAATGTATATGATTTGCATCTTCATCTAATTATATTACAGATTTTAAAAATAAACATTACAAAATTTATTTTTAAAATATTTATTACACATATAATGATTAATATTATGAAGCACTACTTTGCTCAAATTGGCTATTGTAAAGACTTGAATAGAATCCACCTTTTTCTAGAAGCTCTTCATGGCTTCCTTGTTCAACTATATCTCCATCCTTCATAACAAGGATTAAGTCTGCATCACGGATAGTAGAGAGTCTATGAGCTATAATAAAACTTGTTCTTCCTTCCATAAGTTTTTCCATAGCTTTTTGGATTAAAAGTTCTGTACGAGTATCAACTGAACTTGTGGCCTCATCAAGTATTAATAACTTAGGATCTTTTAAGAAAGCTCTGGCAATTGTTAAAAGCTGCTTTTGTCCTTGTGATATATTACTTGCTTCTTCATTTAAAATCATATTATATCCATCTGGTAAAGTTTTTACGAAATGGTCAACATGAGCAGCCTTAGCCGCTTCCTTAACTTCTGCATCAGTTGCATCTAGTCTTCCATAACGTAAATTCTCCATTATAGTTCCATTGAATAACCATGTATCTTGAAGAACCATACCAAACAAGTTACGTAAATCAGCACGCTTAAAGTCTCTTATATCATGACCGTCAATTTTAATACTTCCACTATTTATATCATAGAATCTCATTAATAATTTAACTATTGTAGTTTTACCTGCTCCTGTAGGTCCAACAATAGCTACCTTTTGGCCCTGTTTAACATCTACTGAGAAATCATTTATTATTATCTTATCTTTATTATATCCAAAATTAACATCTTTAAATTCAACTTCTCCTTTTATGTTTGAAGGATCTACTGAATTAACTGGATCTTTAACTTCATTCTCTTCTTCTAAGAATTCAAATACTCTCTCAGCAGCAGCTGCTGTTGATTGCATTATATTTGCAACCTGAGCCATTTGAGATATTGGTTGGTTAAATGAACGGACATATTGTATAAATGCTTGTATATCACCCACTGTTATAATACTCTTAATTGTTAACCATCCACCAAGTATAGAAACCAAAACATATCCTAAGTTTCCTACAAAAGACATTATTGGCATCATCATACCTGATAAGAATTGAGATTTCCAAGCTGATTTATATAAAGTATTATTTAATTCATCAAAATCTTTAGTTGAAGCTTCTTCTCTATTGAAAGCTTTCATTATATTGTGTCCACCATAAACCTCTTCTACTTGACCATTAAGATGTCCTAAGTATTCTTGTTGAGCTTTAAAATATTTTTGAGATTTCTTAACAACTAAAGATATAAGAACCATTGAAACTGGAAGTATTATAAATGTTGCTAAAGTCATAATCCAACTTATTGAGAACATCATTATTAATACACCAATTAAAGTAACCACTGAAGTTATTATTTGTGATAAACTTTGATTTAAAGTTTGGTTCACTGTATCAACGTCATTTGTAATTCTTGATAAAACTTCTCCGTTTGTTCTTGTATCAAAATAATTAAGAGGTAGAGTATCCATTTTTTCTGATATTTGTTTTCTTAAATTATAAGAAACCTTTTGAGCTACTCCTGACATTATAAAAGATTGTATAATCCCAAATAATGCACTTACTAAATATAGCGCTACTAAAATCATTGCTATATTACCAATGTATCCAAAATCTATAGAAGCATTTGGTACACCTGTTATCTTTTGAACTAAACCTTCAAATATTTTTGTAGTAGCTTTACCTAAAATCTTAGGTCCCACAATTGAGAAGGCAGCACTTCCTATAGCAAATAATATTACAATAGCTATATATAGGCTATAAGGTTTTAAATACTTCAAAAGTTTTTTCATTGTTCCTTTAAAATCTTTTGCTTTTTCAACAGCTCTTGGGCCACCACCCATTCTACCCATTGGGCCACCCATTCTGTCTTTTCTTTCTTTACTCATTACTTAGCTCCTCCTTTGAAAGTTGAGATAAGGCTATTTGCTTATAAACCTCACAATTTTCTAGAAGTTCTTTATGAGTTCCCTTACCAACAATCTTACCTTCATCAAGTACGATTATTTGATTAGCTCCCATAATTGTGCTTATTCTTTGTGCAACTATAAGCAGTGTGCTATGTGATGTTTTCTCATTAAGAGCTTTTCTAACAGCAGCATCTGTTTTAAAGTCAAGAGCTGAGAAACTATCATCAAAAATATATACATCAGGATTTTTTAATAAGGCTCTAGCAATTGAAAGTCTTTGTTTTTGTCCACCTGATACGTTAGTACCCCCTTGTGAAATTTCCTCTGCATATTTTAAAGCTTTAGTATTTATAAATTCAGAAGCTTGAGCAATATTTGCAGCCTCTTCTAATTCTTCTAAAAGTGCATCCTCATTACCATATTTTAAGTTACTTTCTATAGTACCTGAGAATAATATTCCTTTTTGAGGAACATATCCTATTTTCTCTCTTAAATCATGTTGCGAAACTTTTCTTATATCTGTTCCATCAACTAAAATTTCACCTTCTGTAACATCATAGAAACGTGGTATTAAATTAACTAAAGTAGATTTACCACTACCAGTTCCTCCAATAAAGGCAGTTGTTTCACCAGGCTTTGCAGTAAATGAAATATCTCTTAAAACATATTCCTCTGCACCAGGGTACTTAAATGAAACATCTTTAAATTCAACATATCCTTTTTTATCTTTATTAAACTCATCATTCTTTTCAGGGTCTTTTATACTTTCATCAGTTCCTAAAACCTCAGCTATACGTTGACCTGAAACTGATGCTCTTGGAAGCATTACTGATACCATAGATATCATTAAGAATGCCATTATAATTTGCATTGTGTACTGAATAAACGCCATCATATCCCCAACTTGCATAACTCCATCATTTACATTATGAGCACCAACCCATACTATAAGAATAGTTATAAGATTCATTATAAGCATCATAAGTGGCATCATTCCACCCATTATTCTACTAACAAAAAGATTTGTTCTAGTAAGTTCTTTATTTACTCCATCAAATTTATTCTCTTCATATTTTTCTGTATTAAAGGCACGAATTACTAGCATTCCTGTAAGTGATTCACGAGCTACTAGGTTAAGTTTATCAACAAGTTTTTGAATTAACTTGAATTTTGGAATAGCAAGTCCAAATAAAACTATTACTAAAGAAAGTATAGCAGCTAGTGCTACAGCTATTATCCACGACATTCCAGTATCTGTTTTTACAACTCTAAAAATACCTCCTAGTCCTAAAATAGGTGCATAGAAAACTATTCTAAGAAGCATAACCATAAGAGTTTGTATTTGTTGAATATCATTTGTACTACGAGTTATAAGTGAAGCTGTTGAAAATCTATCAAATTCTGCATTTGAAAATCTAACAACTTTACTAAAAACTTTACTACGAAGATTTTTTCCAAATCCCGCTGCTACTCTTGCTGCTATTAATGTTACTGATACTGCTGCAATCATACTTCCAAAAGCTAAAAGAATCATTATTCCTCCAGTTTTAAGTATATATTGACTTTGTATCTTTTCTATATTCATACCTAAATCAGTATATTGAGCTTTAATAAAAGTAGCTGCTGTTTGAGTAATCATACTCTCTGGCATATTTTCAAATTTATCATTAATTTGCTTAAGCATATCATTCTTTTGTGACTCTTGCATATTCTTAATCATAAAGAATGGATCTTTATTAGCAGGCATTCCTTGAATTTGCTCTTTTCTTGGAGCATTTGCTTCCATATTAGATTGGGAATTATTAGAAGTTCCTGTAAGAGCTGAATTTCCCACAAATCCTTGTAACCCCTTTTCTTCAATTCCACCTGAAACTATTATTGCCTTCCCAATAATAGGATTTAGTTCATTAATTATCTCTTTATCCTTAGTATTTAATTTATAAATATTCTCTTTCTCTAAAGCTGGATAATCTTTTAAATATTCATCATAATCACTTTGAGGCAGAGTATCTTTATTTAACAACGTATAATTGCTTTCTACCTTTTCTTTTTCATCTTTGCTCATTAAAAGTATTAGTTTATCAAACTCTGATTTACTAATTACTTTTGGAACAGCATTTTCTATACCACCTTGCTGAATTCCTACATTGACTATATTTGACATGTAATCTGGTAAAGATAAATCAAACATTGCCTGAGCAAAAAGAAGTACTATAACAGCTAAAATTGATGCCGTAAATGGTTTTAAGTATTTAATTAGCTTTGACATTTATTTACCTCTTTTCTTTTTTTAATTTATAGCCTTATAAATAGTTATGTTTTAATAACTATTCTATGTCAATAACTATCCTATGTCAATAACTATTTTTAGTGTATAATAGTTATATATGGTTATAATACAACGTGTTTTACTACAATACTAAAAAATTTAAAAATTTATTCATTTATTATATTATATATCAACTAAAATTTATAAACTTAATTACAATAGGAGGTAAAAATGAATACCATAGAAAATTTAATAGGAGCTACTGAAGAACTTTACACATTATTATTATGCTTAAATAGAAAAGTATTTAGTCATCATGATATTCTAAAAAAAATGTCTATCCCACCATCACATGCCAAGGTTATATTTCATTTACATTATGGTGGAGAAGCTTCTGTTTCAGAAATAGCAAAAAAATTATCTATATCAAAGTCAAATATGACTCCAATTATAGATAAGCTTATTCAAGAAAATTTAGTTGAAAGATTTACAGATCCTGATGATAGAAGAATTATTAGAGTTAGAGTAACAGAAAAAGGAGATGAATTTTGTTTAAAACAAAGAGAAAAAACTAAAAAACATCTTGAAGAAAAAATATCATCACTTTCACCTGATGAGTTAGAGAGAGTAAAAGATTTGGCCAAAGAACTTAATTTCATCTTTTCTAAAATAGAATAAAATGATAAAAAAACTGTATCAAAATATAAAAATAAAACTTACAAACATTATAAATAGAATATCTATATTCTCAATTTAGAATTTAAATCATTATCTAAATCTATTAATTCTTAAAATATGTTTGTAAGTTTTATAAAAAGTTATTTTGATAAACCTCATCATTTTTGATTATATTAAGCTTGGCTCTAATAAAGCCTTGTATATTCATTAATTTAAAACATAACTTGTTTTCTGTCCTTCTAAAATAAAATTAATATTATGTTCAACACAATAATCAATAATTTCTTTTAACTTCTCTAATTTTATATCGTTATTAAGAATAACTTCATTATTTAATTCTATATATGTTCCATTAGATGCTATATACCCATCTAACTCTAATTCTTTTAATCCATCATCAACAAAGTTCATTGGACGTCCTGTCTCAAGAATTGTTAAATATCCATTATCTTTTAATTTTTTAATTGCCTCTTTAGTTTTATTTGATGGTTTATATAATCCCTTACCACAATCAATTAATGTATCATCCATATCAAAAAAATACTATTCCTTTCAAATTCTCCATAAGTTCCCTCCTCTTTTTTTATAGTTACTATACTATCATACTCATTTATTTAAATCCATTGCATCTAGAATACTCTTATTTTCATACAATTGCTCCATTTTATGTATTTTATTTTCAAAAACTCTTATTTCTTCCTAAATTCATATTACTAAAACTTCAATTTTCTAACGACAAATAGACCTTCACATCTTAAATAAAAAAAAGTGTAAAAGTCTGTGTCTTGTTAATTAACAACGCATATACTTTTACACCTTTTAAAATGAATATATTAGCAAACACTCTTATTTACCGTATAACAACTTAGAATTCATTAAAAATGTTATTCCACTTAATATATTCTATGGTGTAATGTGGTCAATTCTTTTTTCCAATCAAAAATCTTTAAGTATTATATAACACCTACATTACATTATTATTTATATTCGATTTTTAGATACTTTTCAATTTTATTTTAATAATATCTATATGTACTAATCATTTATTAAATAGATTATATAATTGTCTATTCAATTACCTCGTTGAACCATTATTATAACTAGCTTTTAACGTTGTTTTTAATCGTTACTTTTATCGTTACTTTATTTTTAAACTACTTTTTTTTATTATTTAGAAATATATCTTCTATTTCTTGTGGAATAGTTTTTTGTTTTTTTCACTATTTCCTAAAAATTCATCAATGTTTAGTATGTTCAATTTTTGAAATATATACTTAAAATCCAAATAAGTGCAAGCTAAATTGATAGGACTATTTCGATTCTCTCCACGAATATTATTTCAAATTATAGTAAAATAGGATCCCAATTTGCTATTGGTGAAGTACATTTTTTCATCACTTGATCTGTAGCTAAATATAAAGATTTTCTTAGTAATTCATAGGTTGGAAATACGGTTCTTATCTTAGTAAATTTTCTTAGTTGTCTGTTAAACCATTCAAGTAAGTTTGTAGTATAAATCATTTTTCTTATGCTACTTGAAAAATTAAAAAATGTGCTTAATTTATCCCAGTTAAAGTACCATGAATCTATGACACTATAATATTTATAATCCTATTTTTCTTTTACTATATCTAATTGAACTAATTCTAGTTCCACGCTTTCGGCTTTATAAACTAATTTTAAATCCTTAATAAACTCTTTCTTATCTTTGTAAGATAAATATTTGAATAACATCTTTAAATAGTCTTTTCATTAGTCCATTCTTACCAACTAAATCTTTAACAGATTTACACTTCTTAATTTCTTATTGATAATTGATTTCTTTACTCATTTGAAATCCACCTTAAAATATTAAGAATATTACTCCAAATTTTCAAAATAAGTATTCAAAAAACTATAGGGAAATTTGTTTTTACACAAATTTCCCTACATTCTCTTCAAAATTTGAATAGCTTCTTTATATTATAATTTCTTATATCTATAAATATTTAAACCTATTTCTATCTTAACTTTTTTAAGTTACTATTTTTTCTTTTTTAACTTTAATAAGCCTCCTATAGCTATTAACATACCTCCAATATACGGTAAAGTAACAGGATCTCCTGTATTAGGTAAATTCCCAATATTATTATCATCTATAGTAATAGTTATTGTCTTTGTTGATTTCGCTCCTTGTGAATCTGTCACTTCATATGTAACTTCATATGTTCCCGGTTTATCTACATTAACGTCATTTTTTATTACCTTTATATCTTTTGTTATATCTCCGTCTTCTTTATCTTCTGCTGTTACTCCTGCTAATAGATTAAATTCTTCTCCTACTACTATTGTTTTATCTTCTGCATTTATTACTGGAGCAGTATTTATTACTTCCATCTTAGGATTTACTGTTACTTTTATTGTCTTTGTTGATTTCGCACCTTGTGAATCTGTTACTTCATATGTAACTTCATATGTTCCTGGTTTGTCTACATTAACGTCATTTTTTATTACCTTGATATCTTTTGTTATATCTCCATCTTCTTTATCTTCTGCTGTTACTCCTGCTAATGGATTAAATTCTTCTCCTACTGTCAACACCTTATCTGTTGCATTGATTATTGGAGCGTAGTTAATAATCTCTGGTGGAATACTCTTTAATTCTAATGGTACAAATTGGCTGGTATAGTCAGTTTGCTTATCTCCATTTATTATTTCCGTAAAAAAAGATAATTTATACTGTCCACCATCAAGAACATCTCCGGCTGTAAGACCAATAGTATTTAAGTCTATTTTTGAACTCCCATTTTTATTTACATCCAAGTTATTTTCTATATTTCCATAAAACTGTACATTCCCATTTAGATCTTCGATAATTACACTTAAATATTTACCATTACCAATAGATTGATAATTGAATATAATTTCATTTCCAGTTTTTTTTACATTTTCGATTGTTAATGATTGAGAATCATCAAATAGTGCCAATTTAAACTCATTTGACAAACTATCTGTAACTCGTTCTAATGAATTATTTATTTTATTAGTTGAATCTTTTACAAACGAAACTTTAGAAGTATCTATATTCATAGCTGGACGCATACCTTGTACTGTGTCCATATTTCCATAATTTAATCCACCAGCACAATTTGCACCATATACACTACTACTATTTAATACAAATACAGGATGATATCGCATCCCATATTCCATTGGTTTTGTCCAATGTTCCTCATACGAACGTATTAAATAATTTTTATCATCAGAACTAACACGACTTTTATCTCCAGTATGTAATCCAAGAGGTGCTTGATTTCTATCAAATGGGACACTACTGAAACCATAACGCTTATTAGTAAGCTCTTGTATACTTAAAGGAAACCATTTACTAGCAGTCATTTCTGTAGTACCTAATTTTTCTAGACCAACAGCTACATTTTGTGCACTTTCACTACCTTTTGAAGAAAAAATAATTCCCTCATTTTCAATTGACGAAAACTTATTTTTCATTTCATCTTCCATATTAGTCTTTAAATCACTTTTATCCCATTCATAGCCTTTTTGCCAATATACAGGTGTTTCACCTGGTTTTACATTACTATAATCGAAGCCATAGTCATTTTCACGATACCAAAAACTAGTACCTATAGTCTTATCAGAGAATAAGAACATGGTACTCTTTGCATCATTATTAAAATCCTTATTATCTGAATCTAGAAGTTGCCATTTTAATGCTGATCCATCCGCATCTTCTCCATAGTAAATATAATCACCCTGCCAATCATCAGTTAAATCCTCGGTGTAAATCGGGTCAAAAAGTCCTCCCTTTTGTGATTGATACATAGTCATAATATTTTTGTGAACCAATCTGTTTTTCTCAGAAGCAAGTACAATATTACTGCTTCCAATAACATTAGAAAAACCTAATGAAACCAGCACTCCAAATATCAAAGTTTTCTTTAATTTCTTTGCTTTCATACTTTTAATATCTCCTTTACTTTTAAATCTAATCTTTAATTTAATTTATGTTATTAAATTAAACTCCAATATATCACCTAATTACAAGAGCTATTTTTTAATAAAAAGGTTCATTATTTTACAATTATTTTACGTTCTTTAATAACTTCATTTCCCAATTTATCTTTTAATACATATTCAAGAACATATTCACCTGGTAAATTTACATTAACATATCCTTTTACATATGCAAATGAAATTTCATTATTTTCATCTTTTACATATACTCCTTCTTTTAAATCAAATAAATCACCTTTTTTTATAATTTTATCTTCTATACCTATTATTTCCGGATATGTTTTAGTTAATTTTTTATATGTATTATAATTTAATTGTTCTGAGTATTTTTTAATGACTTGTATATCATCTAAGTTATTTCTTACTTTTTTAGCTAATGGAATTATTATACACAAAGTTCCTATACATAAAATCATTTTACATGAAATTGCTTGTTTGAATAGATAATTTATATTTATTTTATTATTTATTCTTAATTTCTTTATATCAGTTAATAATTGTTTTTCATTAAATTTAAAATTATTTTTATTTATTTTAAATTCTGAGTCATATTTTAACAATAACAACAGTAATGGTAATGAAGTGCTATATAATTTATTCTTATCAATAATTCCTTGAAGATCCTTTTTAGCATTATTCATTCGACTTTTTACAGTTCCTACTGGGATCTCTAGGATTTCTGATATTTCTTCTATTTTCAAATCACTATAATAATACAATAAAATTACTATTCTTTTTTTTTCTGACAATTTATTAACAGAATCTAGAATAAATTTCTTTCTTTCATCATCACAAATTACTATCTCTGGATTTACTTCTTCACAAACAATATACTCATTAATAGCGTAATCATATTCATTAATATTATCTTGTAATAAAACTAACCTTTTATTTTTACTAATTATATAACTACATTTAGAAATAGCTATTTTATTTATCCATGCATTTAGCTTATTTTCATCTTTCAATGTATCTATAGACTTAAAAATCTGAATAAAAGTTTCTTGAGTAGCGTCTAAAGCATCTTCAGCATTATTATTTAAAATTTTTAAACACAGTATATAAATTTTTTTAAAATAATTAGTATATATATCATCAAATTTATCATTTTTTCTATTTTTTGTAATATTAAAATTCATTTCTTATCATCTCCTTCAATTTGTTAATTTATTTTAAGTCTATTTTAAATAAATAAAATTTACAATTATTCATTTATAAATTTAAAATTAATTTTAAATTTATTTATTTTTTCAGAAACGTAATAATTTTTATGAACCTTTTGTCGATAATTTTATTCTATATAGTGTAAATAATTTAATTTAGCTACAACTAAAAATTTAAGAAAGGAATATTTTAAATAACAATAACTTAATAAACCACTCAAAATATAATTAAATTATTTATAAATAATATTTATAGGAGAGAAAACATGAAAACAAAAAAACTAATAGCAACATTACTAATAGCCTCAGCAGGAGTTACTCTTATAGCCCCTATAGGAACTTTTGCGCTAGAAAATAAGACTATCTTGTCAGAAATTCAATCAAATGAAAGTGATATAGTATCTATACCAGATAAAAACTTCAAAACTTTACTAAATAATGCATTAGGACAACCTGCTGACTCAGAAATAAAAAAATCTGATTTAGAAACTATAACTATATTAGATACAACAAGACTTATGCCTCAGTATGCCGGTGATCCTATAACTAATATAGAAGGTATTGAATATTGCAAAAACTTAGAAGAACTTGGTTTGAATTCTAATAAAATTAGTGATTTAAGTCCTTTATCAGAATTGACTAACTTAACTTATCTAAGCATGCAATCTAATAAAATAACAGATTTAACTCCACTGGCTAATTTAGTGAATCTAAGGAATGTGGATCTTGAATGGAATCAAATATCAGATATAACTCCACTTACTAATATAACCAATTTAAGTACCTTAAGACTTTCTAATAATAAAATAACTGATATTCCTAATTTAGAAAATATGAAAAGCTTATATATGCTACTTTTAAATAAGAATAGTTTAAATAGTTTAACTCCTATAACAACAGCTCCTAAATTAGAACAGTTACAGTTAGATAGCATAGGAATAAGTGATCTAACACCATTAGAAAATATGAAAACTTTGACTTCATTAACTTATCAATGTAATGAAGTTAGTGATTTAACACCTTTATCAAACTTAACTAACTTAAGAATCCTAAGTGTGTTTGGTAATAATATAAATGATGTAACTCCACTTAAAGATTTAATCAATTTAGAAAGTCTAAATATATCAAGAAATGAAATAAGTGATTTAAGTCCATTAGAAAACTTAAATAAACTGAATTATCTTTGGGCTGATTATAATAAAATAGAAAATATAGATATTATATCTAATATGCCAGAACTAACTGATATACGTATGAATTTTAATAAGATTAATAATTTAACTCCACTAGAAAGTTTAACAAAATTACAATGGGTAGGGTTTGAAAATAATGAAATTTCTGATATATCAAGTTTAAGTAATTTAACAAATTTATCTATAGTAATATTAAATAATAATAATATACTTAATCTTTCTCCATTAAATAATCTAACTAACTTAACAACTCTTATAATAGAGAATCAAAAAATTGAGAATTCTATAGAAAGTACAGGTAGATTTGCTACTACAACTGATATTGCAATTGGTGTTGATGGAACTCCAATTAAACCTAAAAATATATCTGAAAATGGCATAATAAAAGATAATAAATTATTATGGAGAAATATTAATTCTGATACTATTTGTGATTATAGTTATGATACTACTATAAAAATTGGAAATATATCCACTAGATTTACAGCTAATGCTACATCAGAAATTAAATATAATAAAGGGAAGTCACCTGTAATTCATGGAGCTGATAATATTGAAATTAAAAAAGGTTCAGAATTCAATCCTATGGAAGGTGTTTATTATACAGATGAAGATGAAGCTCCAAATTCTAAAATACATGTAATAGGCGAAGTAGATACTAATATTGAAGGAAATTATACCTTAATATATACTGTTACTGATAGTTGGGGGAATAATACAACATTCTATAGAGAAGTTTTTGTTGTATAATGCAGTATAATATTTAATTTATATATAGTTATTAATACTTTTTTGTACATGTTTTAAGAGAAAGATTTTAAAAATTTAATATTAATTTATACATAATTTAAAAGGGATTTTTATGAAAAAAGTAGTTATTAGAGCTAAATCAAAAAGCGTAATTATTGATTTTACTAATGTTATATATGTTGTTGCCTTTAAGAAAGGAAGTTTATTAGTTACTTTAGATGGAGATGAAAAAAAATTAAGCTGTTCACTTCAAAAAATATATGAAGATATTAAGCCATTAGGATTTATTAGATGTCATAAATCATTTTTAGTAAATATTGATTATATAGTTAGTTTTAACAAAACAGAATGTACATTACGCAATGGTATTACTATTCCAAAAGGAAGATATTATTCTAAAGAATTTAAAAATACATTGAGTAATCTTGTAAATATGTAATTTAAAGTTGAAGCTATAATCTTGATATTTAAAGAGATGAATTGTGGATAAATAAATTAAATAAAATGGAAGTAACTTATATTAAATAAATTTATATGCTATATTAAAACAAATCGATCACATAAGCTTATTGAGTTTTTCTTGTGTTAAATATTACAACAATCACAAAGCTAGAGAATGTATTCAAAATATTTTGAATACATTCTCTATTGTTAAATTTTATTTTATTTAATTTTAAATCTATTGGATTATATAAACTAAGGAAGTTTTTAGTATCATCAGATATTTTTACATTATATTTTATAAAATTATATAAATTAAAGTGGTTTATACATAATAATTAGTGTTTAAAAAATAATTATTAAAATTTGTACTCCTAAATATCATTGATAATTAATTTTGCTTTTTTGGAGCTACTATTCTGAATTCTTTAGGTAAATTATCATTCCAAGACATTAGCTCTTCTAATAACTCATCGGTTATAATATCCACTTGGCTTAATTTATTCATTAAGTAAATAATATATTTTTCTACAATAAGATTATTAGCTTTAGCAGTTTCAATTATGCTATATAAATTAGCACTAGATATTGCACCTTTTGGCGTATTGGAAAAAAGCCAGTTTTTACGGCCGATAACAAAAGTCTTAATAGCTCTTTCAGCCGCATTGTTATCTATTTCTAAGTTTTTAAGCTTGTTCTCCACGATAACTCTCTCAAAATTTCCCAAATTATCCTTTTATTATTATTAAGAATTTGATTTCTTAAATCGTCTAATTCATTTTTTAGCTTATTAATTTCAGCCTCCTTAGCTTGAATCTTATTATCCTTAGCCTCAAACGTTTTTTCCATTTCAGAAATTAATAATTTAGTTTCTTCATTAATTTTATTACCAAATTCAAAATTTATAGCTTTACCTAACAAATATTTAAAGTTCTAATTATGCCAAAATTCAGGCATAATTAGAGCTGTTTTTTTTAATTTATCTTGATTAATAATAGTTTTTTTAAGTTACTGGTTTAAATTTTGAAACGGTTCTTACTTCGTAGCCTTTTAAAATCCACGAAAGCTCTTCCTTATTAATAGTCAAAGCCTCTTTTGTTGTCATAGGCCACTTTAATCGACTATTTTCTAATCTATAGTAATAAAGCCAAAAACCTTATCAAAATGTAGAATTTTAATTCTATTCATTTGCCTATTTGAAAATATAAAAAGTGCTTTTTCAAAAGGATCTAATTTCAATTCGTTTTCAACAATCTTAGCATGATTTTGAAAGTTCCTTTATTACATCAAAAATTAGTCTTATATTATCTGAAGGCACATAAATGTTAATTTGACCTACATTAATTCTTATTTCAACATTTTCACTATTATTTTTTGAGTTTTCTTCTTTAGTAAAATCTATTGCGTGGAACACGGTCTTATTTATCATATTAGATTTCTTTCTCTTATAATAAAATTGCTACTTAGAACTATTATTTTCTTTACAAAAATTTCTTATAGTTCCTTCATAACTTTTTAAATCAGATAGTATTTTATCCCAATCTATATTTTCCAAAAGAAACACCTCTCTTTTAAATTATTAACTTAATAATAACAATCCAAGAAAGCTGTTTCTAAGTATCTAAAGTAGTAACTATAATTCACATATTTTCTCATATTCCTATCTGATAAAGCTCACTTATTTGTTATTGTTACATATAATATTATTCTATATAATCAAGTTCTAAATAAAACTCTTTTATTTTATATACTAAAAAGCTTTCCTACTAAGTCACCTATTATTACCC
>NZ_JARHZJ010000079.1 GCF_029258205.1 Clostridium sp.
AATTATTATACTAATATTATGAATAATCAGAATTTCACAAAAATATTTACAATTTTTTTTAAGTTTAAGGTTGAAATCTACTAAATTAAAATATAAAATTTATCTTAAGATTGGTGTTAGGTAGAGGTTTAAATTAATTTAAATTAGATTAGGAGAGAGAAAAAAATGAAAATACTTGTAATTAATTGTGGAAGTTCATCATTAAAATATAAATTAATTGATATGGCTAATGAAAAAGATATAGCAGAAGGATTAGTTGAAAGAATAGGACTTGATAAATCTAGATTAGTTCAAAAAAATGAATTTGGTGAAAAATACATAATAGAAAAAGATATAAAAGATCATAAAGAGGCTATAGACATAGTTTTAAACACTTTAATAGATCCAAAAGTTGGAGTTATTAAGTCTATTGATGAAATATCATCAGTAGGTCATAGAGTAGTTCATGGAGGAGAAAAATACTCTTCTTCAATAATTATAAATGAAGAAGTTATTGAATACTTAGAAGATTGTATTAAATTAGCTCCATTACATAACCCAGCTAATATAGTTGGAATAAGAGCATGTCAAAGTCTTATGCCAAATAAAGAAATGGTAGCTGTATTTGATACAGCTTTTCATGGAACATTACCAGAAAAAGCATATATATATGCAATAGATTATGATCTATACAAAAATCATAAAATTAGAAAATATGGATTCCATGGAACTTCACATAAATATGTAGCTCATAAGGTTGCAGAAGCTATGGGAAAAGATATAAAAGATTTAAAAATAATTACATGTCACTTAGGAAATGGTGCTAGTATATCAGCAATTAAAGGAGGAGTATGTATAGATACAACTATGGGATTTACTCCACTTGCTGGAGTTCCAATGGGAACTAGATCAGGAAATATAGATCCATCAATAATTCCTTTTTTAGTTGAAGAATGTGGATATACAATAGAAGAAGTTTCTGAATCATTAAATAAAAAATCAGGAGTTTTAGGAATATCAGGAGTTAGTTCAGATTTTAGAGATATAGAGGATGCAGCTTCAAATGGGGACAAGCGTGCACAATTAGCACTAGATATATTCCACTATAGAATAAGAGCAGAAATAGGTTCATTTATAATAAATATGGGTGGTGTAGATGCAATTGTATTTACTGCTGGTGTAGGTGAAAATTCACCTGAAACTAGAGAAGAGTGTTTAAAAAATCTAGAATTCTTAGGATTAACTCTAGATAGAGAAAAAAATAAAGTTAGAGGAAAACTTCAAGAAATATCAAAAGCTGATTCAAAAATTAAAGCATATGTTGTTCCAACAAATGAGGAATTAATGATAGCTAAAGAAACAGTTGAATTAATAAAGTAATCAATAGACTTTATTAAGTTTAGATGATTTAATTTTATAGATTATCTTTAAATTGAAATTTTAGCTATAAATATATAGTTAGAAATTAACAATAACTTAAAATAGCGTTAAATATTAAAATAAAAAAAGGTTTGTAAACTTTTTAAGTTTACAAACCTTTTTTATATAGTGAATCTCTGTATTTTAATGGGGTTTGACTAGTGAATTTTTTAAATACTGTACAATAATAGCTTTGATTACTAAAGCCAACCTTATGTGCAATGTCTAAAAGTGATAAATCAAGATCTTTAAGCAATTCTTTACTTTTTTCGATTTTATAGCTATTTAAAAAATTTATAAATGTTTGGCCAGTTTCGTTTTTAAATAGGTTACAGAAGTAGGACTTATTTATTTTAAATTCTTTGCAAAGAGAGTTTATAGAGATTTCTTTTGAGTAATTTTTTTCTATAAAATCTATAGCTCTACATACATAAGGAGAATATGAAATTGAAAAAGTATCTTTAAGTTTCTCATCTAAGATTATTTTCAGCAATGAATTATAGTATTTAAGACAACTTTTAGTTTTTAAAGGTATTTTATACAGTTCTAAAGCGTCACTAGAATTTTTTAAATCTTCTTTTATATACAATGGCCCTATTATGAAAATTAAGTCTTTATCAATTGATTTATAATTAAACAATGAGTAAAAAGATATATTATTTTCAAAGGTAATTATTAATGAATCATTGTTATCATGTTTTAAATATGAACGCTCAAACTTACTATTTAAGTTCAAATCATTAAATATATAATCATAAAAAGATGAATACCCCACCTCAGAAATAATATTCATATTATTATCTACGGCTCTTATTGGAATTTCACAGCAATTATAAAAATCTATAAGAATTGATTTTAGAAAAATCACACAAAATCCTCCTTTTTAAAATTAATATATTAAAAAAAATCTTAATATAGAGAAAAACAATTATAAAAATATATGATAATATAAATATATTAACATTATTGATAATCATTTTCAATGGAAAAAGAAAGTCAAAAGGGGGATTAACTTTGGGAAGAAAGAAAATCAATAAAATTTTAGGTTATGCGCTTGTAACATCTATGTTAGTTGGAGCAGGAGCGAATACTGTTTATGCAGCAACTAACATGAATAGTGGAACTGAAATTGTTCGTTCAGAAGGTCTTAGAGATGGAATATATGAAGCTAATAATGTAACTTCATATGTTGAAGAAGGAAATTCTACAGGGGAAAATATGGCAAGAAATGCTGTAAAAGAAAAAACAAAGTTTAAGGTTGAAAACGGAAAAACATTGATGACTATTTACTTTAATGGAAGTTTATATGGTTTTATGAACAATATTGAAGTTAGCGCTGGAGGAGAAAATTTAAGAATAGAAGAAAATAAAGATGATAAATCAATAACATTTGAAGTACCATCACCTGCTACAAAGGTGAAAATAGGATTATTCATAACAATGATGGGAAGAAAGGTTGAATTTTTCTTAGTTAATGATATGAATACTGTTACTTTATTAGATGAAGCACCTAGTATAAATAATGCTAAGGATATTAGTGTTACTAAAGGAGATGCTATTGATTTATTATCTGGAGTTATTGGAACTGATAAGGAAGATGATAATTTAAAAGTTGAAATAAGTGGAGATACATCATTTATAAAAGATGGAAAAGCAGAGGTTCCAGGAGTATATCCTATAACTTATAAAGTTACAGATTCATCAGGGCAATTTTATGAAAAAACAGTAAAGGTTACAGTAAATAAAAAAATAACTTTAGGTGATGGAAGTTATACACTTAAGAATACAGTTCAATATGTTGGACAAGGAAATATGGAAACAGGGAATTCTATGGCTAGAAAAGTGCTATCAGAGGATTCAAAAATTGATATATCAAATGGGAAAAATACAGTTACACTAACTTTTAACAGTCAATTATATGCATTTTTAAAGAATGTTGATGTGACGGTAGATGGAGAAAAAGTACAAACTGAGATAAATAAAGAAAATAGAACAATAAAGTTTAATATACCTAACTTAAATTCAGATATTGTTGTATCTACATTAGTTAGTATGATGGGAAAAGAAGTTAGTTTTAAAACTTCTTTAAATTATGATACAGCTAAGAAGTTAGAAGATAATTTAGAAGAAAATAATAAACCAGGTAATGAAGAAAATGAGAATATTCCTGGTGAAAATGAGAATAGTGGAAATCAAGATAATTCAGGAAATAATGGGGATGTAAATGAAGATAAGGAAAATGAAAGTGAAGGAAATACAGGAGAAATAGTAGATGCAAATCAATTAAAGAATGGTATCTATAACATAAAAAATGATGTTTCATATATTGGAGATGGGAATCAAGAGATAGGAAATGACATGGCAAGAAAGGCACTATCTAAGAATAGTAAGTTAGAGGTAAAAGACGATAAAAAGATTCTTACATTAAAGTTTAATGAAGAGCAGTTTGCATTCTTTAAGGATTTTAGAATAACTGTAAATGGTAAAGACGTGGTAGCAATGCAAAATGAAGCAGATAGAACAATATCTTTTGAGATACCAAATCTTGATGCAGATATAGCTATTACAGCCTTTGTAAGTATAATGGGTAAAGATGTAAGTTTTAAAACAATACTTAATAAAGGAACTTTAGAATTAGTTAGTGGAGATGACAAACCTGCTATAGAAGAAGAGAATAAATCAGAAGAAAGTAATGGTGCAAGTTCTTCTAACAATACAAATTCAACTAATAAAGTAAATAGTAGTACAGTTAAAGAAAATAAAGTTACTAAAGGAAAATTATATACAATAGAAAATAAGGTTGTTCATGAAAGCCAGACTGGTGTTGATATGGCAAGAAAATATTTAAATAAGATATCTGACTTAGAAGAAATTGATGGCAAAAATTATTTAACATTAACATTTACTGGTCAAGAATTCATGAAAGATCACAAGATAACTGTTAATGGTAAAGATGCTAATTATAAAGTTGTATCTAAGAATGGTGATTCAATTAAGTTAAGATTTGAAATTCCTAATTTAGATGCAGATATTAGAGTAAGTTTATATGTAATACCAATGGGTAAAAATGTTGAGTTTAAAGTTGAGCTTTTAAAAAATACTAAGAAGTTTGTAAAAGACTTTAATGTATCAAAATTACCAAAGACTGGTTCAGCAATGGGTGGAAACTCAGTTGCATTATTAGGAATGGCAATGATGGGAGCTTCTATGTTTATTAAAAAAAGAGAAGAATAAAAGAATTTTAGTTTGAGAGGATTTCCTCTCAAACTATTTTAAGCAAATGGAGGGAAGTTAGATGAAGCTTTTAAAACCTATTTTATTAGTTATTTTAACACTGTTTATTTCTTTAATAGGGGTTAGAGGAAGTGTTAATGTACTAGCAAGTGAAAACTTAAAAAATGGAATATATGATGTTAAAAATGATGTTTATCATGATTCAGATATAGGAATGTCAATGGCTAGAAGTTATTTAAATGATACTATGCAACTTAAAATCTTAGGGGATGAAACAGAATATACTATAGGTTTTTCAGGAACACAATATATGGAAAATTTCAGAATCTTGGTAGATGGTAATGATGGAAATGCTGAGGTGGTTGAAGAGAATAAAGAGAATGGAACTATAAAGCTGAAAGTTAAGGTTCCTAATAAAGATTCAGAGTTAGAGGCAAAGATATATGTAGGACCTATGGAAAGAGATGTTGAATTTAAGGTGATTCCAAGGTTTGACACTTTAACTCTTGTTGAAAAGTTAGAAATGCCTAAAGTAGAAAATAAGGAAAGTGACAATGAGAATGTTTCAGATAAAGCAGTTAAAAATGAAGATGCTATAAGCAAAGCAACAAGTTTAGATAAAAATATTGGCATTTATATTGGAGGCGGAGTAATAATAGTTGCTTTAATAACGGGCTTATTAATAGCTAAAAGGAAGAAGTGATATGAGAAATAAACTAGCTAAAGGAGTATTTATTTTAGGACTAGTTATGGTTTCTACAGTTCTTATAGGAAAACTTTATAGAAGTAACATTGAGAAAAAAACTTTAGAAAATTTTAAGGGAAAGTTTAATTATTCAAAAGAAGAGAAGAAAAAGACTTTACAAGAAATAAAAAACGGAGATGGAATAGCTTTAATAGATATAGAAAAAATAAGTGTACATACAGTTATTGCTGAAGGAAGTACATTAGATGTTTTAGAAAATAACATTGGTCATTTTGAAAATACTGCTATGCCAGGAGAATTGGGGAATTTTAGTATTGCAGGTCATAGAAATACTATAAATAATGAGGTCTTTAGAAATATAGACAAGCTACAAGTAGGAGATGAAATAAAAATCACAACTCTAACTAATATATTTCACTATAAAATTAATGAGATTTTTGTCACTTCTCCTAGTGATACTGATGTTTTGAATCAAAGTTTAGATGAGAAAACAATGACCATAGTTACATGTACTAATAGAGGAAAAGATAGATATATAGTTAAGGCAAAATTAATAGGTTAGTGGAGGGAAAATAGTGTTTTTAAAAAAAGGTATAACTTTAAGTTTAATATTTCTTTTAGGATTTGGAGTTATTGGGTGTTCAAATAACTCTGGAGAATCAAATGAAAGTTTAAAAAAAGAAAATGGAGAAGATATTGTTGTAGCAACTTCTGTTGCCGCAACAGAAATATTAGATAAATTAGGAATAAAGGTTAGTGGAGTTCCAACTACTTCTTATGATTTGCCTGAAAGTACTAAGGAAGCGGTGAAAGTTGGTAACCCAATGAATCCAGATTTAGAAATAATAAGATCTTTAAATCCAGATGTTGTAATATCTGTAGATACCTTAGGAGAAGATTATAAAAAACTATTTACTGATAACAATATACCTAGTCAATTTATAGATTTAACTACATTAGAAGGATTAAAAACAAGTATATCAACCTTAGGTGAAAGATTTAATAAGACAGAAAAAGCAAATGAAATATTAAATGAACTTAAAGTTAAGGAAGATGAGTTTTCCAATTTATCTAAAGAAGAAAAAAAGGATGTTTTATTAGTATTTGCAGCACCTGGAAGTATGATGATTGCTACCCCTTCATCTTATATAGGAAACTTAGTTGAAAAGGTTGGAGCAAATAATATAGTTAAAGATGATAAAAAGCCATTTGTTTCATATAGCAATGAAGAAATAGTAAAACTAAATCCAGATATGGTATTAGTTATGACTCATGGAATGCCTGAACAAGCTAAAAAAATGGCTGAAGAAAAATTTGTTTCAGATCCAGCATGGAGCAGAATTAAAGCTATTAAAGAAGGAAAGGTCTATTACTTAGAAAATGGATACTTTGGTATGAGTGCAAACCTAAAAGTAATAGAATCTTTGGATAAGTTGGGTGAAATAATATATGGTGAAAAATAATAAGTTAAAAAGCTTATATATAGGTTTATCAATATTAATAGTTTTAATATTAATGATAATTTCTTTAAAACTAGGAAGTATTGATATAAGCTTTAGTGAATTAATAAAAGGTCTTTTAAGTGGAAGTAATAAAGGAAATATAGGAATAATAAAAGATTTAAGGATGCCTAGGGTAATTATAGCTGCTTTAGTTGGAGGAAATCTTGCTTTGGCAGGAGTATTACTTCAAGCAGTAATAAGAAATCCTCTGGCTGATCCTCAAGTAACGGGAATATCTTCTGGAGCATGCTTAGTATCATTAATATTTATAATGTTTATGCCAGCTTCAGGAGGGATAAGACCAATAGTAGGTTTCTTTGGAGGTCTTGTTTCTTGTATAGTTGTGTATTTAATGGCTTATAAAAAAGAGTTAGATACTATGAGGATTGTTCTTGCAGGAGCTGCTATAAATGCTCTTTTAGGAGGAATATCACAAATATTAACTATAGGAAGTGGTCCAAGCGCAGGTAATATACAATCTTGGATAAGTGGAAGTCTAGCTGCCACTTCATGGGATGAAGTTAAAATTTTATTTTTATATTCAATAATAGGAATGAGTTTTGCATTAATTTTATCTAAATCATGTAATGTTATAGTTTTAGGAAATAAAAATGCAAAAAGTTTAGGTTTTAATTCAGATTTACAAATGATTCTAATAACAGTGGTAGCAGTATTTTTAGGTAGTGTATCAACGGCTATTGTTGGTATTATTTCCTTTGTTGGATTAGTTGTACCGCATATTTGTAGAATATTAATTGGATCTGATCATAGATATTTAATTCCTTTTTCAATATTTGTTGGAGGAGCATTAGTCTTACTTGCAGATACAATAGGAAGAATGTTAGTAAAGCCATATGAAATACCAGCAGGAATAATTATGGCAGTTATTGGAGCACCATTTTTCTTATATCTATTAAGAAGGAGTGATATGTAGATGATTAGAGGTGAAAAATTATCATTTAATTACAGGGGAGAAAAAAATATCATTAATGATTTAAATATAGATATAAAAGAGGGAGAAATAACAACTATTATTGGGCCTAATGGAAGTGGAAAATCAACTTTGCTAAGTTTATTATGTGCTTTGAATAAAAGTAAAACTGGACATGTTTATATTGGGAATTTAAATATGAACAACCTTAAATATAAGGATATAGCAAAGATTTTAGCAACTGTCCATCAACAAAATAGTGTGCCAAAGGATATAAAGGTTGAGGAGCTTGTTGCTTATGGTAGATATCCTCACAAAGGATATTTTAAAAGTAATAACAACGAAGATAAAAACATAATTAAATGGGCTTTAGAATGTACAGGACTTGATGATTTAAAACATAAGGGAGTTATGAATTTATCAGGGGGAGAAAGGCAAAGAGCTTTTATATCAATGGCGTTAGCGCAAAAGCCTAAAATACTATTTTTAGATGAGCCAACAACTTATTTAGATATTTTTCATCAAATAGAAATATTAGAGATTGTAAGAAAGTTAAATAAGGACAATGGGCTAACTGTTGTTATGGTTTTACATGATATAAATCAAGCAATTAAATATAGTCATAATATTGTTGTCATGAAAGATGGAGAAATTGTAACAGAGGGAAAATCAGAGGATGTAATAGATGAAAAATTATTAAAGGAAGTTTATAAAGTTAATGGTGTTATTAACAAGTGTAATGAAACTGGAGAGATTTATTTTATACCAAAAACTATTTGTTAAATAAATTTTGTAAACTTCAGAAAGATGGTGTAAGAATTATGATGATAGACAAGAGGCTTTTAAACTTGTGTAAGGAATCTAAGAAATACATAGGTTTAACTGTTTTAATGAATTGGATTTCTGTAATTTGTAATCTGATGACAATAATAGTTATTGGATTTAGTATTCAGGAACTTTTTAGTTTAGGAAATATTGAAAACTTAAATAAAAAAATATTAATTTTAATTGGGCTTTTAGGGGTAAGATTTTGTGTGAATTTATTAAGTGGACACTTCTCATATAAATCTTCAGAGATGGTTAAGATTACTCTTAGAGATAAGATATATGAGAAGCTTTTAAAGCTTGGAATGAGATATGATAAGGTAGATTCTACATCTTCAATTGTTCAAATGGCCGTTGAAGGAGTAGAGGCTTTAGAGGTTTATTTTAGTAAATACTTACCTCAGTTAATATATTCTATTTTAGCGCCTTTAACTTTATTTTGTGCTTTAGCATTTATTTCATTTAAAGCAGCTTTAGTATTTATACTTTGTTTGCCTTTAATACCAATATCAATAATATTAATAATGAAAATAGCTAAGAAAATATTAAAGGAATATTGGGGACAGTATTCAGATTTAGGAAATACATTCTTAGAAAACCTTCAAGGTCTTACAACATTAAAAGTTTTTGATGTGGATAATGAAAGACATAAACTTATGAATGAAGAGGCTGAAAGTTTTAGAAAAATAACTATGAAAGTTTTAAGTATGCAATTAAACTCAATAAATGTTATGGATTTGATTGCTTTTGGAGGAGCTGCTCTTGGAAGTATAGTTGCTTTATTACAATTTAGGGCTGGAACAGTAAGTCTTGGAGGAATGATAGTAATTTTATTAATATCAGCAGAGTTTTTCATACCTCTTAGATTATTAGGATCATATTTCCATATTGCTATGAATGGAATAGCTGCTGCAGATAGAATTTTCAAGGTTTTAGAAGCTGATGAAAGCAAAGTTTCTTCAAATAGTAATCTTAATGAAATATCAAATATATCTCTTGAAAATGTAAGTTTCTCTTATGATGGAAAAAGAGAAGTTTTAAAGGATATATCTTTATCAATAAATAAAGGAGAATATATAGCAATAGTTGGTGAAAGTGGAAGTGGAAAAAGTACCATAGCTTCATTAATTTTAAATAACTATAAGGCATCAAAAGGAAAGATAACTTTAAATGAAATTGATATAAATAACATAGATTTTGATGATCTTTATAATAAAGTATCAATAATATCAACTAACAGTTATATATTTAATGGAACAGTTAAGGATAACTTGTTAATAGCTAAGAAGGATGCAACTTTAGAAGAGATAAATTATGCCTTAGCAAAGGCTAACCTTTTAGACTTTGTGAATTCTAAAAAGGAAAAATTAGATTTAGAAGTTGGTGAAGGTGGATCAAAGCTTTCAGGAGGACAAAAGCAAAGACTTGCTTTGGCTAGAACTATATTAGCAAATAGAGAAGTAATAATATTTGATGAAGCAACTTCAAATATTGATGTTGAAAGTGAAAATATGATTTGGAAATCAATAAATGAAATAGCAAAAGATAAAACAGTAATAGTTATATCTCATAGGCTTGCTAATGTTAAAAATGCAGATAGAATTTATATGCTAGATAAAGGAATTCTAGTTGAAGAGGGAAGTCATAATGTTCTTATGGAAAGAAAGAATAAGTATTATAGTATGGTAAATTATCAAAATGAATTAGAAATAGGAGGTGTTATATAAATGAGAAAATCAGGTTTTTCAATAATGAAAAGACTTATAGTGGAGCTTAAACCTCTTGCACCTGTAATGTTTATAACAGTATTTATGGGAGTTTTAGGATTTTTAGCAGCTATAGGAATAACCGTATTTGGAAGTGTAGCAATATCAAGTTTAATAGATAGTACTATAAATTTTTCATTTAAAACAGCTCTTATTTTAATGATAGTACTTGGAATATTAAGAGGGCCTTTAAGATATGGAGAACAATTAAGTGGACACTATATAGCCTTTAAAATATTAGTTATATTAAGAGATAAAGTGTTTTCAGCTCTTAGAAAACTTGCTCCAGCTAAATTAGAGGGAATGGAGAAAGGAAATTTAATTTCTATGATAACTTCTGATATTGAGCTTTTAGAAGTTTTTTATGCTCATACTATAGCGCCAATTAGTATAGCAATTATAACTAACTCTATAATGGGATTAATACTATTAAGTATTAACGTAAAAGTTGGTATAGTTGGAATAATTGGTTATATACTAATAGGTTTTGGTGTTCCTTATATTAGTAGTAGCTTAGGAAAAGAAGCTGGTGTTCAATATAGAGAAGCATTCGGAAAAACAAATTCTTATATTTTAGATTCTCTTAGAGGAATTAAAGAGGTTTTAATTTTTAATAATGGTACTGAAAGAAGAGAGAATATAAAAAAATTCTCTGAAGAATTAAATGAGAAGCAAAAGGTTATAAAAAAACATGAGGGGATAATAAGAGCTTTTAGTGATTTAATTATAATGTTAACAATACTTATAGCTTTATATGTTGCATATTTAGATGTTTTAAAAGGAACTATGACAATAGGAGAGTTAATAATTGTTGTTACTTTAATAGCATCTTCCTTTGGACCTGTTGTAGCTTTAAGTAATCTATCTAACAATCTTCTTTTAACTTTTGCATCAGCTCAAAGAATTTTTAATATATTAGATGAAAAGCCTTCTGTAGAAGAAATTTTAGGGGAAGGCATGAAAGTTGGAAACAAAATAGAGTATAAGGATGTTTCTTTTGCATACAAGGGAAAAGAAAATGTATTAAAAGATGTAAACATAGATATAAATTTAGGTGATAAGATTGCTGTAATTGGAGAAAGTGGAACTGGAAAGAGTACTTTTATAAAATTGCTTATGAGATTCTGGGATGTTACAAAGGGAGAAATTAGCATAGGAAATAAGAATGTGAAAGGTATTCAGACAAAAGAGTTAAGAAAGAAAATGTCTTTAATGGGACAAGAAACAAGTCTATTTAATATGAGTATTGAAGATAATATTAAAATAGGAAAGCTAGATGCAACTTTAGATGAAGTAAAAGATGCAGCAAAAAAATCAGGAATACATGATTTTATTATTGGCTTAGAGGATGGATACAAAACAAAAGTAGGAGAGTTAGGAGGAAATTTATCCTCAGGAGAAAAACAAAGAATTGGACTAGCTAGAATTTTCCTAAGAGAAAGTGAAATAGTAATTTTAGATGAACCTACAAGTAATTTAGATACTTTAAATGAAGGAATAATCCTTAAGTCTATAAAAACACACTTAAAAGATAAAACTCTTATACTTATAACTCATAGGAAGTCTACAACTAGGGTATGTGAAAAGATATTTAGAATTAATAAGGGAAATTTAATTCAATGTGAAGAGGTGAAACATGAGCTTGCTTAAGATATTTTATGTTATTTTAGGTTTTATTTCTTTAGGATTAGGAATAATAGGAATAATCTTACCTATATTACCTACTACACCATTTTTATTGTTAACAGCATTCTGTTTTGTTAAAGGATCAGATAAGTTTGATAAATGGTTCAAAGGGACAAACATATATAAAAAGCATTTAGAAAGTTTTGAAAAAAATAGATCTATGACTTTAAAAACTAAATTAACTATACTACTTACAGCTGATATTATGTTATTATTTCCATTAATACTATCAAATAGTATTCATCTGAAAATATTTATAGTGATATTAATGATGTTTAAATTCTATTATTTCATGTTTAGAATTAAAACTATAAAAGCAGGTGAGGTTGTTGAACAGAATAGATAAAGAAAAAGAGATAATAACATTAATGATAAAACTTTATTGCAATAAGAAACATATAAGTTCAAATGAGGAACTTTGTGATGAGTGTAGAGAACTAGAAGAATATGCTCATAAAAGATTAACTTATTGCAAGTTTGGAAATGAAAAAAGTTCTTGTAAAAAATGCCCTATTCATTGTTATAAAAAAGATATGAGAGAAAAAGTTAAAGAAGTAATGAAGTTTTCAGGACCAAGAATACTTATATATAATCCAAAGGAATATATAAGACACATATTTAAATAATTTTACAAAAGGGGATGTATCCAAAGAGATAAAAGGTTTCTTATTTTGGGATACATCCTTTTTCTTTATTTATATATTAGATTGTTATGTTGTAAACTAAGAAGAATATATTTTAAGTTTAGAGAAGTGTTTGGATTGAACAATATAGATAAAGATAGAATCGTATGTAGATGTAAAAACGTATCAGAGGGAACAATAATAGAAGCAATAAAAAATGGAGCAGATAACTATGAAAAAGTTATAATATATTTAAAGCGGTATAATTAAGAGAAAAATGGAGGATTTAAATATGAAACCAAATATTGTTTTAATGATGGTTGACCAGATGAGAGGAGATTGTTTAGGGGTTAATGGAAATGAATTTATAGAAACTCCTAACTTAGATATGATGGCTACTGAAGGATACAATTTTGAAAATGCTTATACAGCAGTTCCAAGTTGTATTGCATCTAGAGCTGCTATTTTAACAGGGATGAGTCAAAAATCACATGGAAGAGTTGGATATGAAGATGGAGTTTCTTGGAATTATGAAAATACCATAGCTTCAGAATTTTCAAAGGCTGGTTATCATACTCAATGTATTGGTAAAATGCATGTTTATCCAGAGAGGAATCTTTGTGGATTTCATAATATTATGTTACATGATGGGTATTTACACTTTGCTAGAAATAAAGAAGGAAAGGCATCTACCAAATTTGAGCAATGTGATGATTATTTAAAATGGTTTAGAGAAAATAAAGGTCATAATGCTGACTTAATAGACATAGGGCTTGATTGTAATTCATGGGTGTCTAGACATTGGGGATATGATGAAAACTTACACCCTACTAATTGGGTAGTTAATGAATCGATAGATTTCTTAAGAAGAAGAGATCCAAGTAAGCCATTCTTTTTAAAGATGTCTTTTGTTAGACCACATTCACCTTTGGATCCACCAAAGTTTTATTTTGATATGTATAAGGATGAAATTTTACCTGATCCTTTAATCGGAGAGTGGGCTGAGAAAGAGGATGAACAAAATAAAGGAAAAGATATAAATTGTGTTAAAGGAATAATTAATAAAAAAGCATTAAAGAGAGCTAAAGCTGCTTATTATGGGTTAATAACTCATATTGATCATCAAATAGGAAGATTTTTAATAGCCTTATCAGAGTATAGAGAATTAAATAATACAATATTCTTATTTGTTTCTGACCATGGAGATATGATGGGAGATCATAATTGGTTTAGAAAGGCAATTCCTTATGAGGGAAGTGTTAGAGTACCATTTTTTATTTATGACCCAGGAAACTTATTAAAAGGAAAAAAAGGAAAAGTATTTGATGAAGTTTTAGAGTTAAGAGATATTATGCCAACTTTATTAGACTTTGCTAATATTTCTATACCTGATTCAGTAGAAGGCTTAAGTCTTAAGGATTTAATAGAAGAAAGAGATAATACTTGGAGAGAATATATTCATGGAGAACATTCCTTTGGAGTAGATTCTAACCATTACATTGTAACAAAGAAAGATAAGTTTTTATGGTTTTCCCAAAAAAATGAGGAGCAATATTTTGACTTGGAGAAGGATCCAAATGAGCTTGCTAATCTTATAGATTCAAAAGATTATAAGGATAGAATAAATTACTTAAGAGAAATATTAATTAAAGAGCTTGAAGGAAGAGAAGAAGGATACACTGATGGAAGTAGACTTTTAAAAGGACATCCAGTAAGTGCTTTAAAACATATAAGATAATTAAAAAGGAAACTAGAAAGGGAAAGCCTTCTAGTTTCCTTTTTCTGATATTTGATTTATATATGTATATATTTAGCTATATTGTGACTGATTTTTGATTATTAGAAGTATTTAATAGATATGTTAAAAAATAAAAACATTATATAAGAATTTTATTCATATATATTAATACGTATATATTATAATCATTAATATTCTAGAAAAAATTTACTTATTAATAATAAATAAGTAAATTAGTTATAAATATGATAATAATTAAGTGATTTTTTTATAAATATGATTGAAAAAGTTGATAAATAAAATTATAATTGGATTTAGTATATATTTAAAATTAGGGAGGATTTATAATGATATCTTATGAATTTTTGTTTGACTTAGCATTAATTCTTATTAGCACAAAGCTATTGGGATTAATAACCAAAAAGTTTAAAATGCCACAGGTTGTTGGTGCTTTGTTAGCTGGTGTAATTTTAGGACCTGCTGTCTTAAATGTTTTATCTGAGACAGAGTTTATTCAAAATCTTGCAGAATTAGGGGTTATAGTATTAATGTTTACAGCTGGCTTAGAAACTGATATTAACCAATTAAAGAAAACTGGTAAAGCATCATTTATAATAGCTGTACTTGGAGTAATAATTCCACTTTTAGGAGGATTTTTTATTGCAAGCATATTTAATAAAGGAAATGATATTAATACTATATTGAAAAATGTATTCGTAGGAATTATATTAACTGCAACTTCAGTTAGTATTACTGTAGAGACTTTAAAAGAAATGGGAAAATTAAATACAAGGGCAGGAAATGCAATACTAGGCGCTGCTATTATTGATGATATATTAGGAATAATAGCATTAACTATAACAACTAGTTTAGCAGATCCATCAATTAATGTAATAATGGTTTTAGCAAAAATAGTTATGTTCTTTATTTTTGCTGGTTTTTCAGGATATTTATTCCATTGGGCGTTTGTAAAATTAGATGAACGATATAAGAGAGATTTAAGAAGATTTGTAATAATAGCTTTTGTATTTTGTTTATTATTATCTTTTTCTGCTGAGGAATTCTTTGGTGTTGCTGATATAACAGGAGCTTTTATAGCAGGATTAGTAATATCTGATTCAGATAGAAGTAAATATTTAAATTCAAGATTTGAAACATTGTCATATATATTATTATCTCCTATATTTTTTGCTAGTATAGGAATAAAAATTCAATTAACATCTATGACAAAAACTATGTTCATATTTGCAATACTATTACTTATAGTAGCTATATTAAGCAAGGTTGTTGGATGTGCCTTAGGAGCTAAACTATGTAAATATAGTAATAGAGAATCTATCCAAATAGGAACAGGAATGATATCAAGGGGAGAGGTGGCACTTATAGTTGCAAATAAAGGTATTGCAATGGGACTTATGCTACCAGAATTTTTAGCGCCAGTAGTAATAGTAGTTGTGGTTACAACTATAGTAACTCCTATTTTATTAAAAATTGCTTTTAATAACAAATCTAAAAGTGTAGATTTAAATGTAAATGCCAGTGTGTAGAATTTAAAAATAATTTAATAAAACTTATTTATTATTAGATTATTTTTAAAATTAATAATTTAAAATATAGAAAAAGTAACATTTTTAATGACTAAAATAGATAGATTAATAACTAGTGATTATAATCCTTTTGAAGAAATTTTCTTAGTGTTACTATAATTAACAAATAATTAATAATTAATTATATAAATACTAAGGCTTGAGTGTGGAGAAAGTCTACATTGAAACTATAGTATTTGTATTTATCTTAGGAGGTAATACAAATGAGTAAAGAAATAATAGATATTGAAGTAGATGAATTTATACCATTTAATGATGCAGCAGATATGAAGGAATTTAGAAAATTCCTTAAGCAATATGGAATAGAAACTGCCTTAGAGGATACTACATTAGATTATACTAAAAAGAAATTAGAAATGTTACTTGCTTTAGCTGAAGATGGTGATGATAAAGAATTAGCAGAACATAAAAATATATTAAAAAAACTATTAAATAACTTAAAAGGTGAAAAAGTTAAAAGAGAAGCTATGAAAGCTTTATATGAAGTGTATAGAGAATATGAGGATTTAACTGGCAAGGAATATGGAAATTTAATTGATGATAAAGAATTAGATAAAAAAATAAAAGATGCCTTAAAAGAGTACAAGAAATATGAACATTTTAAAACTCATGAAGAGCAAATAGCTGAAAAATGGATAAGAGAGTTAAAGAAAGAGGCTATAGAGCATAAAAAAGAATGTAAAGAATTAAAAAAAGATATTAGAAGAGATTTAAAAAGACTAGAAAAATAAAATATATATATTTAAAAGATAAGCTATATCAAAATAAAGTTTTGATATAGCTTTTTTTTAATAACATATCTTTTTATATAATTTTAATATTTATTCATTAATAGCGTATCCTAAAAAGCTTATATTTAAGGGGATTAGACACATTTTTTATATGTTTATCAAGCTTTTTTTATAAAAAACAATAGTATAAAAATATACTATGTATTTTGATATTCTTTAAATGTAATTTTTTTAACTAAATTACATTGGAAAATTTTTTACTCTTTTTTTAAATAATATTTTAAATAATTATTAAAGAAAAATTATACATGATTTAGATTACATAAAAAACTATTAATTTCAAATAAATATATAAAAAGTCAAGAACTTATGTACACCTAGAGTAGAGATTGTATCAAGCTTTGAACAAATATATGATAGATGGAAAAAGGGCAGTTAACTGCTGAAATAATCATAGATCTTTTATGATTAAATAAAACTATTTTATATTAGATAATTAAATCTCATAAAAAAATTTTTTATAAATGAATAATTTTTTACATATATATGAAATTTTATCTTTTATAACCATTTGGCTATAATTGTAATAAGAATTTAATATTATTAATTGTATTTAAATGGTGTTAGTATTTAATCAAATGATTGTTAAAAATAAAACAATGGTTTGGATTTCGCGAATTCTAAATATTTAAAAAATTTAGAAAGTTGGTATATTTTGATGAGTATAATTTATTTGTTTGTTTGTTTAATATCATGTATTGTTGGAGCTATTAGTGGTATTGGTGGTGGAGTTATTATTAAGCCTGTACTAGATGCTTTAGGAACATTAAATGTTTCAGTAATAAGCTTTTTATCAGGATGTACAGTTTTAGCAATGACTAGTATGACTTTATTTAAAAGTAGAAATTCTAAAGTTAAAGTTGATAAAAGAAAAGGAACTTTATTAGCTGTTGGTGGAGCGATTGGTGGAATTGTAGGAAAATATATTTTTGATTATATAAAAATAACTTCTGGAAAAGAAGCTATAGTAGGAGCTTCACAGTCAATGCTTTTAGCAGTTGTAACTATTGGAGTATTAATATTTACTTTAAATAAATCTAAATTTAAAAGATATAATGTAGAAAATAATATTTTATGTTTAGTAATTGGATTTTTATTAGGGTCAACATCAGCCTTTATGGGGATTGGAGGAGGTCCAATAAACTTAGCTGTATTATTTTTATTCTTCTCAATGGATAGTAAAACAGCTGCGTTAAATTCAATTTATATAATATTCTTTTCACAACTTACAAGTCTTCTTTTTACTGTTTTTAGAGGAAAAGTTCCAAGTTTCGAATGGTCAGTTTGCTTATTTATGTTAGCAGGAGGGCTTTTAGGTGGTACTATTGGGCCAATGATATCTAAAAAATTATCTTTAAAAGGTGTAGATAAGGTATATACAACACTTGTTGTTGTTGTAATAATAATAAGTCTTTACAATTTTGTAGGTTATTTAGGAAAAATTTAAGAAAGAAGGAATTTTATTATGAGTATTTGTGCAAAATGTCCAACAAGAGGATGTACTACAAAGGATGAAAGTAAAATGCCAAAAAAACTTTGTCCAAGTAGAAATTTAGAATTGCAAGAAGAGGCTAGATCACTATATGTTGGTGAAAATTTAGAAATTGAAAAAAAAGCAACTTTAGTAGAAGGTGAAGGAAATTGTAATTGGACTCGTGTTCAAGAGATAATAGTTTTTGCAAAGAAAATGGGATATAAGAAACTTGGAGTAGCTTTTTGTATGGGTTTACACGAAGAGGCTAAAACTTTTGTTAAGGTTTTAGAATATCATGGTTTAGAAGTTGTATCTATTGGTTGTAAAAATGGAGCAAACTTAAAAGGATTTTTAGGAATAGAACAGGAAAAGAAAGAGACTTATGTTAAAAATGATATGATGTGTAATCCAATAGGACAAGCGTTATATTTAAATAAAGAAGATGTTGATTTTAATATTTTATTAGGATTATGCGTAGGTCATGATACATTATTTATAAAATATGCAGAAGCACCAATAACAGTTTTTGCAGTAAAAGATCGTGTTTTATGTAACAATCCTTTAGGAGCTATATACCAAGCAGATGGATATTATAAGAAAAAATTATTTAACAATGAATATTAATTAAGATAATATTTATTATTAAATTTCTATAAAATTATAGAAATTTAAACAATTATTATGATTTATTTAAAAGTTAGATAAGAAAGAAACATGGATAAATTTTCTGTGTTTCTTTTTTATTTAATTTTAAAATATTTATTAATATAGCCTACAAAAAATCTTATATTTAATGGTCTGTGCTACATTTTTTTATATGCTTATTAAGATTTTTTGCAAAAAAACAGAGTATAAAAAATATACTCTGTTTTTTGAGAATCTTTCAATGTTATTTTATTAACTAAATAACATTGTATATTTTACAAGATTTTTTATGGTTGCGGGAGCAGGACTTGAACCTACGACCTTCGGGTTATGAGCCCGACGAGCTACCAACTGCTCCATCCCGCGTCATTAAATTGTATCTACTACTCTTTAACTATATGTTAATATATAATAAAAGTCAAGGAAATTAAATATTTATTATATTTAAATTGTTATAAGTACTTAGAACTTTCTCTTTTGTGATATATAATAAATATAAGGACGTATATTAGTTTTAATTTTTTATTCAGGAGGAGAAATGTTTACCAAAGGTTTTGACGAGGCATATAATAGGGCTTTAGAACTTCAGAAATTATTTTATTATGAAAAAGAAAAGTATAATGAAGATTTAAAGAATGAAAATAGAGATATAAAGCATTTAGTTAACAAAATAAACGAAGAAAAAATATATATATTAGAAACACTAGTACCTAAATATGCTAAGAATATGAGTATTTTAGAAAGACAAAGTATAAAAGCTACTTTAGGAGAAGAAGTCAGTAGTGAATATATAATAAATGATTATAATATACGACCTATTAACGAACTGCTACTGATAGATTATGATGAAAAGTCTATTATAAAAAATATAAAAAATCCTTTTATTAAGATATTTAAGATAAACAAAATAAATAAAAATTTAGATGAAGAAATGATGGAAATACAATCTGCAATAGATGAAAT
Source organism: Clostridium sp. (assembly GCF_029258205.1). GTDB lineage: Bacteria > Bacillota > Clostridia > Clostridiales > Clostridiaceae > Sarcina. The sequence continues at coordinate 19,890 of NZ_JARHZJ010000079.1, forward strand.
GAAAAAGATATCACAATGTGCACAGGATGATAAGGTTAAATTAATAAGAATTTATAAATTAATATGTTCTGCAACTAATTTAGGAGAAGCAATAGAGCAAAGATTTAGGGATTTTATACCTATGATACAAAGTAGTAGGCTAATATATGGTGATTTCAATATAGAGAAGCGTAGCTATAGGATAGGTAATGTTATGAAATGCTATGATGGGATAATACACTTTTTAGTAAAAATATGTAAGACTAAATATAGAAGTACAGAAGGAAAAAGGGTTAATTATATAAAAGATTCTTTAATTGATGAGAATTTAGAAGAGTTGAATTTATGGAAAGAGAACTTTAATGAAATATAAAATTATTTAATTTTCTTAGTTAAGCCAAGAAAAATAGGTGTGTTTTTGTGATTTATAATAGTATTAGAGTGAATTTATTCAATAAAATAATAAAAGTTTTTAAAGAATAGAGAAAAATATTTAGATTTTATTGAATTTTTAACCAGAATATGATACTGTCTACATATAGTAAATACTTATAGCGTGTTAGTATTTATTTTGGATTTGGTTGGAGAATAATTTCTTCAGCCTTTATTCTTTATATAGATAGTGTATAACTTAAGAAATATTTAAAAAGTCTTATGAAATCAAGTTAAACTTGATTATTCATAAGGCTTTTTTTATTTTATTTATTATGGAAATTCATTATAAAAACCTGTTTGGAATCATATATTTCATATAAAGATTAATTAATAGAGGAGGAGAATTTTTTATAATGAATACTATAAGTAATATATTACAATCCTTTTTAAATCAAAATATTATAGGGTATATTGGAGTTATATTAATCTTAATAGTTATATCTTTGGGGTTTATTTATAATATTAGGGCTAAGAAAAAGTATGAGAATCTTTTAAAGGACTTTAATGAGAGTGAATGGATTAATGTTTCAGTAAATGAATATCAAAAGGAACGTAAATTTCTTAATTCAGAGTTAAAGGCAATGGCAGATGATTTTAGAAAGAGTGCTACTAGAGGAACATATAATATCAACACAGAGGTAATAATTCAAAAGAATATAGAAAAGAAAATTTTAAAAGAAGAAAATATTGCCAATATACTGTCATCTATTTCAATAGCATTAGGACTTATAGGTACATTTTTAGGACTTACTGTGGCTATTATTACAACAACAGATATATTGTCTTCTGGAACTAAGAGTATGGCTGACTTCTCAAGAAGTATGAATATGCCTCTAGGAAGTATGTCTAGTGCTTTTTGGACAAGTATTGTAGGGGTAATAGGTTCTATCATATTAAATTGTTTAAACATTAATTTAAAGAGAGCTAAAGAGGACTTTTATGATGTTTTTGAAGATTATTTAGATAACGTATTATTTGCTATTTATATAAAATCAGATAAAGATTTGCTTACCGATTTTATAAATAAAGCTTTAGGAAGTTTTTCAATAAAGTTAGATGAGTTATTTAACAAGGGAATAAATAATTTAGTTGAAAGTATAAATAAAAATACCATAGATATGACAAGTACTTTTAATGGAATGAATAAGCATATAAGTGATTTAGAGAATGTTGTATCATATTTTAGAGTTTCAGTTATTGGAATAAAAACACCTATAAAAAACTTTGAAAAAGATTTGGAAAAGTTTGGTAGGATAAGCACAGACTTTTGTAATTCTGTGAATTCAATAAATAATAAATTTATTAATAAATCTGCTAGACTTGAGGAAAGTGTAAATGAACTATCAAAGGTTATAAATGAAAATAAGAGAGAGATAAATAAGCTTTGCATGAGATTAGAGGTTCAAAGTAATGAGGTAAGAAGAGGATATAATACCTTTAATGATGTATTTAATATTATAAAAGATGAGCAAAGCAGAAATAATAAAATTATTTCAAATCAAATTTCAAAACTAAATGATGGATATAGAGAATTTGAAAGAGGAATAAATAAATTTTCAAATAATGTTTCAAATATGAAAAATGAAGTTGCAAATGGTATATACTATGCTCTTCAAAGAGAAACTCAGGAGCTTTCATCAAATATAGTTGATAAATTAAATTATCCTTTAAGAGATATTAGTTTAGCAGCTGAGGAATTAAGCAGAAGTACCAATAGGGATAGGGAGATTAAAAAGGTAGATTCTAAGTGGAAAAAAGATAGTAAAGAGATTGGTAGGTGTTAAAAATGAAGGTTAGGAGAAGAATGTATAAGATAGAACAAGAACTACCTTCTTATTGGCCTTCATTTGTTGACATAATGACTACGGTTACCCTAGTTTTTTTCTTTATATTACTTACTTCAATAGGAATTTCAAGTATTTTTGTAGATAATATAGCTTTAGAAAGAGAAACTGTATATGATAAAATTCAAGGACAATTAAATCAATATGACGTTGATGAAGGAGTAATGAATTTTAATAGGCAAGAAGGAAAAATTGATATAAAAACAGAGACTTTTTTTGACAGCGATAGTTCAGTTTTAAAGGAAGATGGGAAGAAATTAGCTTCTGAACTTGGTGATATATTTTTTAAGCTGCTATCTAATGAATGGATAAAAGAAAAAATAGACTATATAGAAATTGTAGGACATACAGATTTTGCAGGAAGCACTATTCATGGAAGAGAATTATCTACTGAGAGAGCAATAAGCTTTTTAAATGAAATGATGCCAGAAGATAGTGAACTTGAAAATATTCATGGAGAAAAATTTAAAGCTTCAGGAATGTCTGAGTTTGAAAACTATTCTTCTAAAGAAGAAAGAGATAGAGGATATGATAAATATGATATGGAAGAAACTAAGAAAGATAGAAGAATTGAAGTACGTATGGTATTTAGTAATGATGATTTAGAAAAAGCTATAAAAGAAAGAAAAAATTAAATTTAATACAACTGAATTAGCTAAAAGGATATAAAAGAATCCTATATATAAGTTGTTTAATGAAATGATTTAAGAGTTATAAAAATATAGAGAAAATTTATGAAATTTAATAGTTATTAAAAGTATTTATTAAATATATTTAATAAAAATAACTATAAATTGGAAAAACAAGGGATTTTATGTTAATAAAATCCCTCGTTTTTTTGATTAAATTATTTAATAATACTATAACTATGATATACTTTATAACTTTTGAAAACGTTTTAAAAAAATTTCATTTATATCAATAAAAGTTCAATTTTTACTATTGAAGAGTTTAGAAGTAAATACTAATAATTAGGCTATAAGACAGATAAAGACTATAAAAAGTCTTTAAAATGAATTTAAAATTATCGATAAATTAATAAGAATATTAAATTATTCATTATAGAAAAATATAATAATTTATATAAAAAAGTTCTATTAGGGAAAAATGCGAAAAAGCATTGAAATTCTACAAGAACTGACTTATATTAAAGATAAGCCGATAAAAAAAAGTCGATATTCAGAAAAATAAAGAGAAAATTTTAATTTAATTAAATTTAATTAAAATTATATGTGAACACAAGGGGACAGTTATTTTTTATGGATACAAAAGAATTTACTAATAATTTATTAAATAAGTTGCTACCATTAGTTAAACAAAAAATTGTTGTTTCTAATGAAAAAGAGCTATTTGATCAAAGTGTATATAAAAATAAAATATTAATAGTTTTAGAGGGAGAGTATAAGCTTACTCATATGTTGCCAAATTCTAAGGAATTTACAATAGGATATTATAAAGCTCCGAGCATACTATTGCCTAATGATAAAAATAATAATAGTTTTATGGCGCTTTTTGCAATGAGAATAAAAAGTAAATGTACTATTGGGTTGATTCCATATGAAGAAAAAAGTTTAAGTGAAGATATATGGTGTGATTTTTATCATTACAGTGATTTAATATCACAAAAAATTTATATCCAAATGAGAGATTTGTTGTTTAATACAAAGAAAAATGCGCTCTTTTCAATTTTGATAAGGTTTAGCAATAGCTATGGAGTTAAAGTTGAAGATGGAATAAAAATCAATATAAAGTTATCTAATATTGATTTAGCTGAATACACAGGGGCTACGCCAGAAACTATAAGTAGAATACTAAGAATAATAAAAGAAAATGGCTTAATAAGACATGAAGGTAAGTACATAGTTATAACTAATATAGAGTATATGAAAAATCAGTTGGATTGCAAGTATTGTGAAAATAGGTTATGCGAAATTTAGCTTTTAGAATTATATAACTGTATATTAATCATAGGTGTTAAAGACAATTACGATTAGTATATATTTATAAAATTATTATATCAATATATATTAAAAAATAGTTTAAGGAGGAAAGAGGTATATGTACTTAACAACAAAGGAAAGAGAAAAACTTATGATTTTTCTTGCTGCTGAATTAGTTAAAAAGAGAAAAGATAGAGGCATAAAATTAAATCATCCAGAATGTGTTGCTTACATTACTAATGAGATATTAGAAGGTGCGAGAGAAGGGAAATCTGTTGAAGAGTTAATGTCTTATGGAAGAACTTTACTTACAAGAGAAGATGTTATGGAAGGGGTTCCAGAAATGATACATATGATTCAGGTTGAGGCTACTTTTCCAGATGGAACTAAATTAGTAACAGTTCATAACCCAATACAATAATTAAATAGGAGGATAGTTTTATGATACCAGGAGAAATTATATTTGCAAAAGATCCAATTAAATGTAATGAAAAATATGAACCAATTACAATTACTGTTGTAAATAAAGGAGACAGAGCAGTTCAGATTGGATCACACTTTCACTTTTATGAAGTAAACTCAGAATTAGAATTCGATAGAGAAAAAGCATATGGAAAGAGATTAGATATTCCATCAGGAACAGGAGTAAGATTTGAACCAGGAGATATGAAGGAAGTAAACTTAATAGATTTTGGTGGAGAAAGAAGAGTATTTGGTTTTGATAACAAAGTAGATGGATATTTAGACTAGGAGGTAATAAAGATGAGCTTTGAAATTGGTAGAAAACAATATTCAGATATGTTCGGGCCTACTACAGGAGATAGTATAAGACTTGGAGATACAAATTTATTTGCAAAAATAGAAAAAGATATGACTGTATATGGAGACGAAAGTAAATTTGGAGGCGGAAAAACTCTAAGAGATGGTATGGGAGTAAGTGCAACTGAAACAAGAAGAGACAATCTTTTAGTTGTAGATACTATCATAACTAGCGTTGTAATAATTGATTATACTGGAGTTTATAAAGCTGATATTGGTATAAGAGATGGTAAAATCGCTTGTATAGGTAAAGGTGGAAATCCTGCTCTTATGGACAACGTAGATTTTATTGTTGGTGCAAGTACAGAAGCTATATCAGGTGAAGGACTTATAGTAACAGCAGGAGCTATTGATACACACGTACACTTTATAACACCAGGAATAATTGAAGCTGGATTAGATAATGGTGTTACTACAATCATAGGTGGAGGAACAGGTCCAGCAGATGGAACTAACTCTGCAACTACTACACCAGGAGCTTGGCATATTCATAAAATGTTAAAAGCAGCAGAACAATTCCCAATAAACATAGGTTTATTAGCTAAAGGTATGGGAGCAACTGAAGAAGTTGTTGGAGAACAAATAGAAGCTGGAGCTATGGGTGTAAAAATACACGAAGACTGGGGAGCAACTGGATCAGGTATCGATTATACATTAAGAGCTGCTGATAAATATGACGTACAAGTTGCTATTCACACAGATACATTAAATGAAGGTGGATTCGTAGAATACACTATTAAGAGATTTGGTGGAAGAACTATACATACATTCCATACAGAAGGTGCCGGTGGTGGACATGCTCCTGACATCATAGAAGCAGCAGGAATTAACAATGTATTACCATCATCAACAAGTCCAACAATACCATATAGTAAAAACACTATTACAGAACACTTAGATATGTTAATGGTTTGTCACCATTTAGATCCTAAAATTCCTGAAGATGTAGCATTTGCAGATTCAAGAATAAGAAAACAAACAATAGCAGCAGAAGACGTATTACAAGATATGGGTGCTATCAGTATAATGAGTTCTGACTGTATGGCTATGGGTAGAATTGGTGAAGTTGTTATGAGAACATGGCAATTAGCTGATAAAATGAAGAAACAACGTGGACAAGCAGAAGGTGATTCAGAATACTCAGATAACAACAGAATCAAAAGATACATTGCTAAATACACAATTAACCCTGCAATAACTGTAGGAATATCAGATTACATTGGATCAGTTGAAGTTGGAAAATATGCTGATTTAGTATTCTGGGAGCCACAAATGTTTGGTGCTAAACCAAAAATGATAATGAAGAGTGGAATGCTTAGCTATGGAGTAATAGGTGATGCAAGCTCAAGTATAATTACTCCAGAACCAAGAATGTTAAAACCTTTCTGGGGAGCTAATGGAAGTGCTAAGTATGATATAAATATGACATTTGTATCAAGATATGCATATGAGCATGGAATAAAAGAAGAGCTTAACTTAAGAAAAAATATATTACCAGTTGGAAAAGTTAGAAATTTAACTAAGAAAGACTTAATATTTAATGATGCTTCTCCAAACATTCATGTAGACCCACAAACTTACGACGTTACAATTGATGGAGAATTAATCACTTGTGATCCAGCTAACGAAGTAGCTTTAACTCAAAGATATTTCTTATATTAATTTAATTTGATTTATTAATATGTCTCATATTAATAAATCAAATAATCTATAATCTTGTTCTTCTTTCTTTTATTAGTTAATTTTTAAGGAAGAAGAGCAAGATTATGTAATTTTTTAAGTGAGAAAATAGAATTTGGAGGTAAATATGATTTTTGAAAGCATATTAGGAAATATAAGCGATATAGAAAATTTAGATGATTTTCATGTAGAAGTTATATTTTTAGATAGTGATGATTTAGTAAAAAAAATATTAAGAGTTACATCAGATCATGGAAATGAATATGGAATATCATTAAAAAATAGAGAAGAAGAGTTAGTTGATGGTGCTATATTATTTAATGATAATAATAATTTAGTTGTTATAAAGACAAATAGTGAAGATGTGATTGTTGTAGAGCCAAAAGATATAAATGAAATGGGAGAAGTTGCACATTTACTTGGTAACACTCACGTACCTGTACAAGTTAAAGGTGGAAAAATAATACTTAAGTATGATCAGGTTATTGAAAAAATGATTAAGGATAAAAATATTAAATATTTTATAGAAAGTATGAAATTAGAAAAGGCTTTAAGACATGTCAATTATGCACACCACTAATTTAAAAGAGATTCTTAGAGTATTACAAATATGTGATTCTACTTTCCCTGTAGGTTCATTTAACCATTCATATGGAATGGAAACTTACATGAGAAATGGAAAGATAACTGATCCTGAATCATTAGAAAAGTGGATAAATATATTTTTACTTAATCAATTTGTTTATACTGATGGGCTAACAGTTAGATTAGCTTATGAGTATTTACAAAATAATAACATTGAAGCTTTATGGAAACTAGATAAATATGTAACTATTCAAAATATAGCTAGAGAGAGTAGAGACGGAGGTAAACTTGTGGCAGCTAGAATGAGTGATTTAATTCTAGATTTATATGACATAAGTTTATTAAGAGAATATAGAAAAAGAATGGCAAAAAAAGAGAGTTATGGTCATCCAGCAATTGTATTTGCTATAACTATGATGAACATAGGTGTTTCGGTAGAAGCAGCAATAATATATTACGGATATAGTATTGTTTCAACACAAGTGCAAAATGCTGTAAGAACTGTACCATTAGGACAGAAGGATGGACAAATCTTATTAAATAAATCATTTGATATTTTAGAAAAAGCATGCGATAAGGTACTTACTATAAAAGAAAGTGATTTAGGAGCTAATATTCCAGGTCTTGAAATGTCACAAATTAACCATGAAACCTTAATATTTAGATTATTTATGTCTTAGTTTAATGTTTAGGAGGAGATAAGTATGAAGCCAGTAGTAATCGGTGTTGGAGGTCCTGTTGGAGCAGGAAAAACTTTGTTAATAGAAAGATTAACAAGAATGATGAGTAAGGACTATAGTTTAGCTGTAGTAACTAACGATATCTATACAAAAGAAGATGCAAAATTTATGGTGAAAAATTCTGTATTAGATGAAGATAGAATAATCGGAGTTGAAACTGGTGGATGTCCACATACTGCAATAAGAGAAGATGCATCAATGAATTTTGCTGCTATTGATAGCTTAAAAGAAAAATTCAAAGATTTAGATATAATTTTTCTAGAAAGTGGTGGAGATAACTTAGCTGCAACATTTAGTCCAGATTTAGTAGATTTTTCAATGTACATAATAGACGTTGCTCAAGGAGAAAAAATTCCAAGAAAAGCAGGACAGGGAATGATAAAAAGCGATTTATTCGTTATAAATAAAATTGACTTAGCACCTTATGTTGGAGCAAATTTAGATATAATGAAAGCAGATACACTAGTATTTAGAAAAGAAGGTACATTTATATTCACAAACTTAAAAACTGACGAAGGTGTTAGAGAAGTTATGAATTGGATAAAGAAAAATTGTTTATTAGAAGGAATTAAATAGTGATGAGCAATTTTGATGGGAAAATAAAAATAGTACTTGAAGAAAAAAATAATAATACAGTAATTAATGAAATATATTATGAAGGTGTATCAAAAGTATCTCCTACAATGCATTTAGATGATGAAAAAATACCATGTTATTTTTTAATGCATCTAGGTGGAGGATATATAGAAGGTGAAAAGTGTAGTACTTATATTGAACTAAAAGAAAATACTAGATGCATACTTACTACACAAGCTCCAACTATCATTTATAAAAGTGTTAATGGAAATTCAAGTAAACAAATGACTTCCATAAAATTAGAGAAAAATAGCGTTTTAGAGTATATGTTAGATAATACTATACTTTTTAAAGATGCTATATATGAACAAACAACTGATATACATATGGATAAGGATTCAACATTAATATATACTGATGGATTTACATCAGGTTGGTCACCTAATGGAGAAAAATTTAAATATAATTTCGCTCACATGAAAACTAGAGTATTTATAGATGGAGAAATTAAATTATTAGATAATTTAATTTTAGATCCAAAAAATAATGATCTTGGAGGATTTGGTTTCTTTGAAGGATATTCTAACTATGGAACAGCAGTTATTATAGATAGAAGAATAGATGAAAAATTTGTTGAGAAATTAAGAGAAGTAGTAGATGAATTAAAATTAGATATTGATTTTGGAATATCACTTTTAGAAACTAATGGTCTTGTTATAAGAGTTATAGGTAATCTTACTCAAAATATACATAAAGCTATATATGCGTGTACGAATTATGTTAGAAAAGAATTACTTAATTCTGGTAACTTGTACTTAAGAAAATATTAATAATTAAAGGAAAATTAAATAAAGGAAAATTAAATATTAGAAAGGAAAATTAAATATAATGATTGAACAAAGTTTAAATAGTGGTAATACTACCTTTATGATTTTATGTGTAGCACTTGTGTGTTTAATGACACCAGGACTTGCATTTTTCTATGGAGGATTAGTAAGAAGAAAAAATGTTTTAACAATATTAATGCAGTCATTTATTTCAGTCGGAATAGTCACTGTAATTTGGATTTTTGGAGGCTATGGATTAGCTTTTGGAGCCGATCACTTTGGAGTAATAGGTAGTATAGGAAATTATTTTGGACTAATTAATACAAGTGCATGTATAAACGAAGTATGTGGAAATGGAATACCATTCCTTTTATTTTTTGCTTATCAATTAATGTTTTGTATTATAGCAGTTCCACTTATGACTGGAGCATTTACAGCTAGAATTAATATAAGAGGTTATATAGGTCTATTAATAACATGGACATTATTAATATACATACCAGTATGTCACTGGGTATGGGGAAATGGATTCTTAGCAAAATTAGGATTTGTTGATTTTGCAGGAGGTACAGTAATACATATAACTGCAGGTTTTGGAGCTTTAGCATGCGTAATATTCTTTGGTAAGAGAATAATAGAAAAAGTTGAAAATAGAAATCATAATAATATTGTATTAGTTGCAATAGGAACAGGATTATTATGGTTTGGATGGTTTGGATTTAATGCAGGTGGTGCATTAGGAGATCCTAAATTAGAAGCTATAGCAGTTGTAAATACATTCATTGCATTAGCAATAGCTATGGTAGTTTGGACAATAATAGTAAAAATAACAAAAGGTAAAGTACCACTTACAGAAGTTTTAACTGGATCAATAGCTGGTCTTGCAACAATTACACCATGTGCAGGTTATGTAACACCAAGTTCATCAATTATTATAGGTATAATAGCAGCTATAGGATGTTATTTATTCATAGAAGTAAAAGAAAAGATGAAGTGGGATGACTCATTAGATGTATGGGCAGTACATGGAATGGGCGGCTTTATGGGAAGTATACTAATAGGAATATTTGCTAATCAAGAAATTGGAGGAATAGCTGGAGGAGCACACCAATTATTAATTCAAGTAGCAGGTGTTTTACTAGTTACAGTATATTCATTTGTAGTAACATTTATAATATTAAAAGTTCTTGATGCAACAATTGGAATAAGAACTACAAAAGAAGAGCAATTAAAGGGATTAGACTCAACATTATTAGGACAAGATGCATATAGTCTTTAAGATTTAAAATTATATATTGTAAAGTAGAGAAATTACTTAAATAAAATAAAACTATTACTTAAAAAGTAATAGTTTTATTTTAGAAATTAAATACAAAAAAAAGAGCTATATCAAAATATAACAATAAAACCAACAAACATATTTGGAGAAATACTAGAATTTGCTAATTATTTATAATGATTATTTCAAAGTTTAAGTAATATCTTTCAAATAATAATTATAATTTTAAAGCTCATCTAGATATTCTCTTAAAATTGTTTGTAAGTTTTATAAAAGGTTATTTTGATATACACCCTTCATAATTGATTTAAAATTAAGTTGTTTAATCTCTCTTAAAATTAAAAATTTTTTCATTAATTCCAAAGGCTTATTAACATTAAGAATCCAGGAATCCAAGCTGTTACTATACCTTCAAATACACCTAGATATCCAACAAATTTACCAAGTGGTTTTTTAAGTACACATTCAATGAAACCTGTTAGCCATAATAATCCCCATAGGAACCAGATGATTCCCATTCTCCAATCATCACCGCCAAAGTGTTTGAATGCTAAAATTCCACAAGGAATAGAGTTTATAGCCACAAATAGACTATACCATCCATAAAGTCTTGTATCTAATTTGAAAATAGTATTACAAGCTACATAAAGATATGTAAATCCAAATAATAGCCCTGTTGCAGCGGCATAAAAATCCATTACGTCTCCAGTGAATTTAGCGTGAATAAGAACAATAATATTGCATATTACTGATAAACCACCAGTGAAAATATTCATAACAGCAACAGATTTATCATTTACATTGGTTAATCTTGCTATACCGTTACTTATTAATACTATTCCGACATATAATAAAACTACTCCTAACATATGTATATCCTCCTATAAAATATAAATTATTTTATAGAGAAAAACAACTTAAGATAACCATATATAAATTATATAATCTTTAGATACTATTAAAAATGACCATTGATAATAATTTTAAAAAAATGTTGAATTTTTATTAATATTGTTGGAATAAATAGAATATTGACATTATAAGTCGAAAAATATACAAATTGGGGGGACATTATATGAAGATTGCATTAAAAGGAATATTTCAATTTATAGCCACAGTATTTATATTATCTGTAGTTGTATTTTATATGTCTAGAATGTCACCAGGAGATCCACTTAAATCTTATTATGGAGATTCTGTTGAAAGAATGAGTTTTGAACAGAGGGAAAAAGCTATGGATAAACTAGGATTAAACAAACCTATTTATGTTCAGTATGGAGTTTGGGTTAAAAGCATTTTAAAAGGTGACTTTGGAATTTCTTATAAGTATAAAAGAAATGTTACTGATGTTATAAAAGAAGTTTATAAAAATACAATAATACTTGTAGGAATATCTTATGTGTTAATTTTTATAGGTGCTTTGTTTTTAGGAATATATTGTGCAATTCATGAAAATGAGCTTATAGATAAAATAATAATGATGATTGGAAATATTACAACATATATACCTTCCTTTTGGATATCGATAATATTAATTTTAATATTTGCAGTTAATTTAAAAATATTGCCAACTGGTGGAGCGTATTGTATAGGAAAAGCTAATGATTTAGGAGATAGAATTACTCATTTAATATTACCAATAGTAGTATTAGTAACAGGACATTTATGGTATTACGCTTATATGGTAAGAAATAAATTATTAGAGGAATTTGGAGAAGAATATGTGTTATTAGCTAAAGCAAAGGGATTAACTAAATATCAAATAGTTTATAAACAATGTTTAAGGAATATAATGCCTTCCTTTATGTCAACAATGGCTATTTTTATATCTCATATTTTAGCAGGAGCATATATAGTTGAAAGTGTTTTTTCATATCCTGGTTTAGGAAAATTAGCTTTTGAAAGTGCTAAGTATCATGATTATAACATGCTTATGATAATTTCTCTTATTACTGGAGTGATTGTATTAATTTCTAATTTACTAGTTAAGATAATTAATTCAAAAATAGACCCAAGAATAGAAGATAAGGGAGGAATCGTTTTTGAATTTAATGCATAATGATTTTTATATAGTTAATGATAAGAATTTATATATAGATTTAAAAAAAGAAAATAATAAAAAAGTTAATAAACTTAAAGAATTTCCTATAATTTCAACAATTATATTAACAATAATAATTATTGGGTGTTTATCTTGCAATATTATAAGCAAGTATGATCCTAAATATATGGATTTAACAAAATGCAATATAGCACCTAATAGTACATTTTTTTTTGGTACAGATTCAATGGGAAAAGATATTTTCTCACAAATATGGTATGGCGGTAAGATATCATTATTTATAGGTGCTTTTTCTACTATAATAGCAACATTTATAGGAGTTATATATGGCTATATTAGTGGAATGTCATCTAAACATGTAGATTATATAATGATGAGAGCCATAGACATAATAATCAGTGTACCATCTATTCTAATTGTTATATTTATGCAAGTTATCATAGGTAAAAACAATGCCATAGGAATTTCTATTGCCATAGGAATGGTTAGCTGGATGAATATATCAAAAGTTGTTAGAAGTGAGGTTAAGCAAATAAGGAATGCTGATTATATATCAGAAGCAAAAATATTGGGGGGGGGATATATATACATATTAAGACAACATTTGTTACCTAATTTTATATCGTCAATAATGTTTATGATAGTAAGTAATATTGGAAGTGCTATTGCTATTGAATCTACATTAAGTTTCTTAGGAATAGGGTTACCAGTTGAAACAGTATCATGGGGAAGCATGCTTTCTTTATCTCAACAAGCGTTACTTTCAAATTATTGGTGGATAATTATAATTCCAGGGTTATTTTTAGTTGTAACTCTTATTTGCTTGGCTAATATAGGAGATTATTTAAGGAAAAAAAATATAAAAAAATATAATAATTTATAAGGAGTGTTAGCTATGAAATTTAAAAAGTTAAAAGCAGTTGCTGCAGTAATAAGTTTATCCTTATTAGTAGGATGTGGAGGCAAAGTAAATACAGTAAAAACTAATGTGAATGAAAAAACATTAGTTTATGGAAGTCATGATTATACAAGTATTAATCCAGCATTATATGAGCATGGAGAAATAAATTTACTTTTATTTAATGGATTAACTGCACATGATGAAAATAATAATGTTGTTCCATGTCTTGCTGAAAATTGGGAATATGATAAAGATAATTTAACATACACTTTTAATTTAAGAAAAGATGTAAAGTGGCATGATGGTAAGCCATTTACTGCAAATGATGTTAAGTTTACTTTTGACACAATAGAAAATCCTGAGAATAATTCAGAAATAAAAACTAATTATGAAAATATTAAAGAAATTCAGGTAGTAAATGATAATACTGTAAAGTTTATTTTGAAAAATGAAAATGTTGCATTGTTAGATTATTTAACTGTAGGAATAATACCTAAGCATATATTAGAAAATGAAGATATATCAACTGCAGAATTTAACAGACATCCAATAGGTACAGGACCATATAAATTTAGTAACTGGGATGAGGGACAAAGTATATCATTAGTAAGAAATGAAGACTATTTTAAAGGAGAACCTAAAATTAATAACATTGTTTTTAAGATAGTAGAAGATTCAAAAGCTAGAGTAATGCAATTAGAAAGTGGAGAGTTAGATTTAACTCAAGTTACACCAAAAGATATATCAAAATTTGATAAAAATGATAAGTTTAATGTAGATGTAATGAATACATCTGATTACAGAGGTATAATGTATAACTTTAATGTACCACTATTTAAAAATAATAGAGAGTTACCTAATGCATTAAGTTATGCTATCGATAGAAAAGCCATAGTAAAGAATATTTTATTAGGATATGGACAAGTTGCTTATTCACCACTACAAAAAGGTAAATACAATGATGAGAATATGGAAAAGTTTGAGTACAATCCAGAGATGACTAGAAAAATTCTTGAAGATAATGGATGGGTACTTGATAATGAAAATGTTTATGAAAAGAATGGAACAAAATTAAGTTTTGAATTAGTATGTCCAGAAGGAGATCAGGAAAGAATAGATATAGCTAAATTTGCAGCACAACAACTAAGAGAAGTTGGAGCAAATGTAAAAGTTGCAATTAAATCAAATATTGATTGGGAAAACCAAGATGCATATTTAATTGGATGGGGAAGTCCATTTGATCCAGATGATCATACATACAAGGTGTTTACAACTGATGGAGGAGCTAACTATGGATATTACTCAAATACTAAAATTGATGAAATATTAAAAAAGGCAAGAGAAACTGATGTTGATGGAGAAAGACAAAAATATTACAAAGAATTCCAAGAAGAGCTTACAAAAGATATGCCATATACTTTACTTGTATATATAGATGCAATTTATGTAGCAAAAAGTAATATAACTGGTATAAAAACTGATACTACATTAGGTCATCATGGTGTAGGAATATTCTGGAATGTACAAGATTGGAATATAGAATAATATTTATCAGTATAAGAATAAAAAAGTAATAAAGGGCTATTAGGAGAATATTTAGATGGATAAAATATTAAAAGTAAAAAATTTGGAGGTTAATTTTAAAACTAATAATGGAGATGTAAAAGCTGTAAGGAATGTATCATTTGATTTAAATAGAGGTGAGATATTAACTATAGTTGGAGAATCAGGATGTGGAAAATCAGCTTTATGTAGAAGTTTATTAAAGTTATTACCTAAGAATGGATATATAAAAAATGGTGAAATTTTATTAAATGGAAATGATTTATGTAAGCTTTCTGATAAAGAAATGAGTAAAATAAGAGGAAAAGAGATATCTATGATATTTCAAAATCCAATGTCAGCTTTAAATCCAACAATAACTATAGGAAAGCAAATACTAGAGGCTGTAAAAATTCATAATAAAAAAAGTAAAGTAGATGCTAAAAAGAGAGTCTTAGAGTTAATGGAGCTTGTAGAAATTGATAATGTTAATGTTAGATATAATCAATATCCTTATGAGTTTTCAGGTGGAATGCTACAAAGAGTAGTAATTGCAATTAGTTTAGCAAATAATCCTAAGGTATTAATAGCAGATGAGCCTACAACAGCTTTAGATGCAATAGTTCAACGAAAGATATTAAATCTTATTAAATCAATTCAAATTAAGAATAATATATCAATTATTTTAGTAACTCATGATTTAGGAGTTGTTCAAAATATAGCAGACAGAGTAGCTGTTATGTATGCAGGAAAAATAATTGAAATTGGAAAAAAGGAAGAAGTATTATTAGATGCTAAACATCCTTACACTAGAGCATTATTAAAATCAATACCAAATAAAAAAAATAGTTTTATAGAATGTATAGAAGGAGTTCCTCCTAATTTACTACATCCACCTAAAGGAGATGCATTCGCTCTTAGAAACAAAACCCCATTAAATATAGATTTTTTTGAAGAACCACCTATGTTTAAAGTTACTGAAACCCATTATGCAGCAACATGGATGCTTCATCCAAATGCAAAAAAAGTAAGAGAAGAATTAAATTATTAATAGGAGTATAGTAGTTAATAATGTGTAAAGAAAAACTTTTAGAAGTGATAAATGTTAATAAGCATTTTAAAGTAAGTAGAAATAAGTGTATAAAAGCATTAGATGATGTATCTATAAATATATATAAAGGTGAAATATTAGGGTTAGTAGGTGAATCAGGATCAGGAAAATCTACATTAGGTAAATGTATAGTAGGAATTAATGAATTAACAGATGGTAAAATATTATATGATGGAATAGACATAAGTAATAAGAAGAATGGGAAAAAAATTATAAGTGAAGATATTAAATTTATATTTCAAGACTCTACTTCATCTTTAAATTCTAGAATGACCATAGGAAAAATTATAGAAGAACCTTTAAAAATTCAAAAAAAATATAAAGATAAAAATAGTAGAATGAAAAAAGTATATGAAATGTTGGATTTGGTAGGTTTAGATAAAGAATATGTAAATAAATATCCATATGATTTTTCAGGAGGTCAGAGGCAAAGAGTAAATATTGCAAGGGCAATATCGACAAATCCTAAATTTATTATTGCAGATGAACCAATAGCGTCTCTTGATGTTTCTATGCAAGGACAAATAATAAATTTATTTAAAGAATTAAAAGAAAAAATGAAATTGACATGTTTATTTATTTCGCATGATTTATCAATGTTAAGATACATTAGTGATAGAATAGCAGTTATTTACAAGGGGAAAATAGTTGAAATTGCAGATACAGAAGAGTTATATAGCAATCCAATTCATCCTTATACAAAAGAGTTATTATCATCTATATTAACAGTAGATAATAGTAATAATAAATTTAAAAATAGTATTGATTATAGTAAATTGCTTATGGAGCATGAAAAAGATCAATTAATAGAAGTTAAAAAAAATCATTTTGTGTATTTAAATAAATAAATTATATACTTTAAAAAGTAGATAGTTTTATGTAAAAACAAAACTATCTACTTTTACTTTATATAATGAAATTTAATTACCACTTCTTTTATTAAAATTGAGATTTATCTCCATAGTCTGAACGATATACACCATTTAATCCGGAATACTTACCTATCTCAGATAGCTCTTTTATTATATTCTCTTCATTATATGAAAAAATTAGTTTTTTTGTGTAAGCTGTAAAATATATATAGTTAACTAATCTGTTTATTAAAGGAATATTTTTCTTATCAGATAAATCTAGTTTTGTATAAACTTTTAATAATACTTCTTTAATATCATCAAAATTATTTGCTTTTGATTTAGAAATACTATTATATAAAGAATGTACTAAATCTTTAGATCTATTCATTAATTCAAAATTTTCCATTCACAACACCTCCTAAATATAATTATAAATAAATTGTAGTATTTTTATAAATATAAGTAGATGAATATTTATAAGTAATATACTAAAAGAAAATAATTATAATGATTATTTATTCTGAGTTTTATTAATAATTTTACCAAATTATAGTTTTTATATATCCTCTTTTTATTTAAATATAAAAAATTTACTTAGCTACTTATTATTTTATTATTAATATTAACATTTATATAATCTATTATTTCAGATTTAGTTAATGGTTTAGAAAAATAATATCCTTGGACAATATCAAATCCTAAGTTACTAAAGAGTTTAAAGTCCTCATAATTTTCTACACCTTCAATAACTGAAGTTACATTTAATTTTTTTGATAATAAGGATATTGCTTCAATAACAGCTAATTTACTAGGGGTTCTTGCATCAATTACAAACTCCCTTGGAATCTTTAACTCATCAAAATATAGATTAGATATTTGGCTAAGAGATGAGTATCCGGTACCAAAGTCATCTATGGATATACAAATTCCATTTTCTCTAAGCAGATTAATATAAGAGATTGTTTTAGCATTATTATTTAGTGATACATTTTCTAATATTTCTGCTGTTATTAAATTTTTAGGAATTTTATACTCTTTATAAATATTTAGAATTTCATTAATTTTTTCGTAGGACTTTAAAGTGTTTAAGGATAAATTTATACTACACTTTAATTTTATACCTCTATCTATTAAGTATTTTTGAAATTCACAGGATTTTTTAAAAACATATAAATCAAGAGAAGAAATTTCGCCTAAATTTTCAGCTATAGGTACAAACTTAGATGGAGAAATTACGCCTAGTTTATCATGATTCCAACGTAGTAGAGTTTCGAAGCCAACTATTTTTAATGTCTTTACGCAAATTTTAGGTTGAAAGACTAAATTAAGTTTGTCAGATAAAAGATCATTTTTAAAATCTTTTTTTAATATATTCATATGTTCTAAATCAGTTTTTAAATTATCATCATACATAAGTATAGAATTATTAGGAACTTTAAGCTTCTTAGCTCTCATTAATGCATAATCTGTTTGTTGAATAAGTAAATCTAAATTAGTATTTGAATTATTTAACGAGTAACCAATATTAAAATTTACATGTATTAAATCAGAGTTATGTTGAATCTTTATATTTTCAAAATCTCTAAAAAATTTTAATATAAGGTCAACTTGATCTAATCTAGATATTAATGCAAATTCATTTCCACTATATCTACAGTAGAAAATATTTTTACCTAGAAGTAGTTTTAGTTCTTTAAATTTATTTGCCACTTCCACTAACACCTTATCACCAACAACATGTCCAAAAATATTATTAATATCTTTTAAGCTTTTTATATCTATAAAGAAAAGTGCATAATAAGTATTTATGGTTTCAAGTTTCTTTAAAAAGTAATTTCTACTATACATATTAGTTAAAAAATCTATTTCATTAGCCATCTTAACACTTTCAATTAATCTTAGATTATCTTTTCTTAATAGAACATCCCTAGAGACTAATAAAAGCATTATAAGAAGTATAATTATTACATTTTCTACATCATTAAAATTCCTAGTTGATATAGAAGATGCAGTTATGTCTATAGCAGCAAAGGAAACGGGAAAAATTCCAATAGTAATGCTTATCCATGAATCATTTATATTCATATAGTAATCATCAAATAGAACCTGATTTAGATCTTTGTCTTGTTCCATAATTGAATAGTATATAGAAAACATTAATAATAATGGACAAATAAAGTAAATACTAATACATTCATATAAACAATGAAAAAGAAATGCCTTGGTATTAAAATATGATATTATATAGCAATTAATATTTAAAATATAAAAGTTTATTAATAACAGAAAGCTACTTTTTTTGTCTGTCTGTAGATAAATGGTTTTTACAAAAATTAATATTATGAGAAAACCTTCTAAAAAAATCCTTAAGCTATTTATATTTATTAAAAATAAACTATATATTGAATCATTTAAGAAAGAAATAGATGATATAAAATATCTAGAATTTTTATAAATAATAAATGCAAAAGGTATAAATGTAAAAAATGAATCGCGAATAATATAATCCTTTAAAATACTATATTTAAGCATACTTTTTATAAGCTTATAAATCATTAAAATTACTAGCAATGATAATATTATGAGTTCAAGATTTTTTAATAAGAGTATTTTAAAAATTGAAAGATTAAATATACCAAATAGGTTACTTGATAAGTTTGTTAAAATTTGCACGATTTCAACTACTATAAAGCCTAACTTTATAGTAGTTAGTGAGTTTTTAGAAACTCTATATTTAAATGCAAACAATAGGCTAATTCCACATTGAAAAATCCAAAATGAAAAGGCAATTGCCCATAATAAATAGTCTGGTAAATTTGATGGTATTACTAATATATAGATTAATGTTCCTACCAAAACTAAAAAACTTAATATTATTTGAGTTCTAAAAAAAAGTTTTATCTTATTGTTAATAGGTCTATGTGACATATAAACCTCCAAAATTTAGCTAAATAGTTTTAAAATTATAGTTTATTATTAATAAACAATTCATTAACATTTTATTAATATATGAAATTTATGTCAAATTAAAAAGTTTAACTAGAAGTGAAAATATGTTTATAATCAATAATATTTATAAATAAAATAGGCTTACTAATGAATATTATTAGTTTTACTGAAATAAAGTTATGGTATAGAGATATATCGTTAATTAATTTTAGGAGGATGTATATGATAGATTATTTTAAAGAGTTAAATATTCAGATAGATGCCTCTGATAATGAAGTTAAAAATGCTTATTTTAATATGACTAAAAAATATCCGCCAGAAAAGTTTCCAAAGGAATATAGAGTTATAAGAGATGCTTATGAAACCTTAATAGATAAAGCTAAAAGAGATGAGTATATTTTAGAAACTTTTGATGTTGAAATAAAAAATATCCTTAATGAAGGTATTGATTTAGCTAAAAGTGAAAAATATGATTTAGCAGTTGTAAATTTCGAAAAGGTCCTGCAAAAATATCCTGATAATTCAAAGGTGAAGAAAGATTTGGCTGTATGTCTAATGAGAGGAAAAAATTATAAAAAAAGTTCTAAGATATTAAAAGAATTAGTTATAAGAGAACCTAATAATATAGAATACTATAAGCTTTTAATAAATGCTTATGGAGAGAATTATGACCTTAAAAATTTAGAGAGTGTTCTTAAAAAGAGTTTAAATTTAAAAAATGTAGAAGTAGATTTTTATTTGAAGTTATTTGAAATTTATAATGAAAGCGAATTAAGAGATTATACAAAGGCTATTAAGGTTTTAAAGGATGGGTTAGAAAATAAAAATATAAATTCTCAGAATTATAAGCTATATCTTAAGTTTTTAGATTTATCTGATAGATTAGATTGCAGGGATGATTTTAATAAGGGGTGTGAAGCTTTAAGTGAAATTACTTTAAAGGATAATTATGAAGAAGTAAAAATTTCAATATTAAATTTATTAAACAGGATTTTAAAGGAGTTTCATTTTAAAAATGGAGTTAGGCTAACATCAACAGCTTTAGTTTTAATAGATGAAAAAAAGGACATTGAAATCTTAGAAAAAATAATGAGATTAAGGCGTACTTTTTTGGAATTATCTAAACTTTACGAGGATAAAAGCATAAATGAAGAATTTAAAAAGGTTATATTTTACAATATTGTAAGTAAATTTCTAAATGATGATATTGAATTTAATAAGGATTTTGAAAGAATAAATAAAAACTTTTTTAATAACTTTAACTTTGAAAATTATGAATTAGTAAAATCAATTGGGAAGTTAAAGAATGATTATAGAAATGTGTACTTAGAAACAAGAAAGTTAACTGATAAGGCTTTGGGACTATATAGTAAAGTTCAGAAAATAAAAGAAGAAAAGAATGTATCTAAGGAATTTTATTCTAAGAGGAAAGAGGGGAATCCCGTAAAAATTTTATTTAGAAGAGTAATAAGTGGTTTTAGAGATAAATAAAATAAGGGGGTACTGATTTGAATTATGAAGAGGCTTTAAAGTGTATTTGTGAAGATAAAAAATATATAGAGTTATTTGAAGAGGATAGAGGATTAAAAGAATTAAAAAATTCTATAAAAAAAATAGCCATCAAAAATGAAAATATGAATCAGGGATATATTGAAGAGGTCTATAAAATATCTAGTAGTATTGAAGAAATTAAAACTTATATAAGTAAAAAGAGCGAGGAAGAGGAGTTAAGAAGTAAAAGGATAAACAAAGAATTAGAAATAAGAGAAAAGAGGTTAGTTAAAAGCATAATTAATATAGTGGATAATATAAAATATATTTATGATTTTAGTCAGAAATCTAATAATGAAGTATTAAATGAGGCTATGAATAATCTATTAAACACAGTAAAAAAGTTAATAGTTAATGTAGATATCCTTCTTATTGATGGAAAAGAAACTTTTTTTGATGAAAGCTTACATGAGTGTGTTAGCACTATTTGGAATGACCAAAGAAAAGATTATGAGATAAACGAGGTTTTAAAGTTTGGATATATATATAAGGGAAAAGTTTATAGGACAGCTCAAGTAGTAGTAGTTAAAAATAAGGGGGATATAGAATGGGAAGAATAATAGGAATTGATTTAGGGACAACAACTTCAGAAATAGCTTATGTAAAAGATGGTAAGCCATGCATAATAAGAAATATAGAAGAGGGAGAGGATCATGCAATTCCATCGGTAGTTTCTATAGAAGGAGATGAAATAAAAGTTGGAAAGAAAGCTAAAAATCAAATTTTATTAAAGCCTGAATTAACAGTTGCTGAGGTAAAGAGAATGATGGGAACAGAAAATGTTATACAAGTACAAGGAAAAGAATACAGACCAGAAGAAATTTCAGCACTAATTTTAAAAAAATTAAAAGAAGTAGCTGAATATTTTTTAGGGGAAGAAGTAGAAGAAGCTGTAATAACTGTTCCAGCAAATTTTAATGATATACAAAGAAAAGCTACAAAAAATGCTGGTGAAATAGCTGGCTTTAAAGTAGAAAGAATAATAAATGAACCTACTGCAGCAGCTATGGCTTATGGAGTAGATAACCTAGATAAAAACGGAAATATTTTAGTTTATGACTTTGGAGGAGGAACCTTTGATGTAACTATACTAGAAATGTTTAATGGAGTTTTAGATGTAAAGGTAAGTAGAGGAAATAATTATTTAGGTGGAAAAGATATTGATAATAAGTTAATAGATTATGTGGTAAATGAATTTAATAAATCAACAGGTATAAAATTAGATATATCAGATAGTAGAGTTTTGGCTAGACTTAAAGAAGGAGTAGAGGAAGCTAAAAAAACATTATCAACATCTAAGATGGCTGAAATAGTATTGCCTTATATTAGTGCTGACAAAGATAATAATCCAATAAACTTAGAAATGGTATTAACTAGGGAAGAGTTTGAATTTAATGTTAAAGAAATAATAGAATCAACTGAGAATATAGTAAATGAGGCTTTAGAGGATGCAAATATTACTGATAATGAAATAGACACGGTATTATTAGTTGGTGGTTCTAGTAGAATACCTTATGTAAGAAATATGCTTGAAAAAAGATTTAAAGGCAAAATAGCAAAGGGAGTAAATCCAGATGAGGCTGTGGCTTTAGGTGCTTCAGTACAAGCTGCTATTAAAAATGATATTAAAGTTGGAGAGTTAGGTACAATAATAGTTACTGATACATGTAACTATACTTTAGGAGTAGCGTTAAAGGGAGGTATATTTGATCCTATAATTAATAGAGATTCAAAATTACCTTTAAATGCAACAAAGAGATATTGTACTGTTATGGATAATCAGACAGAAGTATTGATAAGTGTTTATGAGGGTGAAAGTAGATATGTTAGTGATAATACATTAATAGATGAATTTATATTATCAGGAATACCAAAGGCTGATACTGGTAAAGAAAAAATAGATATTACCTTTACCTATGATTTAAACGGAATCTTAAATGTTTCAGCAGAAATTCTTTCTACTGGAGATGAAATTTCTAAAATAATGTCTACTAAAGGTCTTTCAAAAGAAGAGATTGAGGATCTTAAGGAGGTAGTTTCAAGTAATGAGAATATTAATGAGCTTGTACCCTGGAAATCAGCTAATTTATTTAAATTAGTAGAACCTAACTTTAAGTTAGCAGAAAGAAAAATTCCTATGTTACCAAGTGCTGATAGAGAAAAGCTTCAAGAAATTATGAGTGACATGAAGGATGCAATAGTAGAGAATGATAAAATGGCACTTATGAAATTAGATGAAGAGCTTACAGATTTTTTATTTGATTTTGTTAATTAATAGTGGGAGCATTTTTTATGAAAAATAATAAACAAGCTTTAGAAGGTATTTATAATAATGCTTTGGATTTAATCTTAAATAAAAAATTGAAACTTGCAGAAAATCTCTTAGAAAAAATTTATGACTCTGGAAATATAAATATAGATATTTTAAATATTTTAGGAATAATAAAATATATGTATTGTGATTTTTATGGAGCTAGAAAATATTGGAATGAGAGTTTGAAAGTTTCATTTGAAGATAATAAGGCTTCAGAATTTATCAAGGACATAGAAAGTAATGAATTTAGACTTATAAGTCAAAAATATATGGATTCATTAAACTTAATAGAAGATAAAAATTATTTAAAAGCAATAGAGATACTAGAAGAAATTGATAAAAGAAGAAATGAATTAATAGAGGTTAAAATTATCTTAGCATTATTATATATGACAATAGATGAAAAAGATAAGGGATTTAAAAATATAGAGAGAGCTTTATCATACGATATATCAAATTATAAGATAAAAGAGATATATGATGAAATCAAAAGTGATTTAGCAAATGGTGAGGATGAAGAAAAAGAAGGGATTGAAGAAGTTACTTTTTCTGAATCTATTTTAAATTTAATAATGATTTTGAATTATAGGATAAACTCTTTTTATGAAGAAGAACTAAAGTATAGAAATAAAGAAATAAAATCTCTATATGAAGAAATCAAAACTATGAATTTAGAAAGTGAATCTTTAAATACCAAAAATAAAAATTAAGTTTATAAATTAAGTTAGCTGTATTAATTATATTCTAAAAATTAAATTTCTTGGAATATAATTTTGATACAGCTATCTTTTTTAATGTGGATAATATTCTCAGCAAAATATAAGGATATGGAATATATTATTTGTTTTTATATTATGGTAAAATATTGATATGAAAAATAGAAAATTAAGAGTAGATTAGTAGTATGATTTATATTATTAGAATGGAAATTATTTAAGCCTTATAGAGGAAAATATATTTCCTTTTAGGTATTTATTTTAAGGAGGAAAATCATGATAGATATACATTCACATATAATACCTAATATAGATGATGGGTCAAAAAGTTTAGAAATGTCATTAGAAATGCTAAAAAGAGCAGAAGAATCAGGAACTAAGAAAATAATAGCAACTCCTCACTTTTTTAAGGGATATTGGACAGAAAACTATAATAGTGTAAAAGATAAAGTTAGAGAGTTAAATAAGTTAGCTAAGGAAAATAATTTAAATATTGAAATTTATCCAGGACAAGAAGTATTCTTTAATAATTACATACTAGAAAATTATAGTAGGGGAGATATTGGGACATTAGGAGAATCAAAATATATGCTAATAGAATTTCCTATGGATAAAATATATTTTCAAAAAGTAATAGATGAAATATATGAACTTAAAATAAAAGGTATAACTCCAGTAATTGCTCATCCAGAAAGATATGTTGATTTCATAAATAACCCAGATACAATAAATCAGTTTATTGATGAAGGATACTTATTTCAGTTAAATGGAGGAAGTCTTACTGGATTATTTGGAAAAGAAGTAAAGAAAACAGCAGAGATTTTCTTAGAAAATAATATATATAGCTTTATTGGATCTGATGCTCATAGCAACGGAAATAGAAATACTAGTTTAAAGGAAGCTTGTGAAGTTGCAGATAGCATAAGCAGAGAAGTGAGTAGAAGATTTGAAGCTAATGGACTTGCTTTATTAAATAATGAGAAGATAGTATTTCAAGGGCAAAAAGTTAAAAAGAAGAAGAAAGGATTATTTTCATTCTTTAAAAGATAGAGAAAATATTTCTATTATTTTAAGTTACACTAAAGAATATTTTAAAAATTACTTAGGATTAAATGAATATCAAGTAAGAAGTGAAAAAAGTATCTGTAGATATTTATTATTAAAGTTAATAAACTATACCTATTGTAAAATATATACTAATGATAATTATAACTTTAATACTGGATATAAATTCATAAAGAAATCTTTAGAAAAATCTAAAGTTATATATTTACGAAGCCGTTGTAAGCAGGACACCGATAAAATAAATTCTTAATTCATTAAAATAGATTAAGAATTTATTTTTTTTTGTTCAACTGTAAAATTCAGTTTTTTAGACAAAAGATTTGTCCCTATGACAATGCTTGTATAGAGTCAT
This sequence comes from Clostridium sp., assembly GCF_029258205.1. Classification (GTDB taxonomy): domain Bacteria; phylum Bacillota; class Clostridia; order Clostridiales; family Clostridiaceae; genus Sarcina. The sequence goes on from NZ_JARHZJ010000079.1 coordinate 46,011, forward strand.
TTCATATGTTTTAAAGAAACAAGAAGTTTATAGAAACATCTATCAAAATTATTAAGATGCTAAATTTCTTATACCACTTAAAAAATCAAAAAATGTTCTTAATCTTAT
>NZ_JARHZJ010000102.1 GCF_029258205.1 Clostridium sp.
AAGGTTTATTAAAAATTATAAAAGATGAAAGTTTAGAAGATTATTTTATAAAGGCTAATTTTGGTTTAGAAAAAGAAAATGTTAGGGTTACAGAAAGTGGGAAACTAGCTTTAACACCTCATCCAAAGGCCTTTGGAGATAAAGAGAAGAATCCATATATAAAAACAGATTTTTCTGAGAGTCAATTAGAAATGGTAACACCTGTCTGTAATACTTTAGAGGAAGTTTACAGTTTTATATCTAACTTAAATAAGGTTGTATCTTTAGAGATTATGAAAAATGGAGAGTTTTTATGGCCTCAGAGCAATCCACCTGTATTACCAAAGGAAGAGGAAATTCCAATTGCTAAGCTTTCTAATAGAACAGATGAATTATATAGAGAAAATCTTAGTGAGAAATACGGTAAAAAGAAACAAGTAATAAGTGGAATACATTATAATTTTTCGTTTAAAGAGGAATTTATCAAGTTGCTTTATAAAGAACTTAAAGTAGAAAAGAATTTTAGAGAATTTAAAGATGATATTTATCTAAGAATGGCTAGAAACTTCCAAAAGTATCATTGGTTATTAATATATTTAACTGGAGCAAGTCCTGTTTTTCATGAAAGTTATATAGATGAAATTAAAGAAGTGGGTGAAAAGCTAGGAAAAGATTCTTATTATATAAAAGGTGACACTTCTTTAAGAAATAGTTATTATGGGTATAAAAATAAAAAGGATTATTATATTTCATATAACAGTATAGAAGAATATGCTAGTGATATAAAAAGATTAGTTAATGATAAGGAAATACAAAATATAAAAGAGTATTACAATCCTATAAGATTAAAATCATTAGGAAGTTCAGATATGCTTGAAAACTTGCTTTTAAAAGGAATTGATTACTTAGAAGTAAGACTTTTAGATTTAGATCCATTAAGTATTCAAGGAGTAAGTAAAGAAACACTTTATCTAGTGCAATTATTCATGATTTACACTTTGCTAAAAGAGAACAAGGAAATAACATATAAAGATCAAGAAGAATTTTTAGAAAATCATAATATAGTTGCTTTAAATGGTAGAAATGAAGATGCTACTATATATGAAAATGGAGTTCCTGTTTTATTAAAGGACAAAGGAAGCGAAATATTAAGTGAGATGGGTGAAATTGTAGAAATTTTATTTTCAAATAATGAGGAATTTAAAAATGTTATTACAAGATCTTTAGAAAAAATTAATAATACTAATGATACAATTTCAGATAAGCTTATTAGGGATATAAAAGAAGAAGGATATGTTAATTTTCACATGAGATTAGCTAAGGAGTACCTAAATAATTTTAAAAGTAAAGAATTTAATTTAGTTGGCTATGAAGATTTGGAATTATCAACACAAATATTAATATTAGATGCTATTAAAAGAGGAATAAAATTTAATATTATGGATAGATTAGAGAACTTCATTTCTCTTAGTGATGGAGAAATGGTTGAATATGTTAAGCAAGCAACAAAAACTTCTAAAGATTCATATATAACTGCTTTAATAATGGAAAATAAATTAGTTACTAAAGATATTCTTAGAGAAAATAATATAAGAGTTCCTAAGGGAAAGGATTATGATAACATAGAAGAGGCAAAGAAAGACTTTAGATTATTTAAGGATGAAAAAATAGTTATAAAGCCTAAATCTACTAACTTTGGCTTAGGAATTAGTATATTTCCTGGAGTATATTCAAGGGAAGAGTATGATAAAGCTGTTGAAATAGCTTTTAGAGAGGATAGTTCAATACTTATAGAAGAATTTATGACAGGAAAGGAATATAGATTTCTTGTAATAGGAGAGGAAGTAGTAGGAATACTTCATAGAGAACCTGCCAATGTAATTGGGGATGGAGAAAGTACCATAGAAGATCTTGTTTTTGAAAAGAATAAAGATTCATTAAGAGGAAAGGGATATAAGACTCCTTTAGAAAAAATAAAATTAGGAGAAATAGAAGAAATGTTTTTGAAAAATCAAGGACTAAGCTTTAAATATATTCCTAAAAATGGAGAAAAAATTTATTTAAGAGAAAATTCTAATATAAGCACAGGAGGAGATAGCATAGACTTTACTGATAAAATACACCATAGTTATAAAAAGGTTGCATTAAAATCAGCTAAGGCTGTTAAAGCGCTTATATGTGGAGTAGATATGGTAATAGATAATATAGAGAAAGAGGCAAAAGAAAAAAATCACGGCATAATAGAATTGAATTTTAATCCAGCAATACATATTCATTGTTTCCCTTACAAAGGAAAGAATAGAAAAGCTGGTGAAAAAATATTAGATTTATTATTTAATTAGATTTAAAATAGATAAGTTAATGAAGTTATATTATAAATGCTTAATTAAGGAGGATAGTTAGTATTTATATGAAGAATGAAAGTTTAGAGATATTTAAGGCATTATCAAGTCCAATTAGAATAAGAATAATAGAGAAACTATATGATGGACCAGTATGTGTATGTAGACTTAATACAGGAATTGATTTTTCACAAGCTAATTTATCGCAGCATTTAAAAATATTGAAAGATTCTGGAATTGTAGTTTCAGAAAAGAGAGGATTATATCAATATTATAGTTTGAAAAATAATAAAATAAAAAAAATAATAGAATTAGCTGATAGTATTTATAAAAATAATTAAGATTAATACTGCATAAAAAAGAAAATATATATAAATAAGTTTAATAAAACCTACAAACATATTATGTATTAAGATTGTTTGTAGGTTTTATTATTAAGTATTCAAATATTTTATTTTTGTTTTATATTTTATTACTTTCATATAGATCTATTATTTCATTAAATAAGTCTACATCATCAATTGAATTGTATAAATCTCCATCTTTTATATTGTAGACATATTCAAGTACAAATTGTTCACCACTTAAAATTTCTTTAATTATTCTAAAACGTTTGTTTATATCTAATATTTCAACTTCACAAAGAATTTCAACAGGTTCATTTTGATTAGTTTCATTATTGTATTGTTGTTTTATAAAGTTTTTAAATACTATAAGATTGGTATTTTCTTTATCACAATAATTAACCTTTCCAGTCTTGTTGCATGATAAACATGGGTTAAACTCACATTCTCTTATACATTTTACACATACGCATTCAGAACACATAAATATTTTATCAAGAGAGTCCTTATAAGTTTTTTTAAAATCTTCACATTCTTTTATAATTTCATTTTCTTTAGACTTATTTAGGAATGACAGAAAAGACTTTTTTTCTGGAAGCTCTTTAGACGCCTTATCTAGTAAATCATTATATTTTTTTAGTATTTTAATATTCTTATAGTAAGCTCTTTCTTTTAAAGTAGAATCTTCACTTAAATCTTCAATATCATCTAAAACAAACATTAGCTGACTGTAGAGATTACCATAAGTATTTTTTTCTTTATCTAAAAATTCCTTTACATTCATTTGCTATACTCCTTTATCATATAAATAATATATATTTATGATATCATATATTATCAAATAATTATGAATTCCAAACCTTAAAATATACAAAATTTCATAATTAATTTATAATAGTGATATATATTACATTTAAGGAGGGGAAGAGGATGAAAAAACATAAAAGGTTTGGTCAGTTAATCCTATTTTTTATATCTTTTTTCTTTTTAATTGGATGCTTTAATATTTCTCCAATTAAAAAAATTAAGGCAGAAACTTTTGGTATAGAAAATAGTATTGCTAAAGGTGGAAAATCATCAGGGGGTTCCTCTAGAAGTAGTTCAAGAAGTTCAAGTAAGAGTAGTTCTTATAATTCTAGTAAAAAGTATTCTAAACCTAGTAGCTCATACAGTGAAAAGAAAAAAAGTCAAGGAAATAGCAATTATTCTACTACAGATAAGTTTAATAGTTCTTCATCAGGGAGTAATTCAAGTTCTGATAAAGTAGAGAGTGGAAATGATTCTAGTAACTCAAATAACGGTAGTACACAGGGAAATAATAATTATTCAACTACAGACAAGTTTAATAGTAAAGCACCTAATAGTTCAGAAGGAAGTTATCAAGGAAATAATAAGTATGAAAATAATGATAAATCAAGTAGTGATTCAAATAAAAGCTATAGGGAAAGTAATTCAAGAGGATTTAGCTTTTTTGATATGCTTATGTTAAATAATATACTTAATATGTTTGGAAACATGTTTAGTTTTATGTTCATAAGAAGACCTTTTTTAGGTGTTGGAACTATTTTAGTCATAATTTTAATAATATTTGCAATTACAAAAAGAAGATAGTTAAAATTAATAATTATGACATGAATTTGTAAAAAAGAGCGAGTATAATAAATCTAAATAAAAAGTCAGTAAAGGTGGTAACAATATGGGAATATTTAATAGAATATCAAATATGATTAAAGCTAAGACTAACTCAGCTTTAGATGAAATGGAGAATCCAATAGAATTATTGGATCAAAAAATAAGAGATATGGAAAAATCTTTTAATGAAGCTAAAAGATCATCAGCTCAAATTTTTGGTAACTTAAAAGATACTGAAAAGAAAATGAATGAAGCTAAGGAAGAGTCAATTCAGTATGATGAAAAAGTAAGATTAGCAATGAGTAAAGGCAATGAAGAGTTAGCTAAGAAAGCTTTAAAACTTAAGTTAGATAGTGATAAGAAATTTGAGTCTTTAAAGGCAAGCTATGAAGGACAAAGGGCTAAAGCGGATGTTTTAAAAACAAAATTAGTTGAATTAGAAAAAGAATTAGATAAAACAAGAAGTTACAGAGATGAAGCAGTAGCTAGATTAAATAATGCTGAAGCTTCAAAACAAATAAATGAAGTTATTGCAAATGTTCAAAGTAAGAGCAATTCAATTAATATTGATGATATAGAAAGAAGTATTTCAAGAAAAGAGAGTTATGCTGCTGGATTAGAAGAATTAAAAAGTGAAAGTTTAGATGATGAATTTGCTAAATTAGAAGAGTTAAGTTTAGATGATGAATTAAATAAATATAGAACTACAAATACACAAGAAACTAAATCTTCAGATTCAGAACTAGACTTAGAACTAGAGAAATATAAAAATAAATAATATGAATTTTAAAGGGTTATAATAAAATAAATCGTGAATAAAACTTATAAGTATTATGAATAGAATATTTGAATTAGCTTAAATTTTTAGTCAAATTCAGATGTTCTCACAAAATATTTATAAGTTTTTTTATGTAATTATTATATATTTAGGTATAAGATATTGATTAAAAAATAAAGTCTATATAAAATTTAAATTAACAGATTGTAAAATTTAGAAAGGGGAGAATTAAATGAATTATAAATTAGTTTGTATAGATATGGATGGTACACTTTTAAATTCTCATCATCAAGTTAGTAAAAGAAATAAAGAGGCTTTAAAGAAAGCTATTGAAAAAGGAGTACATATTGCTATATCAACAGGAAGAGTTTTTCCTTCAGCTAGAATATATGGGAATATAATAGGCGTAAATGCACCCTTAATTTGTTCAAATGGTTCATATATAAAGGATAAAAATACTGATGAGGTAATATTTAAATCTACACTAGATAGGGAAACTTACTTTAAAATATGTGATATTATAAAGAAATATAAGTTTTTAGCTTACGTAGACTCTACAGATGGATTAATAGCAGATACAGAGATTCCAGAGAATGATAGTCATAGACTTATGAATAGTTGGGTAGATGAGGAAGAAAAAATAAAATTTTATAAATATGATGACTTAAGAGATGCTTATTATGAGCATGGAGAAGATATATTAAAGTTTATAATAATAAAAAAAGAAGAAGGGCCTAACATAGAAGAAGCTAAGAATGAATTTGAGGCCTTAGAAGAAGTAGATTTAGTTTGTGCTTCTTGGGGTGGATGTATAGAGATTATGAAAAAAGGAACTTCAAAAGGAAGGGCAGTTAAAGCTCTTGCGGATAAGTTAGGAATAAGTCTAGAAGAAGTAATATGTATTGGTGATAGTGGAAATGATGTATCTATGTTAGAGGTAGCAGGTTTAGCAGTAGTAATGGGTAATGCACCAGATTTTATTAAGAAATATGGAGATTATATAACAGATACAAATGAAAATGATGGTGTTGCTAAGGCTATAGAGAAATTTATATTAGAGTAATAAAATAAAGAGTTCAATAAAATAGAAATTTAGTTTGACATATTGTATTTAAAGTTATTAAATATGTTTATAGATAATAATAAAATGTGAATTGTTCACAGAAAGGGATGATTAAATGTTTAATTTTACTTTTGATGAAAAAGAATATAATTTATCAGAGGATAAATTACTTTATTTCTTTAATGAAGATGTAGATGATTTTGATATAGATAAGCTTTTTGAAATATTAAATAATAGTGAGGGTGTTAGCTTTGGGAAAGCTTATTATGATGGTCCATGTGAAGAATGTAAATTTGGATTAGAGGAAAAAAGAAAGAGTTTCCCATTTTTAGAGTTTAATATGTTTATTTATGCTAAGAATGGAAAGTTTGTAATAAGTAATATAGAAAAATCTTATGAAGGTCTTACTTATAATAAATTATTAAGGGATAAGAAAGTAGATAAGAGTTATTTAGTTAATATAAATGTTTGTAAAAATTGTGGTAATTTTGCTGTTGAAGTTGAAGAACTTGAAGTATAATAAAAAATTATTTGGTATGTATTCTTATGATACAAAAAAGAATACATACCTTTTTTTGTTTTGGAAAATTTAATTATATAGAAACAAATTAATAGCTTATACGACATAAATTTAAAAGGTTTAGATGATATAATTTAAAATATATTAGTAATAAATTTAAAGAAAGGGGAATGAAGAAATGAGTTTATTAAAGAAAATTAGTAAAATAGCAATAGGAGTTACAATGTCATCCTTACTTCTAGTAGGGTGTGGAGGAACAGGTAAAAAGGTAAGAGAAAATATACCAGAGGATAAGTTACCAGTGGCTACTATTGAAGTTAAAAATTTTGGAACTATAGAGGCAGAATTATATCCAAATAAAGCTCCAAACACTGTAGATAACTTCATAAGCCTAGCTAATAATGGATTTTACAATGGATTAACTATTCATAGAATAGTTAAGGGATTTGTGCTTCAAGGTGGAGATTCAAAGGGAACAGGTGCAGGTGGACCGGGATATATGATAAAGGGAGAGTTTTCTTCTAATGGAGTGGAAAATGATATTAAGCATGAAGAAGGAATATTATCAATGGCAAGATCTCAAAATCCAGATAGTGCAGGAAGTCAATTCTTTATTGTTACGAAAGAGGCATCACATTTAGATGGTCAATATGCTGCTTTTGGGAAAGTTACTAAGGGGTTAGATGTTGTTCATGAAATAGAAAAGGTTTCAGTAGGAGCAAATGATAAACCAGTTGAGGATGTTGTTATAGAATCAATTAAGATAGATACAAAGGGAATAGAGTATAATGAGCCTGAGAAGGTTAAATAAAAAAGATTTAAATTATTAATTATTTATATTTAATATAAGTTTTTACCATATTGGAATTTAAAAAGTCTTAGTGTAAAATTGAAGATGAACATATGTTTGCATGGAGGCTTTATGAAAGGGAATAGAAAGATAATTCATATAGATATGGACGCTTTTTATGCATCCATTGAACAGAGAGATAATCCTAAGTATAAAGGAAAACCATTGATTGTTGGAGGAGATCCAAATAGAAGAGGGGTAGTTGCTACTTGTTCTTATGAAGCAAGAAAATATGGAATACATTCAGCTATGCCATCTTTAACTGCATATAAATTATGTCCTAAAGCTATTTTTATAAGACCAAGAATGGATGTTTATAAAAAAGTTTCTAGACAGGTTATGAATATATTAAATGAATATTCAGAGCTTATGGAACCATTATCCTTAGATGAAGCTTTTATTGATGTAACTAAAAGTAAAAAGTGCAAAGGCTCTGCAACATTAATGGCACTTGAAATAAAAGAGAGAATATTTAAAGAATTAGGTCTTACTGCTTCAGCAGGAGTTTCTTTTAATAAGTTTTTAGCAAAGATGGCATCAGATTTTAGAAAGCCAGATGGTATAACAGTAATAACAGAAGAGAATTCAAAGGATTTCATAAGACAGCTACCTATAGGAAAGTTTTTTGGAGTTGGAAGAGTAACTAAAAATAAGCTAAATAATATAGGTGTATTTAAAGGAGAAGATTTACTTAAATTTTCTCAAAAAGAATTAATTGGTATTTTTAGTGAGAGAGGAAAGATATTATACGAGTTTGCTAGAGGGATAGATAATAGGCCAGTAAATCCATATAGAATTAGAAAATCTATAGGTAAGGAAATTACTTTAAGGGAAGATATAGAAGATATAGATGAAATGATAGAGATTTTAGAAGGCATATCCGAAAGAGTTTATGATAATTTAGCTTTATTGAATAAAAAAGGAAAGACTGTAACTTTAAAAGTGAAATTTGATGATTTTAAACATATAACAAGAAGTATTACTTTAGAATACTTTGTAAAAGAAAAGAAAGAAATAATGGAATGCGTAAAAAATCTTATAAGAGTAGTAGATTTTAAAGATAAAAAGGTAAGATTATTAGGAATAACAATATCGTCTTTAGAAGAAAATATAATAGTAGAAAAAAGTGAGCAGTTAAGCTTTGATGTTTAGATAAATTATTAACTAGATGAAAATAAATTTAGATAATATAGAAATTATTTAAATAAATAGTATAATAATGCTTATGATTTATAAAAAAATATCTATATTTAATAAAGTGATTTGAAATGGAGAGAAATTGATGAACTATATACTTCTAATAATTGGGTTCCTTTTACTTATTAAAGGGGCAGATCTTTTTGTAGATGGTGCTTCAGGAATAGCTAAAAAGTTAGGTGTTCCAGCGGTTATAATTGGACTTACTATTGTATCCTTAGGAACTAGTGCACCGGAGCTTGCAGTAAGTATATCAGCTGCGTTAAAAGGTAGCAATGATATTACCATGGGAAATGTTTTAGGGTCAAATTTATTTAATCTTTTAGCAGCTTTAGGATGTACAGCTATTGTAACTCCTTTAGTTATAAAGAAGCATATAATAAAAAATGATTTTATAGTAAATCTACTTGCAACTTTCGTTTTATATGTTTTTATTTTTACTGGACTAATGGGAAGTGAAAATTCTTTATCTAGAATAGATGGAGGAATATTAGTCTTAATGTGCATAACATATATAATATATTTAATATATACAGTTAAGAGAAACAATAATAAAGAAGATGAAGTATCAATAACTGTGGAATTTGAAGAATTTGAAGAGAAAAATATAAAGACACCTAATAGCACAGTTAAAAATATTATTTTATCAATAGTGGGAGTTATAGGAATAATACTAGGTGGAAAAATAGTTGTTGATTCAGCAACTGCTATTGCTTTAGGTTTAGGATTAAGTGAGAAATTAGTTGGACTTACTATTGTAGCAATAGGTACTTCACTTCCAGAACTTGTTACTTCTTTAGTTGCAGCTAAAAAGGGTGAAAATGACATAGCTCTTGGAAATATATTAGGATCTAATACCTTTAATATATTATTAATATTAGGTTTATCATCATTAATAAGTCCTATAACAATAGCTGCAAATTTATCGTTAGATTTGATATTCCTTATAATTGTTACTTTAATAATAGGTGCTTTAATTTTCTTAAATAAGAAAAAGGAAAAAATACTTACTAGGTATGAAGGATTATTTCTTTTAGTTCTTTATATTGGATATACAGTATATATAATAATAAGAAATTAATTTTTTTATAACTGTCTTAAATTAAGACAGTTATTTTTTTGAAATTTAATATATATTATAGAATTTTATTTTAAAGTTTTTAATTAAGGAATTTGAAAGTTATTTATTAATTAAAGAGGTAAGATAAGTAAAGTTGTCTTAATATAGTGGAATAATATAGTATTACTAGTTTAAATATATTGAAACTTTAGTAGTTTGGAGGATATACTTAGAATGAGAATTAACCATGTTAATATATAAGCAAAGGAGGAGAAAAAGATAAATAGTTTAATAAGTATTTTTAATCAATATAATCAATTAGCTATATTTATAAGCTTATTTATAAGTGTAATTATAGCATTACTTGGAATAGTTCCATCTATATTTGTTACTGGGGCTAATATAGTATTCTTTGGCCCTATAAATGGTTTTTTTATTTCTTTATTAGGTGAAGTTATAGGGGGATGGATAAGTTTTAAAGTATATAGAAAAGGTATAAATAAATTTGCAGGAAATATTGAAGGTAAATATAAATTAATAGATAAAATTGTAAATTGCGAAGGGAAAAGTGTTGGGATTTTAATTTTTGAAGGAAGATTAATTCCCTTTATTCCATCAGGTTTAATAACTTTAGCTGCTGCTATGAGTAAAGTTGATAGCATGGTATTTATAATATCTACATTCTTAGGAAAAATACCTTCTATTTTATTAGAAGTCTTAGCGAGTTATGGAGTTATAATAGCTTCTCAAAAAAATTTAAAGATTTTTATTGGAGTGTTAAGTTTAATTTTATTTTTGGTTACATTAAAAAAAGTGAAAGGTAAAAAAAGTATAAAATGATAAGTTTATCATTAAAAACAAAAAAACGCAATTTTTTTACGGAAAAATGGTTATTTATTATTGATTTAATATTAATTATATGATTTAATTTAAATGAATAAAGTTTTAATAATTTGTTAAAGCTTTACACTTGATTAAAGGAGTAAAATAATGATCGAAGCAGTAATTATAGCACTAATAATTGCAAAAATAAAGGGATATAGTTTAAAACCTTTATTTAAAAGTTGGACAATCTATCCTATTTTGATTTTTGAAGTTATTTATATAGTTTTACAAATAAGTATATTTATGGGTAACTATGATGTTATAAAATGGTCAACTTTATTCAAAAGTGTATATATGTACTTATTTTTAATACCTATATTCTGGTATAAAGAGTATATAAGTGCTTTAATCGGATCGTTATTTGTTTTAGCGGGAACTTTTTTAAATCATATTGTAATGGCTGCTAATAATGGACGAATGCCAGCTTTTCCAAGTTTAACATATTTTACTGGTTATATTAAATCTGACACATTTTCAAAAGTACAAGATATACATATGTTAGGTGATAGTTCAGTTAAGTTAAAATGTCTAAGTGATATAATAGATATTGGTTATAGTATTTTAAGTATAGGTGATATACTTATAAGAGTATTTGTTGTAATTATAATATATGTTACAGTAAAAAAAACAAATGAAGAATTTAAGGCTAAAAAGACTAGAATATTCAATTGACATAAATGGAGGAGCATATGTTAAAAGTAACTTTTTTAGAGTTATTAGTTAGAGGTGTACCTGAAGCTTTTTTGATGGTATTAGCGGCATATTGTTTTGCTAACAAAAAAGTTAACAGGAAGAATTATGTGGTATCTAGTTTGATAATTGCTTTAGTAGTGTATTTAGTAAGGTTTTTACCAATAAGTTATGGTGTACATACAATATTAAATATATTTGTTTTAATATTTTTGATTTTTAATATAAATAAAATAGATTTAATATCAAGTATAAGAGCATCAATTTTAATTTTAATGATATTATTTGTTTGTGAAGGATTAAATATTTGGTTTGTGAAGTATATTTTAAATAAAAATTTAAATGAGTTATTTAAAAGCTCATTAAATAAAGTTATTTTGGGAATACCATCTACCATAATTTTTGCTACTATAGTTATTTTATATTATTTAATAGCATCAAAAAAAGGAAAGTTGAGATAAAATGATTGAGAATATATCAAAGGTAATAGCTGAAAAAGTTTCCAATGAGTTGAATTATGATAATGAAAGAAAAGAAATTATTCAATATGGAACTTATGCTTTAATACAGACATTAACATCAATAATTTCAGTACTTATACTAGGATTAGTGTTTAATATAGCTTTAGAAGCTTTGATATTTTTATTTACAGCAAGCATACTTAGAAAATATTCTGGAGGAGCACATTCAGAATCATCTAATGTATGTACTTTATTGGGTGTAATAATTTCAATATTTATTGGTTTTTTAATAAAAAGTAGTTTTTTTGTAAAAATGAATTTTGAAATTATAATATTTGTTGGAATAGTTATTTTTATTTTTGCGTATTTTATAGTTTTTAAATATGCTCCAGTAGATACACCAAATAAGCCAATAAAAACTGAAAAAAAGAAAAAACGCATGAAAAAAGGATCTTTAAAAATTTTAACTATATATTTATTTATGGAATTATTTAGTATAGTTTTATATTATAATTCAGGATGGAGTTTAGCGAAATATATAATGCTAAGCATAATGCTTGGAGTAGCATGGCAATGTATAACTCTAACTTACATAGGATATATATTGTTGAAAACTATAGATTCTTTTACAAATAAATTATTATAAATCTTGAGGGGATGAGTTAAGATGAAAAAATTAAATAAAAATTTATTAACAGTATTTGCTGCAGTAACAACAGTAATAGCAACAGTAGTTGCTACTTCAGCTTGTATTTGGTTTACACATCAACCAGAGGAACCAAAATCTTTAAGAGATGAATAATAGCTTGTGATAAGGTCGGTTTTTAAGCCGACCTTGTTTTGTAATTTTGAGTGAGGACAATATGATTAGAGATGCAAATGACAATAAAAAGAAAAAAATTGATGAAATATTATCAATAGTAAAAGTATCATCATTATTATTTTCAGCTATAGTTTTTTTACAGTATATTTTTAACCTTATGAATTTACATGGTGAAATGTCAGTATATTATGGCATAGTACCAGCAGCTCTGGTTTCTATTTTTTTATTATCAATAATTTATATATTGTTGAGTTTAGTCAGTTTAAATAAATACAAAGATCATATAAATACGATACAATTGATTGAAATAATCTTATTTATGGTTATATTTATAATTGCAATATTAGTTTCAGGAGGGAATTCTAGTAATAATAAATTTTTATTTTTATTTATTATAATAACATCTACAATACAGGGAGGTATGCATAGAGGATGTGTGGTATCTGGAGTGTCATCAGTTATTATCTTAGCCATAGATTTAATTTTTGCAGGAAATGTTGGTGTAAATATATATTTTCAAAATGATTTAATATTATCAGGAGTATTTCTTTTGACAGCTTGGACTCTTGGTTTTTATGTGAAAACTGAAAATGATCATATAAAAGAATTGCAAACATTGGTTAATGAAGATGGACTAACAGGTGTTTATAATCATAGATATTTTTACGATAAATTAAGAGAGAAAATGCATATTAGTGAGGTTAAAAATCAGAAACTTTCATTAATATTTATGGATATAGATTATTTTAAGCATTATAATGATTTGTATGGACATCAAAAAGGTGATGAAGTATTAAAAAAAATAGGAAAAATTCTTAAAAATATATCTAGAGAAAATGATTTAGTAGCTAGATATGGAGGAGAGGAATTTGCAATAATTTTACCCGATACCTCAGAAGAAGAAGCAACTAAAATTGCAGAAAATATAAGATATATAATAGAAAAAACATATTTTGAAGGACAAGAAAATCAACCGAATGCTAATTTAACAATATCTGTTGGGATAGCTGTCTTTCCAGATAAGGCTAAGAGTGAGATAGAATTAGTTAAATGTGCTGATGATGCTTTGTATAGAGCTAAATTTTTCCACAAAAATAGAGTGGAGACATATGTATCTGTTTTAGATGAATTAAAAAAAGATTTAAATGAAGAAGAAAATGCACTTGTAACATCTATAAAAACTTTAATAAGTATTATAAATGCAAAAGATAAATATACATATAGCCATGTAGAAAGAGTGGTTATTTATAGTAGGCTTATGGCTAAAAAATTAGGATTGTCAGAAGATGAGAAAAAGCAGTTAATATATGGGGCTTATATGCATGATATAGGAAAAATAAATATACCTAATGAGATATTAACTAAAAAGATGAGACTTACTAAAGAGGAATGGGAGATTTTAAAGCAACATTCTAAGGATGGTGTAGAGATAATAAAATCAGTAAATTCCTTAAAAGATGTTATGCCTCTTATTTTATACCATCATGAAAGATATGATGGTTTCGGATATCCAGTAGGATTAAAGGAGAAAGAAATACCATATTTAGCAAGAGTTTTAACTGTAATAGATAGTTTTGATGCTATGACTTCAAGTAGGCCCTATAATAAAAGAAAAACTTATGAAGAGGGATTAATTGAGTTAGAAAGATGTAGTGGAACTCAATTTGATCCAGAAATAGTTAGAATTTTTAGTGAGGTAGTAAAGGAAAATATAGATGAAATACAAGATTTTTAAAGAGATGTAGAAAAATACATCTCTTTTTATTTACTTAAAATCTGATATTATTTTTTCAGAACATAATTTAGCTGAGATTAAAGACATTGATATTCCAGAGCCAGGATGTACTGAATCACCTACAAAATATATATTTTGTAAGCTTTTTATTTTTGCTTGAGGTCTAAAGAATGTAGTTTGCAATAAATTATGATTAAGTCCAAAAGCTGCACCAAAAAAGCAATTAAAATCATTTTTCAAGGTTATAGGAGTTGTGTAACTTTCATAAAGTATGTTTTCTTCTATATCTTCTAAACCTTTAATTTTGCTTATATCACATAAAACTTTGTTTCTTAAAGAAATAACCGTAGATTCACTCCAGTTTGATTTATATTTCTTTAGATTTGGAACACGTAGTATTATATTAAGGCATTCACAATTTTTAGGCACTAATGAAGGATCTATTGAACTAGGGCAATATATATAATAGATGTATTCTTTTGGTAAATTTCCTCCTATAAATGGAGCTAAGAAAACTTCTTCCTTATTTAAATTAAGTAGTATATTATGTATATTTAAATTTTCATATTTTTTTTTAAGAAATAAATGTAGTATAAATGTAGAACAAGAAAATAATAAATTATTTTGTTTTCTTTTAGAAATTTTATTTTTTAATGCACTTCTAGGAATTAAATTTTGTATAGTATAGGTAAAATCTGAATTACAAACAATTAAATCGGAAAATATATTTTCATGATTTACATTTACTCCGATTGCTACATTTTTTTTCATAAGTATATTTCTTACATTTGAGTTAAGATGTATTTTTCCTCCTAGTTCCAAGATTAATTTTTCTAAAGCTTTCACATAAGAGTACATTCCACCTTTAATATAATATAATCCATATATTTGAGTTGTAGATGGAATTAAATTAAAAACATTAGAGCTTTTAAGTGGAGACTCACCAATATACATACATTGAAAAGCTAATAAATTTTTTAAATATTCATTATTTATATATTTTTCAATGGTCTTATAACAATTTTTAAAAGGATGTATTCTAAGTAGTTCAGGTAAAGATTTAAAATATTGCCAATAATTTAAGGTGAAAAAACTCCTATTTAAAAAATATTTTTCTACCAAAAGGTATCTTCTATAAGAATTAGATATATATTTATAATAATTTGAACTTTCATCATTAAATATTTTTTCTAAAGATTCTGTAGTTCTTAAAAAGTCTGAATAAATGTTAAAGCTATCTCCAGTATCATTAAATACTTTATACAATGTATTTAATTCTATAAGCTCTATATAATTTTTATAGTCTTTTTTTGTATATTTAAATATTTCTAAATATGGTTTAGGAAGCATAAATATTGAGGCGGAAGAGTCTATTTTAAAATCTTTATATTCTATTAAATTTACTTTTCCACCTATTTTAGAGTTTTTTTCAAAAATATCTACTTCAAAGTTATTAATAAGAAGGCGAATAGCTGTAGCTAATCCACCTATTCCAGCTCCAACTATTATAGCTTTTTTTTTAGAATTCATATAATTAACCACCTAGGGTAATATCCTGCTCATTGTACCAGTTAAGAGCATTGAATAAATGATTCTTATTAAAATTAGGCCACAAATCATCAATTATATACATATCAGAATAGACTGATTGAACAGGTAAAAATCCACTTAGCCTACGTCTTCCACCCCATCTTATTAATAAATCTATTCTTGAAATATCTTTTGATTGAATATGGTCGTATATATTTTTACAATTAATATCACAAGATTTTAGAAGATTCAAATCCCATTCCCAACCGTAATTAACAAGGAAGTTAACACGTATACCGCCTTTACCTATTTTAGTTCTTTTAGTATATTTTTTTAATTCATCTGGAAAAACTGGAGAATTAGTATTTCCTATAACAAGTAATTCACAATCTTGATTTGCAATTAATTCTACTGATTTTATACATGCATCTATAAAAGCTTTCTTTTGATATGATGGTCTTTTAGTATTATCTGTAGTAAAACCATAATAAGTTATTTCTTTAATATCTAGTTTTTGACAAAGTTTAAAAAGTTCAAGTCCAGGGTCAATTCCATGCAAATATCCTTGATCTTTTTCAAGTCCATTTTCAACAGCCCAACGTCTATTACCGTCTGGGATAACCCCTATATGTTTTGGAATTCTCATAAAATATCTCCACCCTTTCTTAAAAATAGATTCTAATGAAAGTATTCCCATTTTAATAAATAAAATGCATAAATTTGATTATTTTAAAAATTGATTATATTATTATTCTATGAAAAAAATTAATGTTAATTATACGGAGTTGAAAAAATGAGATTTATAGGTGTTAGAACTTGGAAAACAGGAGTAGGTACTGTAATAGCTATGATTATAGCAAAGGAATTAGGTCTAAGTTACTGGGTTTCTGCAGGTATTATAACTATACTAAGCATACAAAGTACAAAAAGAGAATCACTAAAAATAGCTTTAAAGAGAATGGAATCTGTTATTATAGCTCTAATAGTATCTTCAGTTTTATTCTTAACATTAGGTTTTAATTCAGTTATTTTTGGAGTTTATCTTTTAATTTTTATACCTTTAACAGTAAGACTAAAAGTAACAGATGGAATTGTTGTAAGTTCTGTTTTGGTAACTCATTTATTAGTTGAAAAACAAGTGAACACATATTGGATAATAAATGAATTAGGTCTTATGTTAGTTGGAGTATTAGTTGCTTTAATACTAAATAGTTATATGCCTAAAAATGAAGACAAGATAAAAGAAGACATAGATTACATATCACAAAAAATAAAGGAAATATTTATGGATATGGCATATTCACTAAGAACTCATAGTGTTTCAATAAAGGAACAGAAGCTTTTTGATGAACTTGAAAATAGGTTAG
Source organism: Clostridium sp. (assembly GCF_029258205.1). Classification (GTDB taxonomy): domain Bacteria; phylum Bacillota; class Clostridia; order Clostridiales; family Clostridiaceae; genus Sarcina. The sequence goes on from NZ_JARHZJ010000102.1 coordinate 17,257, forward strand.
AATTAGCTAAGAAAAGAGCCAATGATAATTTTAATAACTATTTGTTTTCAGATGTCAGGTATTATGTACATTACATAGATATGAGAGAAGTTCAATTTCAAATGCTAAAGTATATGAGAGAACATCTTTCAAGGATATCTATTACAGTAAAACAGACTGAACTTGTTGCTAATTTTACAGAGGAAGTAGCATCTGTAATAGGTAAAGAAGTAAATGTAAAAATACTTATTAATAGGTTGAATAGATTGAAAAAAGAATTAAGTGAGCAAGAGCTTCCAGTGACTAGAGAAGAGTTTGAAAATAGAGCTATGTTATTTCAATTTATTAATGATTTAGAGATATTTATAAAAACAAAGAATCAATGTTACATAAAATAAATATTATTATACTTGTCATATGTCTATTAAAATGAAAGAGTCTTTATTGTGGATTTATAATTTTACCTTTATCTATTTTGTTATAGGAGTTTTTTATGGAAATATAAAAGAGAGTATAGCAGTAATATAGATGGGAGTAAAGGAAATAACTCTAAATAATTATGATACAAGAAATGATATATTAACATGAATTTAAAATTTCAAAATAGTCTTTTATTTATTAGTATAAATTTATCTTTTAAGAATAGAGGGTAAATGTTATACTAAATTTAAGAATTACTAAATTATACTAATTTAAATTGGAGGATATTTATGAACATAATAAAAAAAGATGGAAGAATTGAAGAATTTAAAATTGAAAAGCTATCAACAAGTTTATCTAATGCAGCAAGTGATTTAAATTTAACACTTAATAAATCAGATATAGATATAATTGCAAAAGATGTTGAAGAGACACTAAAATCAATAAGAAAAAATCATGGAGAAACATCAAGTTATGAAGTTGTTGGTGTTGTAATTGATACATTAAGAAATGAGAAGTTTAGTGAAGTGTTAAGAGCATATGTAAAATATAAAAAATAATTGAATTTAAAAATTAGGTAGAGAAATTCTACCTAATTTCTTTGTAAAGACTATATTTTATTAATGGTAAATAGGGAGAGAAGTAAAAGTATGATTAAAAAAATAGTTTTAGCTTGGGGGTTATTATTTAGTTTGAGTTTTTTTGTGGGGTGTGGAAATAAAAGTTTAATAGAACAAGGAAAAGAATCTATAAAACAAGGAAATTATGAAGAAGCTACAGCAATTTTTAAAGTGGCAAGTAAAGATGATTCAAAAGATAGGGAAGAGGCTCAAAGTTTATATGATTTAACATATAATTATGTAATATCTACTAAAGCATATAATGAATTTAAATTAGATGTATCATTAGATAGTTTGAAAAAGGTAGAAGAAAATAAAAATGCACAATTAATTAAAGAAGATATTAATATTTTAAAAGAAGAAATAGATAAAGATAAGAAGGCATTAGATGATTTTTATTCAAGTATGGATGAAGTTAATAATCTAGAGAGTTCAGGTAAAATATCAGAAGCAAGAAATTTATTAAATAAATCTCTTAAAAACATTGCTTATCTAGAAGAAAATGTTAAAGAGTTAATTGAAAGTGGTAACTCTAAATTGAAGAACTTAGAAGAAAAGCTTAATAAAGAAGAAAAAATAAAAAGTGATTTAGTTGAAAAAAATAATAAAGAACTAGCAAAGAAGGCTTTAGAAATAGTAAAGAATCTAGGTGTAGTAAAAAAAGATCAGTATTTAGAGTTAAAATCTGATGAAGTATATGACTTAGGAAATGATAGTTACGGATTTGTAGTAAATAAATACTATTATCCAGAGGGAAAACCAGATCCAGCATTTATATGTCAATATTTAGTAGATAAAGAATCATGGAAAGTTAAAGAGGTTAAAGAGGGTATTAACAAGGAATTAAATTAAACTTTATTATAAAGCTTTAGGAGTTAATTTTATAGTAAGTATAAAGGCTAAAGTTAGAGATTTTTATGATGTAATTGGAAAGTTAGTATGTATCCTTAAAAAGTATGTGATTAAAGAGAATTATAATCTTATAGGATTGTCTTAAAATAGTTTATAAATATCATCAGAATAAATTTAATAATTTTTATTATATATTTATAAGATTCATTTTGAGAATTTGAATATATATTTATAAATAAATATTTTTTTAAATAGAGCTTATTATGAAATTTTAATATAGATTTATTTTTTGTTCAATTTAATATAAATTTAAATAATTTGTAACAAAAATATTTTTGCAAAGTTTTATTATAAGTAATGAGAGGTTAATAATTAAATTTATATAGACATGGAGATGAATTTTTTGAACAACAAATTAAGAAACGGAAGAAATAATAAGTATTTAAAAAGGAGAATAGTAGTTATTGTAGCAGGTGTTGCAGTAATTGTAGGCGTAGGTTTTGGAATCAAATCACTAGTTAGTAATAAAACCAATAAGGCAACTTTAGCAGTAGCTAAGGAGGAGCAACCTAAAAAAGAAGAAAAACCAAATCCAACAGACATAATGCCAAATGGAAACATAATTTATGCGGCAGATTCTTATGCAGTTAGTGCAGATGAAGTTGAAAAAATGCTTCAAGGAAAAGCTTCAGATACTAATAAAGAAATATTTTTAACTTTTGATGATGGTCCAAGTGAAAATACAAGAGAAATATTAAAAATATTAAAGGAAGAAGATGTACATGCTACATTTTTTGATATAGGATCTGCATTAAAGGATAATAAAGAAAATCAAGAGCTATTAAAACAAGAAATTGAGCAAGGAAACGCAGTAGCAAGTCATACTTTTTCACACAATTATAAAACATTGTATCCAGGAAATTCAGTCAATGTAAATAATTTTATGAGTGAATTAAATCAAACTAATGAAATAATGCAAAGCGTATTAGGAAAGAATTTTAATGCTAGAGTAGTTAGAATGCCAGGTGGATATATGTCTAGAAGATATTATAGAGATCCTAACTTAAAAGCTTTAGATGAGGCTTTTGCAAAAAACCATATAGTTAGTATTGACTGGGATGCAGAAACTGGAGATGCAACAGGAAAGCATTATACAGTAGAGCAATATGTCCAAAACTCAGCTAAAAATATTGATTCTTTAAATCATGTAATTTTATTAATGCATGATGCAGCAGCTAAGAAACAAACTGTACAAGCATTACCTCAAATAATAAAATTCTATAAAGAACATGGATATGCATTTAAAGTAATAAAAAATTCACCTGTAGATGAGAATAATTCTTCAGATACAACTAATAATTCACAAAATAGTGAGAATGAAACAAAATAAAGATAAATTATTGTCAATAAGAAATACAATAACTATTTAATATTAATAAACTTAATTAAATACAAAAGAATGATTTAAGTAAATATTACTTAATATATAAAGAAGAGAGTTGATTTTATAAAATAAGATCAGCTCTCTTTTTCGCTGTAACTTATTTACAAATTCAAAAATATAATAAGTTAAGAGCTATATATTATATTAAGGAGACTAGAAATGAAGAATTTAGTTTATTATTATGGAGCAGGAAATACAGCAAAAGGGTTTAGACCACTTTATAATTCTATATTTCAAGGTGTCAAGAAAATTTATTTACTAAATGGAGGTAGCAATATATTTAAAACTGCCATTATAAAGGAACTTATAGATGAATATAGTGATATTTTAAGTTTAGAAGGGATTATAAGCACTATAGATAATAATGAAATGGAAGGAGTAATATTAAGAGAAAAAGAAATTGCAGTAGTAAATGGAACACCTCTTCACGGTTTTATGAATTTAGTTGGTGATAATACTGAAGTAATAGATTTAGATGTATTCTTAGATAAAGATGAAATAGACAAAAATAAAGAAGCTATAAAAATTTTAAAAGAACAATTTAGAGAGTGTATGGAAAATGCTCATAAAGAATACGAAAAGGCC
>NZ_JARHZJ010000019.1 GCF_029258205.1 Clostridium sp.
GTTCATCCTGAGCCAGGATCAAACTCTCAATTTAAAAGTTTAATCTATACTCATATTACTTATAAAAGAATTGCTGGTTTATGTTAATATCTTCTGTTTAATTTTCAAAGACCATTTCTTTGTCGCCCTCAAGCGACTTTCTTAGTTTATCATCACTTCGAAACTTTGTCAACAACTTTTTTCAAAACTTTTAATTTATTTTGTTAAGTTGTTTGTATGTCTCTCAGCGACGAGATTTATCTTACCATGTTAATCATTGTTTCCCAAGTATATGTAACTATATTTACTACAATTATCCCTAAAATACTCTATTTTTCATTAAAATACTTTATTTATTATATATTGATACACCTGGTTTTGTGTTCTTTGTTTAAATTAAATTTATTCTAAAAAAATTCTATTTTTTATAAATTATTTCTTTGGTACTTTTTTTAGTTATAATATAAATATTATATTTTATATAATTTATAATTAAATTTTGCTAATATATTTTTATATAAACTATTTAGAAAGTATTAGTTATTTAGATAATTAATGTTAAAATAAGATTTAGTATTTTATTAACTAGGGAGGGATTGTTATAAACTACACAACAACATTTCTATATATTGCATTTATAATTAATGTAATTTTATCTGTCATAATTGTGGTACTAGAAAGAAAACAACCAGAAAAAACAATAGCATGGTTACTAATACTAACTCTATTGCCTCCAATAGGATTAATACTTTATATATTCTTAGGACGTAACTGGAAAAGACATAAACTTAATGATAGAATTAATCCTCAAATTAATGACTTAATAAGTCCTATTTTAGATGAATATCCTGAAAAACAATATGTTCCTTTAATGGAGCTTTTAGCTTTTAATAGTGATTCTCCTATATTTATCAATAATGATATAAAGATATATAAAGATGGTACTGAAAAATTTAAAGATTTAAAAGAAGAACTTCTTAAAGCTAAGCATCATATTCATCTTGAGTACTATATAGTAAATAGCGATCAGATAGGAAATGAGATTAAAGATATATTAATAAAGAAGGCTCTAGACGGAGTTAAGGTTAGATTTATTATTGATAAGGTTGGTTCAAGTGGTTTAAAAAGAAGCTACATTAAAGATTTAAAAAAAGCAGGTGTTTCAGTTGTTATGTACTCTTACTTCTTAGCACCACTTCTTAAGGTAATAAATACTCAAATTAATTATAGAAATCATAGAAAAATAGTTGTTATAGACGGACAGGTTGGTTTTTTAGGTGGTATTAATATAGGAGATGAATATTTAGGAAGAAATAAAAAATTCGGTTATTGGAGAGATACACACCTAATGATTAAAGGTGATTTTGTTTTAGCACTGCAAGCAGTTTTCCTAGATGATTTCATAACAATAGAAAAAGCTAATAATAGTCATACTTTTTATGATAAGGAATTTTATGAATATTTTCCCGAAAATACAGTTGCTAAGGAAAGAGTTTTAATGCAGTTAGTTAAAAGTGGACCTGATTCAACATTTCCTGCAATAATGCAGAGCATTTTAAAAATGATTATGACTGCACAAGAAAATATTTATATAACTACTCCATATTTTGTACCTCCATCAAGTATAATAGAAGCTCTTAAAATAGCTTCTCTAAGCGGAGTTGATGTAAAGATTATTTTCCCTGAAAAATCAGATCACTTTATGGTAAATAAAGCCTCTAAAAGTTATTTAGCTGAAATTATGGATTGCGGAATTGAAGTTTATTTTTATGATAAAAATTCTTTCATACATGCTAAAACAATGACAATAGATGGTAAAATATGTACTTTAGGGACAGCTAATATGGATATACGTAGTTTTGAGCTTAATTATGAAATAAATACTGTTATATATGATGAAGAAATAACCTTTAAGTTAGATACTCTTTTTTTTGAAGATTTGCTTAAATGTAGACATTTTAAAATTAAAGAATATGAAAAATCAACTAAATTTGATAAGTTTATAGAGGGAGTTACTAGAATTTTCTCAGAATTATTATAAAAATTATTAATTTGCAAAAAGTTTCTTTATAAGTAAAATCTATAAAGAAACTTTTTCTATTTAAAAGATATATATTTTAATCCTTTTGCATTTTAAGCTTTATTAGAAAAACTTACTTTTTAAAACGACAAGTAAGCTACCAAAAACTCCTCCTGATGTATCTATAATCACATCTTTAAATTGTCCACTTCTTCCTTCTACAAATAATTGATGGAATTCATCACTACAAGCATATCCAAATACTATAATTAAAGAATATATATATGCCTTCTTTCTATTTATATATAATCTTAAAAGATTAAAAGATAAAAAATAAAGTATCATATATTCAGTAAAGTGTGCTCCCTTTCTTATAATAAATGTTGATAATTCACCGAAGCGACTATTTAAGTCTATTCCAAACATATTAAGTAAAATAACTACAAAATTACTTTGTTTAGAAGAAACCTCTCCTGGCTGACTAGACATAAAAAATATAAAAGCCATCCAGAATATAATTAAACTCCATGCAATTATTCTTTTTCTTTTATTATCCATAGCATCTCCTTTTCT
>NZ_JARHZJ010000020.1 GCF_029258205.1 Clostridium sp.
ATTACTTATAAAAGAATTGCTGGTTTATGTTAATATCTTCTGTTTAATTTTCAAAGACCATTTCTTTGTCGCCCTCAAGCGACTTCCTTAGTTTATCATCACTTCGAAACTTTGTCAACAACTTTTTTCAAAACTTTTAATTTATTTTGTTAAGTTGTTTGTATGTCTCTCAGCGACGAGATTTATCTTACCATGATATTAAATCTATTCACTATTTATTAATTTTAAAAATTCAAAATTATAGTTATAATTCTTTTATTTTCACTTATTTTCTTATTAATTCTTATATTGACACACCTGGATTAGTATATTTAGCTTTTATTTACATTGTAATATAATATATTGAAAATAATTACAAATTCTAATTAAAAATTAATATGCTAATAAATTTTAATATACTATTTTTATTTGTATAATATTAGTTTAAAAATTTATTAAAGTTAATAAATATAAGCTACTAATAAAAAAATACCAGTAGCTTTATATTTATCCTTATTAAATTTTATATTTTAAAATGATTATGTTTATAAAAATTATTTTATACCTAATTTTTCTATTATTATTAAAGCAGTATCTTCTATAGCTCTCTGAGTTACATCTATTGTTCTACAACCTATTTTTCTCAGTATCTTATCTGCAAATTCAAACTCCTCTAATATTCTTGAATCAGAAGCATACTCTATATCTGCTGATATTCTATGGAATTTATCCAACCTTCTTTTTCTTATCTCTATAAGTTGAAGTGGATTTATTGTAAGGCCAAATATTTTCTTTTTATCAACTTCATATAATTCTTCTGGAACCCCAACTTCTGGAACTAGTGGAATGTTTATTGCTTTTATTCCCTTGTTAGCAAGATACATACATAATGGAGTTTTAGATGTTCTAGATAATCCAACAAGGACTACATCAGAATTTTTTAGTCCTCTATAGTCTTTACTATCATCATACTGCATAGCAAATTCCATAGCTTCTATCCTCTTATAATAAGTTTCATCAGTATTCCACATAGCACCTGGATTATAATTTGGATATTTATTTAATATTGTTGAAGCTACATTTATTATTGGACCAAGAACATTTATTATATTTATATTTTTCTCAATACATTTTTGTGTTAGATATTCTCTAACATTAACGGTTATTATGGTAGATACAATCATACATGATTCATAGTCCTCAATAGTTTTCATTAAATCTCCTACATCTTCTAAACTTTTAACATAAGGAATTCTTTTAACTTCAGCATTATCCTTAAACTGACTAGCAGTAGCTATTGCTACCTGTTGAGCTGTTTCTCCTATAGAATCTGAAACTGCAAAAATTGTTAACATAAAAATTACTCCTCTCTTTTCCTCTAAAAACAACTATATTATTGTTGTTTTTTAATGTAATCTACTCTCTTTTCCCTTTATTATGTGTGATAATTTATATATTCTTTTAAAATTCTATATATCCTCTTTAATTGTAATAATTAACTATGTTAAAATTGATTTAGTTTAATTAATGAAACTATTACAGACTAAAGTTATAAATATATCTTCAATATTTATAAAAACTATTGTTATTTTAATTAAATATTCTAACGATATATCTTATAAGGAGGTAATAATGAATAAAAAGAAATGGGTAACTATAGGGATACTGCCTATAATGTGGTTGATTTATTTCTTATTTGAATTTTTAACTGGAAGAATTGAAAAGAATTATGAAACTCTTATGATGTTATTTTTAATAATTCCTTTTGCATTGGTAGGATATCTCGTATATGTTTTAGTAAATAAATATAAATATGGATTTAGCAAAAAAACATTGCTATGGATATTCCTGATTTTAATGGTTTTAGATCAAGGAATAAAATTTATTATACATAAATTGTTTTTCAATAATTATTTTAATATTATAGGTAACTTCTTAACATTTCAGCCAATTATAAATACAGATGGCTCTTGGCTAAATGTTCGCTTTGGAACTAAACTAGACTTTGGATTACTTATAATATTAAATTTAATAGCATTAATAATATTCTTTGAATGTTATAGATATTATGTCTATAATGGGCATAAAGATTTTAATGCAGATATGTGTATAGTATTTATAATGGCTGGTGCTTTATGCTCTTTAATAGATAAAGTTTTTTATGGTGGAAGCTTAGACTTCATAGGTATAAGCAATCTATTTGTAGCTGATTTCAAAGATATATATATAAATTTAGCTATTTTATTTTTCATACTATGCATATACTTCAATGATTATTGGAAAGATGATACATCTAGTACTTTAAAAGATGATCTTTATTCAGTAAAAAATTTCTTTATTTTTTCAAAAAATGATTTACTAATAAATATATTCAAACTTAAGAAATAGTATATTTGTAAGATATCACAAAATTAATCTAATTATCCATTTATAATGGACAAAGCCTCTTATTATGATATATTAAAGGTGTAGAGAATTTAATATATTAATTGAGAGGAGAATAGCTATGCTAGTAAGATGTGTAGATAATTCATTATGCTCAAGCCTAACTTTTGGTAAGGAGTATGTTGTAATTGAAGAAGGCGATAAATACTATGTTGTGGTTGATGATAGAAATAAGGAAATTACAACTAAAAAGCAAAGATTTCAGGTTATCGAAGATAGTGATTTAGCTAAAAAGACTAAAGCTACTATAAATGAACTTAACTTCCAAATTAACAATGAATTTAAAGATATCAAAGATTTTAAAGTTAGAACTAACTCTAAAGGAGAAATCAAAGAGGTTATCATTAAATTTAAATACGAATAAGATATTTACAATTCACACTTTAAATATAAAAGAGATATTATGTTTTAAACGTAATATCTCTTTTTTAATATATTAATATTTCTTCTTACCTTTAATAATAGGATTCTTAGTTATCTTAGCAGGTATTTCAGGTTTAACAACACTATTAAAAAATTGAACCCATTTATCTTCATTCTCAAGAACAACATTATTTTCTATATATAAAGTTTTAAAATTCTTAATCCAATCAGGAGAATATTTTATTGCTATAGGTAATGTAGGCATTATATTAAATTTTTGAGCTAGTTCTAACTGAATCTTTGGTCCAGCTACAAACTCCATAAATAGTTCTGAAGCATTTGGATTAGGCGCTGATTTTAATATGCCTGAACATTCAGTTATAACAGGTACACCATATTGAAAATCAATTCTTGTTATATTATCATTATCTTTATTTTTTTTATTTAAAATATCTAAAGGTAGAACTCCTATTGGAGTTTCTTTAGTATTTAAAGCTGTAACTAATTCATCATAAGTATTAAAAAATGTAGATACATTTAACTTTAAACCTTGTAAGAAATCATTTCCTATATTATCATCATTATTTGATTCTTTACTTAAATAAGAAGCCGTAGCAGATATAAAATACTTTGTATAATCATTATTAGAATTTACCATTAATAATTTATTGGCTAAATTCCCATTTTTTAAATCAACTAAATTCTTTGGCACAAGATTAGCTGCTAAGTTAGCTTTATTATAAGCTACTACCATAGGATTTCTAAATATTGAATACCAATATCCATCTTTATCTCTATAATTATCATCTACATCGCTATACCAACTTGTTTTATATGCTTTAAGAATATTATCTGAAGCCATTTTTTTATATAATTGATTATTTCCACCTAAGATAATATCAGTATTTGAATTCTTAAAATCCTCTTCTTTTATTTCATCTTTCACTTCATATTTAACTGATATTCCAGTTTCTTTTTTAAATTCTTCAGCTATATAACTAATAACTTCATCAGGATATTTACTTGTTACCACTACTGTACTCTCTAAAGTCTTTTCTTTTGATTCACCACAAGACACCATACAAAATAAAAATACTAGAAGTAATCCTAATGATAATATTTTCTTTATTCCTTTCATTACTCTCCTCCCAAATACTATAAAAATATAATTAAACCTCTTTTTTACATTTCTTTTAAATTAACTAACTTAAGTATAAATTATTTTTATACTAATTCATATAATATATTTTTATATACAAAAAAAACCTCTCTTATTAGAGAGGTTTTGGTGATCTGCCAGGGAATCGAACCCTGGACACCGTGATTAAAAGTCACGTGCTCTACCGACTGAGCTAGCAAATCATAAGACCTGGCGACCACCTACT
>NZ_JARHZJ010000041.1 GCF_029258205.1 Clostridium sp.
AATGTTTATGGTGGATTAAACGGAATAGAAGGTATTTTAAATAAAAAAATAATAAATCTTTCAGAACTTGATGAACTTCAATTAGAAAGATTTAAAAGTTCACCTGCCTCTGGTTTAGGTTCTTGTAGATATAAATTAAAACCTCTTAGCGAAAGTGAAGATGAGTATTTAAAACTTTTAAATATTTTAAATTCACTTAATATAAAAGCTTTCTTTTATGTAGGTGGAAATGACTCAATGGATACTACTGCTAAATTAAATGCTTTTGCAAAAGCTAAAAATATAGATATAAAATTCTTTGGAATCCCTAAAACAATAGATAATGATTTAATGCACACAGACCATACTCCAGGCTTTGGTAGTGCTGCAAAGTTTATATCTACAGCTGTTTTAGAAACTTATTTAGATTCAAAAGTTTATAGTAATAATGGAATTTTCATAGTTGAAACTATGGGAAGAGATACAGGCTGGCTAGCAGCTTCCGGAGCTTTAGCCAATATAAATGGAACTAAGTGTGCTGATTTAGTATATTTACCTGAAAGAGCATTTTCAGTACAAAGCTTTTTAACTGATGTAGCTAAAATATTTAAAGAAAAAAAACATGTTTATATAGTAGCTTCTGAAGGATTAAAAGATGAAAATGGAAAGTTTCTTACTGAAACTGCATCAAATGGAGATTCATTTGGACATGCTCAATTAGGTGGTGTAGGTGATTACTTAAAGAACCTAATAATTCAAGCTAGTATAACAAATAGAGTTAAATCTCTAGAACTTAATACTCTACAAAGATGTTCTATGCATGCATCCTCTAAAATAGATGTAAATGAAGCTATTATGGTAGGACAAGCTGCCTTAGAAGCTTCTGTTAATTCAGAAGGTGGCTATATGGTTGCTATAAAAAGAGAATCTTCATTCCCATATAAGAGTTCTACTTTTTTAATTGAAGCCGATAAAATAGCTAATAATATAAAATATTTCCCAAGTGAATGGATAAATGAAGAAGGTAATAATATAACGGAGGAAGGTTTATCATATCTTAAACCATTAATTAGCGATTTCAAGGATAGAGATTCTCTTCCTCTTTATCATAGTTTTGTTTTATAGATATTGTTTTACTCAATTACCTACATTTAATGAAAGACATGCAAAAATGCATGCCTTTTATTTTTCTTTAAGAACATCTTTTAAAGTATCATATGCAAAATCTATTATTTCTCCACAACTTACCTTATTTTTCTTTATATCTTAAAAGTTAAGAATTTATTTAGAATGAGTTTCATAGCCTAAAATCTTTTTGTTTTACTATTTCTAATGTATTTAAGAATTCCTCTATTTCTTCTTTAGTATTATATAATCCTAAACTTGTTCTTAACATTCCTGGTCTAGGCTTATTACTATAAGCATATTTTGAAAATTCTTCATCCTTAAGATTTAAAAGTCTCCTAACATACGGATGTGCACAAAAAGCACCATTTCTAATTGATATTCCTCTAATATTAGATAATCCTTCTGATATTACGTCATGATGAATATCCTTAACATTAAATACCACTACTCCTATTCTATTTTCATAATTAGAATCTCCATATGTTATTATATCTGGCATACGTTCTAACCCTTCTAGTAAACTTTTTTTCAAGTTTTTTTCTAATAATTCTATTTTGTCAAATCCTATAGATTTTATTAATTTAATAGATGATAAAAGTGAACATATCCCTATTATATTAGGTGTACCTGCTTCAAAACGCTCTGGCTCACTATCTAAAAAAACTTTATTATCTGAAACTAGATCAACTGCTCCACCACCTTTTAATAATGGATCTTTATCTTTTATAAGATCTTTTAATGCAATAATTACACCTGTTCCAAAAGGAGCATACATTTTATGAGCTGAGAACACTAGAAAATCTATATGATCATTATTTCCTGTTCCCCCTATATTTATTGGTTTATGAGCAACTAATTGGGCTGCATCTACTATTATTTTAACTCCATTATCATGAGCTATTTTTGCTATTTCATTTATTGGATTTAAGTATCCTGTTACATTAGAGGCACCTGTTATTGTTATATATTTTACTTTTCCCTTATGCTTTTTAATTAATTCTTCTATCTTTTCTTTTCTTAATACTCCTAGTTCATCAACTTCAATATATAGAATATTGCTATTTTCTCTCCAAGGCAAGTCATTTGCATGATGCTCCATTCTAGTACTTATAACATAATCTTTTTTATTTACTAAAGAATGGGCTAAAAGATTCAAGCCTTCAGTAGAATTTTTAACATATATTACAGTATAATCTTCTGCATTCTTAACATTAAAAAACTCTAAAATCTTTTTTCTTGAGTTTTCATAAAATTCATTACAAAAATTTGCTTTATATCCTTTTCCTCTTCCAATAGAACTATATACATGCAACATGTCACTAACACATTTTAATCCTTCTTTTAAAGCAGGTGTAGTAGCTGCATTATCAAGATTAATGGGTACTATCTTTTTTCCATTGTAAATAGTTATTTCTTCATCAATACCTATAAATAAATCTCTAAAATTATTATTCATAACACATCACTCCAATGGTATATAAGTATTCCAAAAGCTTAAATTATATTCTTAAAACATAAGGATTCTATAAAATAATTCATACCTAAACATTTAATTTGATGAAATTCTTCATTATTAGTATAATTGTATTTGATTAATACTATAAATTCGATGATAGGAGTTTTAAAATGATTATTTTAAGCTGTAGACACTTAACTAAAAGTTTTGGTATTGATGAGATTTTAAGAGATGTAACATTTAATATAAATGAAGGTGACAAGGTTGGTTTAATAGGACCAAATGGAGAAGGTAAATCAACATTATTTAAAATTCTTACCAAGCAAATAGATTATGATAGTGGTGAATTATTTTTAGATAAAAACAAAACACTAGGATATCTCTCTCAGAATTTATCTTTAGATAGTGAAAATACTATTTATGATGAGATGCTTTCTGTATTCTCATCTTTAACGGAACTTGAAGATAAAATTAAAACCTTAGAAGAAAAACTTAATGAACCTTATGACGCTTCAAATGAAGAATATCATAATAAACTTATAAAAGATTATACACTATCTCAAGAACTTTATGAAAATAGAGGTGGTTATACTTTTAGAGCAGAAATTTCTAGAGTTCTTAAAGGTTTAGGTTTTTTAGAGGAAGATTTCAACATCAAAATTGTAAACCTTAGTGGAGGCCAAAAAACTAGATTAGCACTCTGCAAACTACTTTTAAGTAAACCAGACTTACTTCTTTTAGATGAGCCTACAAACCATTTAGATTTAGAAGCTATAGAATGGCTTGAAGAATATCTTAATGCTTATAAAGGAACAGTCTTTGTTATTTCCCATGATAGATTTTTCTTAGACTCTGTAACAAATAAAACTTTTGAACTTATTGGCGGAAAGATACATTGTTATAATGCAAGTTACACTAAATTCCTTGAACTTAGAAAAAATGATATTGAAGCTAGATTAAAAGCTTACAACTTGCAACAAGCAGAAATAAAAAGACAAGAAGAAATAATAGAGAAATTCCGTTCATTTAATAGAGAAAAAAGTGTTAGAGCTGCTGAAAGTAGACAAAAGGCTTTAGATAAAATGGATCGTTTAGAAGCACCAGAGGTTATAAAAGAAGCTTCTAAAATAAACTTTGAGACTTTAGTTAAAAGTGGTAATGATGTTTTACATATTGAAAACTTAAAAAAGAGCTTTGATAATCTTTTATTTGAAAACGTAAATTTAGATTTAAAGCGTGGAGAAAAGGTTGCTCTAATAGGTGAAAATGGTAGAGGTAAAACTACTCTATTTAAAATAATAATGGGAATGTTAAAGCAGGATTCTGGTTCTGTATCTCTTGGTAAAAACGTATTTACAGGATATTACGATCAAGAACAATCTAACTTAAATCCTGATAAAACCATAATAGATGAAGTTTGGGATGACTTTCCTAACCTTACTACTACTGAAATTAGAAATTATCTTGCTTCTTTTCTATTTACTGGTGATGATGTATTTAAAGAAATCTCTCTATTAAGTGGTGGTGAAAAGTGTAAGATAAACCTTTTAAAACTTATGCTTTCAAAAGCCAATCTTCTTCTTTTAGATGAGCCTACAAATCACTTAGATATTATGTCTAGAGAAGCTTTAGAAGATGCTATTTTAAGTTATGATGGAACTTTAATAGTTATTTCCCATGATAGATACTTTTTAAATAAAGTCATTAATAAAATCGTTGAGCTTCAAGAAAATGGTCTTAAAACATATTTAGGAAATTATAACTATTATATACATAAAAAAGCTAATCCTAATAGATATGAAGATATTGATGAAGAAATAAACCAAGGTAAAACCAAAACACAAATAAAAGAAGAAAGAAAAAAGAAAAAGTCTGCTGAGAAATCAGCTAGAGCTTTAAGAGCTCAACTTAGAGATGTTGAAAAATTAATTTCTCAAAAAGAAGAAGAACTTGAAAAACTTCAAGAAATGCTTTGTAATGAAGAGGTTTATTCAAATCCAGAAGAAAGCGTAAGAGTTAATAAAGAAATTAATTCAACTCAAGAAGAAATAAATTCTCTTTACGCTACTTGGGAAGAACTTTCTGAATCCTTAGAGGAGTAAAATATTCCCTCTAAAAAAGAGAATTTAGTGAGATTTTTTGATTAAACAAATCTCACTAAATTCTCTAATTACTTTTCAAACTACTTTCTTCCTGTAGTACCAAATCCACCACGATCTTCATTTCCAAATGATTCCACCTCTTCAAACTCTATTTCTGGCATAACTTCCATAATTCTAAATTGACCTATTTTATCACCTTTTCTTATCCAAGTTCCTTTAATTTCTTCCCCATTATCATTTTCAACATCTTTTCCCTGTAAGCAATAAACTGGCATATGCCACTGATCATTGTCCCCTATATATGTATCATCTACAACGCCAACACTATTAGTCTGTATAATTCCCCAAGTTTTAAAAGTTGAACTTCTAGGTGCTAAATGTCCTTCCCATCCTTCTGGAAGTTCTAAAGCAAATCCTAAAGGTACCATAGCTCTATCTCCACATTTAACAAATACATCCTTATTAGCATACACGTCTATCCAATTACCTTTTGTTATTTTTTTTAATTTAGTTGCTTTATCAAAATACTTAATTCTAATTATCATATCAAATTCCTTTCTTTTGTTTAATATATATAAATTTTTAGAAATTAAACTATAGCTATTATATAATTTTATTTATAAAAATTAAAGCCCACAGAATATTCTGTGAGCTTCTAAATGATATTATTTTAATTATTGACAACTTGATTTGCTATTACATCTACAATGCATAGGTGGTCTATTACAATCTTCTCTATCTCTTAACTTGTTTATTATTACTATTTTAGCATATTTATTTCTTGGACAAATACATACTTCATAACATGGATAATATTCTGGTGCTTCAAAATAGCAACGATCTACAGGTTGTTTAACAGCATATAAACCATCTTCTAGACATTTAAAACAAACCCTTCCAAAACGATCTGTATATTTACAATCTATAAGTTCAAAACCAGTATTACAATCTATTTTATATAATTCTATTGGCATTCCACTTATTGGTTCACCGTCAGAACATCCTAATAAAGATTGAACTTCAATAATCCCTTTCTTAGGAATTGGCTTTGGTTTAGGTCTCTTACAGCAATCTTTTCTATCATCATGACATCCATGATTATGATCATGATGATTGCAATGATTATGATGATCACAATGGTTGTGATGGTCATGATTATCACAACCATTGTGATAATAATTATTATATCCTGCATCTTCAAATAATTCTTCTAATTCATCTAATTCTATTCCTTTTGAATCACATTGGCAATCTCTATAATCCATAATTTACCCTCCTAGGTTTTATCATATGATTAATATATATTATGACTACCAATTACAAAATGTTACATTTTATGTGTTTTAATGTCTATTCACTATCAAGTATTTTTTCAGCTAGCTTTTTATATATATTTGCTTTGTCCACAAGCATTGCACAAAGAAGTAATTTCTTTTCACTACTTTCTAATAAATTAAATTCTTCTCCTAAATTATTCAAATCTATATTAACCTCATTTTTTATATCTTCTATATTCTTTTTTTGCCCTATTAAATATATTTTATAAAGCTTTTTTATATCATCCGAATTAAATTCATCCTTATTATATCTTTCAACAATATCTCCTAAAGCTAGTTTTATATCACTAAGTGCTAATATCCCCTTCATATTATATATAAAACACATAAGTATAATATGTTCCTTACTATACTTTTTATTTTTAATATCCATTAACAATTTTCCCTTAGCATAATTGTTAATCATAGTTTTAGTTAAAATCTTATCTTCTTCAAATCTCTTATTTCCACCTAATTTATTTTCAAATAATTGTATTACTTGATCCATATATAAATCTAATTCTGGTATATCTTCTAAATTAATATTGTTATCCAAATTTAAACTTTCTAATAAATCATTTAAATTCATAAAATCACTTCCATTCGATTCAATTTATCATATAGTTTCTAAAACTACATTTCATCCTATATATATTATATTATAAGTAAATAAAAATAAATTCAAGCTTTTTGGCAATATTATCTATATATCATTAAAATTCTCCTTAATTTAAAGGTTGATATCTTACTATATTTGAATCATAATTATAACATGATAATAAGTAGTTTTGAAAACTACTTGAAAACTTTCTCTTGGAGGTATTTTATGAAAAATAAGTTTTTTAGAGAACCAATAAACGGTTTTACTCATTTATTTGGTGCTATTTTATCAATATTCGCCTTAGTAGCACTAACAGTTAAAGCTACTTATGTGTACGGGATAGGCTTACCACTTTTATCAGTTATTCTATTTGGTTTTTCATTAGTATTGCTTTATAGCGCTTCTGCTATATACCATTTAGTTAAAGCAAATAAAAAAACTATAGCATTTTTAAGACGTTTAGATCATTCTATGATATTCATACTTATATGTGGAAGCTATATGCCTTATTGTCTTATTGGTCTTGAAGGTAAAGCTCAAATTTTTATAACTTCTTTAATAGTAACTCTTACAGCTTTAGGTATTTTATTTAAGATGGTTTGGTTTAATTGTCCTAGAATTTTTTCTACTCTTATGTATATAGGAATGGGCTGGATTTCTTTAGGCGCTATTCCATTTTTCAAAAATATAACTAATTTAGCATTAATTTGGTTAGCAATAGGAGGAGTTATATATACAGTTGGTGGAGTAATTTATGCGCTTAAACCAAAATTTCTTGAATTTAAATACTTAGGATTTCATGAAATATTTCATATCTTTATATTATTAGGAAGCTTATGTCACTTTATATCAATTTTCTTTTATTTACTATAATCAGTATAAAATAAAAAGGATAGTAATACTTATTAACAAGTATTACTATCCTTTTTATATGTTTGAATTTTTAATTTCATCTATAAATATTTCTAAATTTTTAGATATAAATTTATCTTTATGATATACAAGATATAATTCTCTACTTATATTAACATCCTCTATTTTTATTTCTTTGATTAATCCTTCTTTAATCCTTTCCTCAGTAGCCTTACAAGAAACACATGCTATTCCAAGTCCTGTTTCAACAATTCTTACAATAGCTTCAGTATCACCAAGTTCCATATATATATCATAATTACAATCTCTATTTATAAGATAATTTTCTAAAAATTCCCTTGTTCCACTTCCCGCTTCTCTCATAATAAATTTTTCATCTTCTAAATCTTTTAAAGTTATTTTTTTCTTTGAGAATATAGTATTACCAGGATTTGCTATAAATATTAATTCATCATATCCTACTGTTAAAACTTCTAACTCATCAGATTTAATATGTCCTTCTACTAAGGCAATATCAACTTTATTTTCCATGATAAGCTCTTCTATTAACTGAGTATTTTCTATAATTAAAGATATTTCTATATTTTTATGTAACTCATTAAATTCTTTTATTAATTCTGGGAGTATGTATATACCTATTGTTGTACTTGCACCTATAACTATTTTTCCTTTTTGACCTTCTTTACTACTTCTAATTGTACTGTTAGCCTCTTCATAAAGATTTAAAATTCTTCTACTATATTCAAAATATACTTCACCCTCATGAGTAAGATAAAGCCTTTTACCTATTCTATCAAAAAGTTTAACATCAAGATCACTTTCTAATTCAGCTATAGCCTGGCTTATAGATGGTTGACTTATATACATAGACTTAGCTACTTTTGTCATATTTAAACATTTAGCTGTTTCAAAAAATATTTTTAACTTTCTAAAATTCATGTAATCAAATCCTTATTCATCTTCTTTTACTTCTTCAAAATTAACATCAATAACAGGGCCATCATCTTGAATATCAGCCTCTGATTTATGCTCTTCTTTTGTAAATGTGTAAGTATAAGCTTCTGTTTTTTCTTTTTTATTAATATACTTTCTTATAAATTTAAAGTACACCCATCCTATAAGGATTAGTATTATAGCCCCTATTAAAATATAAGGTAATACCCAAATTACAAAAGCGAATATAAGTATTGTAAAAATTATTCCTAATCCTATTCTTAAATAATTCTCCATATATTATCACTCTCTTTTATATTTTTTATTTATTAATTATACCATAAAGTCAAAGAAATAAAAAATGATTATTCGTAATCTACGGTGCTTATATTTAATACTTTTTTTGAAAATACTAATTAAGATATCTCAAATATATAGTAATAATTAAGGAAGTGATAAAATGAAAAAATTTTCTTTTCTACTATTTACATTAATATTTTCTTTTTCAACCTTAGCTACTTATCCCAAATATATTAAAGCAGCTAACTTAGAAGAAAATACAAAAAAAATTTTTTTAACCTTTGATGATGGTCCTGGTGGTAAAGTTACAGAAGAAATTTTAAACACTCTTAAAGAAAATAATGTGAAAGCTACATTTTTTTTAATAGGAGAGCTAGTAGAGAAACATCCTGATTTAGTAAAAAGAATGAATGATGATGGTCACTCCATAGGTGTACACACATTTACACATGATAGAAATAAAATTTACAGAAATGATGCTTCATTCTTAGAAGAGAACTTAAAAGCTCAAGAAGCTATAGAAAAAGTTATTGGAAAGAAAGTATTTTCTCTTAGATTTCCATTCGGCTCTAATAATAGTACATATACCTTAAAAAGATCTTTAGTAGACTCCTTACATGAACAAGGTTTTAGAATATATGATTGGACAGTAGATAGCACTGATGCTCTTAATCCAACCTTAGACCCAAGTTCTATAATTCAAAAGTCAATTTCTAACTCGGATTATATAGTGCTTTTAATGCATTGTGGATACTCTAATAATAATTCTGCTAAAGCATTGCCATCAATAATAAAACATTTTAAATCAGCAGGATATAGTTTTGAAGTAATAGATGAAAATACTCCTGAAATTTATAGATTAAAAAATGAAGGTTGAGAATTTCTCTCAGCCTTTATTTAGTCCCTAAGCTTAAAATAGATTCAACTAAAGTTTTCGCTATACATGCTCCTTTTTCAATAACTTCAGATTCATTATTAATATTCAAATTTAAATATATTATTACACTTGGTTTATTTACATACAAAAGATTATAAACTTCTGAACTCTTAACCCCTTTATTCTTATAATTACTTAGTTCAAAAAATGAGCATATATTCTCTGCAAACTTTCTACCTTTCGAATCAAACTCTTCTACAAAACAAAAGATTTCATTTTCCTTTGAAAAATCAATGTTTAAAGTAATATGCAAATCTGATTCACTTCTATTTACTCTTTTAACTATGCTTTTTAACTCTTCTCCATTTGAAATAAAAATTTCATTATATGGAGTATAATCAATAAATCTTAAATTATTTTTAACTTCTTCCTTTTTTAAAAAATAAATAATAGTTTGCTCAATCTTTTCTTTTAAATTATCTGATGTATCTTTATCTATAATATGACCTTTACCTAAGTCCAAACTTATAATGGCACCTTGAGCTAAATACATATTTATCCTCCTATGTTAAAAGGTTCTAATTTATAATATGTGGTTCATTGATAAAGTGCCATTATCTTACTTATTTCACTATCTTTTTATTTATAACATGTAAAAATTAATACGTTAAACTATTTTCTTACTATAACCTTATCTCCATTTTCATAAACAAATAATTCTAATTGAGGATTAATTTCTTCAACAAAGGCTTTTATCCATGCATTTCTTAAATTATGAAACTCAGCTACATCTCCTCTTACTTCACTCCAAAATCTTTCATGCAAATCTCTACTCATATGCCAAACTATTTTTTCAGAAGAATTTTCTAAAACTTCATTAATTCTATCACAAGGCATACCATCTAGTATATAATTATTTAAAGAATTATATACTTCTAAAATATTTTCTCCATCTATTTGTCCTTTACACTCATTTGCATTTATTTTTCCCTGTCTTTCATAAAGCTCTATAAGTTCTTTTTTTATTTCCTTCTCTCCACTTAACATATTAGTTATGTAATATGCACATCTACCCTCAGCTGAATTTATTCTTGCTTCTAACCAGTCATGTATATTATTTTCATCTATTATTTCATCTAAAGGTTTATTTGGAGTTTTTTCTCCAAAATTTAAATTGGCATAAGAAACCCAATTATCTACTGGCATATTTCTTTCCTTTGCCACTTTTAAAACTTCTTCCTCTAGATTTTCAAACCATTTTATTTTATCAAATAACCAAAAATGTATTTTACCTAAAAATAAGCTCATACTTTCACCTCTTAATATAATTTATAAATCAATTATATTATATTTCTCTTTACCCTTCCGTAACACAAGTTACCATCAAGAGAATTTTTGTAAACTTTTTGTAAACAACACCTTTATTTCCTAATTAATAACGTTTCAAATCGTTCTACGAAATTGTAAATGTACAATTTAAGTAATATAATAAAAATCGACTGTTTTATAAGGAGTTGATATATTTCAATGTACAAACCAAAATTAATTTCTCTTTTAAATGATAAAGAGAACGGATTTTCAAAAGAACAATTTTTTAAAGATTTAGTTGCTGGGATAATAGTTGCTATTATCGCATTACCACTATCTATTGCATTAGGTATTTCTTCAGGAGTATCTCCTGAAAAAGGATTAATAACTGCAATTATAGCTGGATTCATAATTTCACTATTAGGTGGAAGTAGAGTTCAAATTGGTGGACCTACGGGTGCCTTTGTTGTTATAGTATTTGGTATTATACAAAATCACGGAATTGATGGACTAATAATTTCCACATTTATGGCTGGTATTATTCTTGTTTTATTTGGCTTATTAAGATTTGGTAGCTTAATAAAATACATACCTTATCCGATAACAGTAGGATTTACTTCCGGTATAGCTGTAACACTTTTCTCAACACAGGTTAAGGATTTTTTAGGACTTACAATGACTAAAACCCCTTCTCAATTCATACCTAAGTGGGAAGCTTACATATCTCATATGAATACTACAAATTTTTACACATTAACTATAGGATTACTAGCACTTACTATTTTAATCTTTTGGCCAAAAGTAAATAAAAAGATTCCAGGATCTTTAATAGCCTTAATATTAACAACTTTAGTAGTATTTATATTTAATCTACCAGTCTCAACAATAGGAAGTCAATTTGGCAAAATAAGTTCAAATATTCCAATGCCTCATATTCCTAATCTAAACCTTAATACATTAAAAGCATTAGTAGGACCTGCTTTTACAATAGCTCTTTTATGTGGAATTGAATCATTACTATCTGCTGTTGTTTCAGATGGTATGATTGGAGATAAGCATAATTCAAATGCAGAACTTATAGCTCAAGGAGTGGCTAATATTGGTTCTTCTCTATTTGGAGGAATCCCTGCCACTGGAGCAATTGCTAGAACTGCTGCTAATGTTAAAAATGGAGGAAGAACTCCTATTGCAGGTATAGTTCATTCAATAACTTTATTACTTATAATGCTTGTGTTTATGCCTCTCGCTAAATTCATTCCATTAACTACTTTATCAGCAATATTAATAATTGTTTCATATAACATGAGTGAATGGAGAACTTTTAAGGCAATTCTTAAAGCTCCTAAAAGTGATATAGCTATATTACTAACAACATTTTTCTTAACAGTATTATTTGATCTAGTAATTGCTATAGGAATAGGAATGCTAGTTTCTATGTGCTTATTTATGAGAAGAGTTGCTACTTCTATAGAAGTAAATGAATTAAATGAGAATGACTGCTCTGATAAATCTAATATAGATACTGATATGGAAAATCTTAAGGTTGGAGAAAATGTATTAGTCTATGACATAAGAGGTCATCTTTTCTTTGGTGCTGTAGATACATTCATGAATACAATGAAAGAAATAAATGATGATGCAAAAGTTCTTGTTTTAAGAATGAGACATACTAAAACTTTAGATGTTACAGGATATAAACAAATAAAAAACATAGCATTAAGTTGCAAGTCTCGTAATATTACTTTAATAATATCTGAATTACAAGAACAACCCAAAAAAGTTATGAGACTTATGGGCTTTATTGATACTTTAGGTGAAAATCATTTCGCTACAAATTTTGATGAAGCTTTAGAAAAAGCAAATTCTGTAATTTAGAATAACATATATTAGACTGTAAGGATATTTTTTAAATAAAATTCCCTACAGTCTAATATGATTTTTATAAATTAAATTATATTATTATCTTCTAGAAATTGCTTATCTGAACATACATTATTAAAATTATCATCTCTTATAATTTTATGATCATCTGAAAATACAATAGCCCTATTAAATACATCTTTGATATATTCAAACTCATGAGTTGAACAAATTATTGTCTTTCCACTTTTATTAAGTTCTATAAGAAGTTCTCTTATAAATTTTTTACCTTTTGGATCTATTTCATTTAAAGGTTCATCTAAAACTAATATTTCAGGATTCAAAGCTAAAACACTAGCTATAGCAACCCTCTTCTTTTCTCCTCCACTTAATTTATAAGATTCTTTATATTTTAATTTTTCTATACTTAATAATTTAAGACAATCATTAACTCTAACATCTATTTCTTCTTTACTTAATCCCATTTGCATAGGACCAAAAGCTATTTCATCATAGACATCTGGACAAAAAAGTTGAACATCAGAATTTTGAAATATAAAACCTATTTTTTTATGAAATCTCTTAGAAAATAAATTATCTTCTAAATTCTTCTTTGTTATTTCTTCTCCATCTAAAATATACTTTCCTTTTGATGGAAGCAAAATACCATTTAATATTTTTAATAATGTTGTTTTTCCACTTCCATTAGGACCAATTAACGCAATTGCTTCTCCTTTATTTATAGTTAAGTTTATATCTTCAAGAACAATTTCATCTTTATACTTAAAGGATAAATCCTCTAATTTAATCATATATATACTCTCCTGTATCAATACTTATATTACAAAAAAAGCACCAATCATCAAACAAGTTATTGCACAATATATATAGTCATTCAAATGTAATTCAACTTTGTGCCTTGACTTAAATTCTCCATTAAAGCCTCTACATTCCATTGCAGAATACATTTCATCACCCATATTTTTTGACTTTAAAAATAAAATACCTATTATTTTTGATAAAGATTGTCTTTTATTATTATTTTTCCCAACTGATTTTAATTTTAATGAATATAACATATTAAGAGAAAAATCACCTAATATATATATATATCTTATTGTTATATCAAATACAAGTATGAAAATATCTGGAATAGCAAAAACTTTAAGAGATTTTATTGCATCACTCCATTTTGTAGTATAAGAAAAAGTATTAACCATAAGTACTGTTATAAATATTTTCAAAATCAAATTTCGACAATTTACAAAACTATTTCCTAATAATAAAGATGGCGCTAACATTATAATAGTAAAAATAGGAATAGTAATACTTGTTTTTAATATTTTCTTAATATCATTACCATCTAAAGTAGCTAGACAAATCATTGAATATGCTAAAGAACAAAAAATATAATGAACATTTCTAGTTAATGATAAAAAAATTATAATTAAAAATGTTGATGCTAATTTTACAGTAGGATTAATTTTATAAATAAAACCATTATACTTTTCATTGTCTCTCTTAATTTTAGATAAAACTCCAACAAAAGCTAATATGGTTTTATCTAGAAACCCTTCTTTATCTGCCTTTGGTTCATATACATCAGTTTTTAATAACCAATCATTTATTTTCATACTAAACTTCTTCTTTCATTAATAAATTAACACTCAATAAATATATTGAATCATAATTTTTTTTATCCATTTACTAAATATCTAGTTTTCTTTGACAAACAAGTTACTAATTAATTTAAATATTATAATTAATGTAGCTACACCTATTATTGCAGATATTATATATCCAACAATATTATTAGTACCACTTATATTATATCCATCTGCAAAAGCATGAAAAGACGAAGATACTTCCATTCCTTTTGGGACATATCCTAAAAGTGATTGTATTTCCTCTGTGCTCCACTCTCCCCAAGCAGCACCTGAAGCTAATAATCCTAATGGTGTTAATCCTATTGCTACAATTATTGGTAGTAAAATTGTTTTTCTAAAAAAACCAACATTTGACTTAACTTTTCCTTTATCTTTTGAAAAGTCTGTAATTAGATCTGGAATTACTTTTTTAATATACGCATAAACTCCTACAGTTATTGCTCCTTCAACTAACCCAATTATTAAATGAGTAAAAAGCATTGCAGGTACTGACACACTTAATGAATACGGACAATATAAGGCATGTCCTAAAGAATCCTTAAATAATAAAGGTTGAATACCAAACTCTATAGAAGCACAAAAACTAGCTAAATTTAATCCTAAATAACCTGCTATAAATGCGGATATATATTCTCCCTTTTCGCCTTTTATTTTAGACTTTAAAAATTTATAAATATAATAACCTGCAAAAGGCATTATAAACGCCATATTAAATGCATTTGCACCAAATGCAAGAATTCCACCATCTCCAAAGAATAAAGCTTGTATTAACAAAACTATACTAACCGATATGGTAGCCGCAGCAGGTCCTAAGAGTATTGCAATTAGTACTGCTCCAACTGCATGAGCTGTTGTTCCCCCTGGAGCTGGAACATTAAACATCATTGCTAAGAATGAAAACGCTGCACAAACTCCTAAAATTGGTATTTTCTTTTTACTCATTTCTTTCTTAACTTTACTTATAGCATATTTCCAAACCGGAACCATAGCTACTCCCATAACTGCACAAGTTGATGGACTTAAATAATTTTCTGGTATATGCATAAAATCAACCCCTTTATTAACTATTTATCGACATATTTAATATTTGTTTTAAATCAACTCCTTCACTAATAATTTGTCGACACATTTCATCTTTATTTTACATCCAATTAAATATTTATTCAATAGTTTTGTATATTTTATAAATTAATTTTAAAAAAATAAGGTTTGAGTTAAAATATTTTAAAAATTTCAACTCAAACCTTTTTACTATCTTTTATTCTTCAAATTCTATATTTCGTAACTCTAACCCTGAATTTTCCATATCATTCTTATCTTTTTGCTTTTTGTCATATAATAATGATGCTACAAAAGCACTTCCTGCTAGAGCTAATAGAGCAAGTTTTCCTTTTTTTATTTTTTTACTCATAATCTCACCTCACCACATTTATATATTTATATAGGATTAATTATTAAGCCTACAATGAAATTTAAAATATGTTATTCTATCTATTTAAATCGTATTTTTCTTCTTCCCAAGTTGTTTTTTCTAACTTAGCTAAAACGGTATCTAAAGCCATATCTGGATGAATTGTTTCCTCATGTGATATTGTTATATTAGACATTGTTATAGCAAATTTAACAGTATCTTCTATAGGCATTTCATTCATATATCCGTATCCTAATCCAGCTACAAAAGAGTCCCCTGCTCCTGTAACATTTTTAACTTCAACTTCTGTTGCTTTTATTTTACCGCAAGATAAACCGTCACTATAGAATATACCGTCAGCATCTAAACTTATAAATACCTTTTTAATTCCTAAACCTAAAAAATAATTACTTGCCTTTATTAAATCCTCTGTATCTGTTATAGGGAAACCTGCTAATATTTCAGCTTCATGTCTATTAGGTTTTATTGTATGGAAATCCTTTATAAGATGTTTTACCCAGCTTGCTTTTTCAGCTGATACTGGATCTAAGATAAAATTAGTTTTATTCTTAAAGTTTTTTAATAAATACTCCATTATTTCTGGATTATCAGAATCTAAAACTGTATATTCAGCATTCTCAAAGATTTCTCTTTTAGAATCTATAAAATCAGTATTCATAGCTCCTATACTTTTCATATCTGCAATAGCTGAAACCATTTCACCATTTTCATCTAAAATAGCTAAGTAAGTTGGTGTACTTCCACCTTCTATAATCATAGAATCATCCATATGATATCCTATTTTCTTTGAGTGTTCTACTATGCTATTCCCATTCTCATCATTGCCTAATATTGACATAAAATTAGTATTTACGCCTACTCTTGCCATATTTTCAGCAATGTTTCTGCAAACTCCCCCAAAAGATATCTTTACATGACCTGGTGTTGAGTTATATGGTCTATAACTAGCCTTGCTAAATCCAAATACATCCACTACAGAAGCTCCAAACACCAATAAATATGGTTCTTTTCTTAAGTTCATTTAATTAATCCTCCCTATTTAAAAAAACATAAATTATAATTATTCAGCAACAAACTGATTATTTTCACTATTATATATGTATCCACATTCTTTAAGTCTTTGTCCAATAACTTCTTTTTCAATTCCTAAATCATCACACATACTATCTATATTGCTATAATAATCTCTTAATTTTAAATTTATAATACTAAGTAACATATACGGATCCATCTCTCTATAGTTTCCAATGTCCATTATAAAAATCTCTCCTTAAAAAAATTCTTTAATATTATTATATACAACTTATTTAACTTCTACAATTTTTTATTTAATTTATTATCACATTTTAATAAATCTGCATAGTATGTTATTAGGTTACTTATAAGACAATACCTCACTTATAATAAGTTAACCTCCTGTTTAAAAAATCACTATAACTCTTACTATACTATATTTACTTCTTTGCATTTACAATAAAAACCGTTGATAATCAACGGTTTTTATTATTTTATATATTTTTTCTTTTATTTCTTATTTCAAATATTAAAAACAATAAAAGCGTACTCAACTCAGTCATTGGAATTGTTAACCATACTCCATAAACACCTATAATTCTTGGTAATACTATTATAAACATAATAACAAATACGAGTCCTCTAAGTGTTGATAAAAGAGAGGATTCCTTTGATTTTTCAACTGCTTGTAAATAGGCTATATTAAGTATGTTACTTCCATTAAATAAGAATGCTATAAAGTATAAATATATTCCTTGTCTAGTTATACTCAATAATCTTCCTGTATTACTTGTAAATAACCCTATCATTTGATTTGGTAATAATATCCCCATACCAAAGAATCCTGCACCTAAAATCAATACTATTATTCTTGTTAATCTTAAAAATTCTTTAACACGCTCTTCCTTTTTAGCTCCAAAATTTACACTTATTAAAGGTTGAACCCCTTGAGATACTCCATTAAAGACTGCCATGAATATTAAAACTATGTTTGTAATTATTCCATAAGCTGAAACTCCTAAATCCCCTTCAAATTTATATATTACAATATTAAAAATAAATATAACAAAGCCTGCTGATATTTCATTTAAGAAACTAGGCACTCCATTTTTAAGAACCTTTCCTATATTATCTAAATTTATTCCTCCAACCTCTATATGCATACTATTCTTTTTCTTTATAAAATGTATTGATAAAACTCCTAAAGCTACCAATTGTCCTATAGATGTTGCTAAAGCTGCTCCAAACATTCCTAGGTTAAAAACATATATAAATACATAGTCTAATACTATATTAGCTGTATTTGATCCTATTACTGCATACATAGCCAATTTAGGTTCTCTATCATTTCTAACAAAAACAATAAATGCAGATGCAAAAATAAAAGCAGGATTAAAGGCTAAAATAATCTTTAAATATTCCTTAGCTAAGGAAAAGGTCGCTTCTGAAGCTCCAAGCATATAAACTATTTTATCTAAAAAGAAAACTTCTAATAAACTTATTATTATACAAAATATGATAGTTACAAATACTGCTGAAGTAAATATTCTATTTACTCTATGAAATTTTTTTTGACCCATAGCTACTGATAAGGATGTTGCCCCTCCAACGCCAATAGTAAGCCCTATGGCACTATATAAATTATATATTGGCAAAGCTATATTTAGTGATGCTAATCCTAATTCTCCGATTTTATGTCCTATAAACATAGTATCAAATAATATACATACTGATAGTCCTAACATTCCTGCAACTGAAGGTATCATATATTTTCTTAATAATATATTTTCTTTATCCTGTAGTAAATCTAATTTTTCACTCATTGTACACCACCTTTATAACCTTATTCTTTTAAAATAAGTAAAATTTTTTCTTCTATATTATTTTTTCAAAATGATTTCTCTTAAATATATCAACATATTTTTAATTTTTTCTTTCCTTTCATCATTTTTCAAATTTTTAACAATGGTAATTCAATATTAGTATATATACTATTCCATTCAATAAGCCTATCCTCTTGAAATATATAAGCTATTTTTATAAATCCCTATAATTTCACCTGATTTAAACTCTTCAAGTTTAGCTATTATATTTAATAAAGTGCTATTTCAACATCCAGCTCTTCCTAAAATACAGTTTATTTTTCCTTCTTGAAAGGTCAAAGAAAATCTATCATATATTTTTTATTCCAAAATCCTTTTCTATATCTATTAATTTAATGCTCATTTTATTTAATCCACCTAAAAACTATACCATCAATAATTTTTTGTATTAAAGAAAAAATTATTCCTACAATAATCACTAGTATTATCCATGCAAATACCATATTAGTATTTAAATAATTCTTTTCCACAAAATAGCTGTTCCTATATCATGTTTAGGTTGTCCAATAACTTCTCCTCCAACCACCAATTTTATAGTTAAAGAAAATGTTGAAACCATTATTCTACATATTACAAAACTTATGCTTGGCAAATATATATTCTTTATTAAGTTAACTATACTAAAATCATAAATCTTCGTCATCTCTAATATGTTTTTGTCTATATTTAATATAGATCCTATTATAGCATCATAAAATATAGGAAAACTGGTTATAAATCCAACTAATATAGGAGCACTACTTTGACTTAACCAAATTAAAGCCAGTATTATAAATCCTATTGTTGTCAAAGATTTCATTACATTTAATATAGGTATCATAAAGTTATAAACATATTTATTAAAAGCACTAAATACGCCTAAAAATAAACCAATAACTAAGGCTAAGATAAAACTTATGAAAGTTCTTCCTAAAGTACTTATTATTATTTTGAAAAAATCATTTGATTTTATTACTTCAATTAACCCCTTAAACGTTAAATAGGGAGAAGGTAGTACTACCTCACTCCCTATAATCATACTAGCTAATTTCCATAAAATAAAAAGTATAACTGAAGATAAAAATATTAATTTCTTATTTTTGTAAGAAAATTTCTTAATTTATCTTTTTACCTCCTATAGCTTTAGGCTCTAAGCTGTAAATCTTGTCATAAAAATTAATATATTCACTTTCACTATCCATAGCACTTACATAGTTTAAGTTTGCTCTTTTTAGAGATTTATCTATTATTTCTTTTTGGCCTGTTATGCATACCTCTTCTGCAAAGCCACCTGCTTCTTCTTTATTTTCATTTGCCACTTAGTACTATCATCTATTTCCTTTAAGATTTTTTAATAATATCTGAATTGTTTTTCAATAAATCCTCTTTAACTATAACACTAGACTGAAGATATCATATTTTTGAATCACTCATTTTCTTCCACTGTTCATTTAATGATTATACTATTTTTGTTTCTGGTTTTTTTATCATTATTTGAATTAACATAGGTTCTGGAACAACTGCATATTTAGCTTTTCCTTCTATAAATAGAGGAATATATCCCCTTCTCCTCTTAACACCTTAAAAACTAACGCATCTGATCCTTTTACTATCTGATAATTTATATCTAAGCCTTGCTTATTTCTGGTCTTTCTTTTATCATTTTAACTATACTAATAGCTGGAAGTCCATCTGGTACTACTATTTCTATGTGTACTTTTTCTTCAAGTAACTTAGCTTCTTATTTCTTAAAAGTATTTCATCCTATTAATATATAGTTAATGAGAGTAATACCATGAGATCTAATTATAAAAAACTTATTTAAGTTTTTTTACCCATGAACCTAAATATAATAAATTTTCTATATTTTATTTTGCCAATTATTAATTATTTTTTCAATGTATATCTATTTTTCCCCTTGAATTTCTGGCACTGGTTCTTCATTATTCTTTTTAGGTGCTTTAAATCTTTTTGAATTCCAAGAAGATTGTTGATCTTTCTTTGCCATAAATTTCACCTCCTAATCTTAAATCAGTTTTATTTTATGATTAAAGGATTATTTTATTCATGGCAAAATTAATTTACTTATTTTCTCTAATTCTAGTTATTAATTCACTTTCTATAAGTTCTGATTTTGAAAAACCTTTTCTAAAATATCTTATTTGTTTGTACTTTATCCCATTCATTTCAAAATCTAAAACATCTATTCTATCACCACTATAAGTAAAAGGATCTCTTCTTCCTTTAACATAAACTAAAAGTTCCATCTTATTACTACTCTCCTTTAAAAAATCTATAATGATTTTAATTATAGCATATTTTTCATTTTTATGAATATCCTCTTTATGCTCTTCATATTTTCAATATATTATTTAAAGCCATAAAAAGAAATAGACTTTGGAGAAAAATAATTTTAATTATTAAAAACTCTTTTCATCCAAAGCCTTTTTTATTTAAAGCAAATCTTACTATACTTTCTAGCCCTCTGCATTTTGAAGCTCATAAATTTCTTCTATTGTTATACCTAGCTTTTCTGATATTAACTCAGGTGATAATATCCCCGCAAGGCTTTTTGCTATTCTTAATTGCTCTTCTTTTCTTGCGTTTTTAACAGCTAAATCTCTTTCTTCATTGTATAATCTCTCAATCTTAGTCATTTCTAACAACTCCTTAAGTTCTCTTGCTTGCTCTTCACTAATAAACTTATCTGTAGATTCAATTATTCCATTTAATATAATTGCCTCATCTCTTTCAGACTTTATTGATTTTGCTAATTGAACACAATCTCTTAAAATATTGCTGTCATCATGTTCACTCTTCATAAGTGGTAACATAATGAATTTTATCTTATCCGCTTGAGTTAAATTACCTTCTAAAATTTTCTCCCTTAACTCCTTTAAAACTTTCTCAGCAGTTATCTTATTCATAAATATACTTTCTGAACAAATAAGTATATCTCCAAAACTTAATGTATTTCTTGCTTCCTTGACACTTGAGTCATAAATTATAGCCATCCTAACCTTTGGAAAGGCTCCTCTATGCTTATAATATCTCTTTACAACTTTAACAGCCACTTCTAAATATATAAACATATTTTCATCTATATTTTTTTCATCCTCATAGCCAAAAAGTAAAATAGAACCATCTTCTAAAATAAATATTTCGTTAGGCCCTCCCTCAGAAACTTCATTTTCAAAAAAGTTTCTAGGTAGCCTGTCCATTATTTTAGGAATATCGTTAACCCCTAAAGTTTCTAATGGCTTTCCTTTATAAAGTTGTCCCATAAGCTTATATAAAATATCCTTAGCTCCGTAGCTTATATTAGTTCTTCCCATGTTTTTATCACCCTCACTTTGTTGAGAATATATTCTTTTCAATTATTATATCACATTTTATTTGCATATATATTTCATATAGGTGTAAATTAAAAAGTTTTTATTAAATAGCAGTTATGAAATTATATATATTTAGTCCTATAATTAAAATCACTACAGTATTAAAAACTCTTAATATTATTTTATTACTAAACATTCTATTAAATTTAGCACCTATAAACCCACCTAAAACACCTCCAAATATCATATATGGAAGCATAGATAGATCATATCCAGAAAATCCAGTTCCAATAGTAATAGTTAAAAGTTTAGAAGCTTGTGAAAATAATATTATCATAACAGAATCTCTAGCAGCATTCTTAGCATCCATAGAAAAAAATATTGTTAAAAAGGCCACATTGATTGGTCCTCCTCCAATACCTAAAAAGGCTGCTATTAATCCTAAAAACACTCCAATTATAATGCTTAAAATAAAATTATTAATTTTGTAACTCTTAAACTTATCTTTATTATTCATGTATATATAAACAAATAGTAATAGAAATGTTAAAATTCCACTTTGTACTAAAAGTACAATTCTTCCTTCAATAATTTTTAATGTTAAAGTTAATAACTTTTGTCCTATTAACCCTCCAAGTACTGAACCAATACCTAATAATCCAGTATTTTTTATATCAATCTTACTTTTATAAGATAATTGCTTTATTATTGAAACTAATGCCATAGAAAAAATAGTAAAAGATGATAAAACTCCAATAGTTGCTATGCTATAATCTCCCAAGAAATCTAAAACTGGCTTTATTATCACTCCACCACCTAGTCCAGCCATTGAACCAGCAATTGTTGATAATAAAGCTACTAAAAAATATATTAAAAACATATTATTACTCCCTTTAATTAAAGATTTGTATTATTTCAAAATTCTTACTTATATAAATCTAAAAGATTCACTTAAATTCATCTTAAAAAATCTATATTTGTATATTACAATAAATGATTTTCAATATTAAATCATATATTGTTTACATAAGAAATCTTATGTAGTATGTTATAATTATATATTACACTATAAGGAGATATATTATGGAAACATTAAATGACTTATTTAATTTAGATTTAAATAAATCTAATATTTTTGATATAACCGAAGAACACTTAATCTTACTTAAAACAAAGGATTTTCATACTCAAAATAATTTTTATTTTTATCTTTATAACAAACTTACTTCTATAGAAAAAACGAAAAAAAAGGAACTTGCTTATTGCAATTATCTTATATCATACTATTTATTTATAGTAATGACACCCTTATATTATGAAGAATTAGCATTTTATCATGGGAAAAAGGCATTTGAATTAGAAAATTCCACAAAATATATGGAATGGCTTTTATTATTTGGAACATTAGAAAAGCCTCTATTAACTTATGAAATTTGTTCTAACCTTGCAAAACAAATTTTAAAAGAAAATCCTAATTCAACATTAGCTAATTTCTTTCTTATGTAAAATATAATAAAACAGCTTCTACTTTTATCTTTAGCTAAAAATTACTTTTCTTTTAAATTGGCTGTATTAAGATAATTAAAAATTAAACTTAAGTATATTATTAAATTCTCTAAGATTACTTAATAAATTTCAGTTTCAACTTACACTTTTCATACAGCCTTTTTTATTTATATAATAATTTTTATTTTAAAAACAAATCTCCAAAGAAATATCCTATAAATATAAATCCTAAATTCCACAAGAATATTCCTGGAGTAGAATATATTAAAAACTTCAAAAAATTCATTCTTACAGAACCTGCTATAATAGAAACTATAGTTCTTAAGACAGGTAATAGTCTACAAAGAAAAACTCCAAATAATCCTCTTTCTTTTAAAATAGTACTACTTTTTCTTATGGTTGGTTCAATTTTAGGAAACTTCAATCCTAATTTATCTAAAATCATAGCTCCTCCATAATATCCTATTAAATATAATACTATACTTCCTAAAACTCCAGCCACAACTGATACCAAAACTACAAGAATTAGACTTTGATTATTTCTAGAAGCTAATATTCCAGCAGCAGGCATTATTATTCCAGCTGGTAGTCCTGGTAAATTTAAATATTCTAAAAATACTATTACAAATAACAAGGTTAAACCATAGGTTGCAAAATAATTTAGCATAGCATCTATGTCCATAAAACTTTTCCTTCTCCTTTCAAATAATCCCTTTAACTTAATATTTTCTCCTAAAATCTTAATAAAATTCAATACACAAAATTAAAATTACAAACTAAAACTTTATATTTCCTCCAAATAAATGGCATATTACAAATCCTATAAAGCTCTAGCCAAATACATAGTATAAAAAAATAATAAACTAAAAAATAATATTATACTCTCTACTCCACTTATGATTAATTATATAAACATTACATCAATAAACTAATATATAAAACCATTATAACATATAGTCATTTTTGAACCTTATTATTCCTATTAAGTAAGTAGAAAATAAAAAAAGATATATAAAGACCAACTTATATTTTGCCTTTATATATCTCACTTTTTTAATTATCTATTTGCATACTTTTTATTTCTTTTAAAGATAAGCCTGTTTTTTCAGCTATTACTTCATCATCTAATAATCCTATAAGATTTCTAGCTATATTTTGTCTTTCATAGGCAACAGCTTCATTTACTAATCCTTTTTGCTTTAGCTCTGCCGTTGAATTTAATAATGACTCTTCATTATAAAAATCTAAGTAAGAATAATGTTCTCCATCAATATCCCATCCCAAAATAGAATCTACACTTACATTTTGTGCCGCTCTGAATATTGATTTATCTACTCCATCAAACTTTTCTTTGAACTCTTCAATCATATCTTTAATTTCAAAACGCTTATTACCTATTTTTTTTGCTGCTACCATACATGCACAGTTTAATGGCCATATTCCAGCTCTTTGAATCCATCTTTTTATATATTTTTCTTCTATATAATATAGAGGTCTTATAAGCTCTATTCCATCAAAGTTAGCAGCTTTTAATTTTGGTAACATGGTTTTAAAGTTACCTGCATATAAAACATTAAGCATTGTTGTTTCTATAACGTCATTAAAATGATGTCCTAAAGCTAACTTATTACATCCAAGCTCCTTTGCTTTACCATACAATGATCCTCTTCTCATTCTTGCACACATATAACATGGATAATCCTTAGCTATTTTGTCTACAACTTGGAATATTCCAGAATCATAAATATATACTGGTATATCTAAGTATTTACAATTATCCTCAAGTAACTCTCTAATTTGAGGATGATATCCTGGATCCATAGCTAAAAATACAAGTTCAAAATTTATTTGACCATGCTTTTTTAACTCTTGAAAAAGTTTTGCCATTATTAAAGAATCTTTTCCTCCAGAAATAGCAATAGCTATTTTATCTCCTTCTTCTACTAATTTATAATCCTTTATAGCTTTTATAAATTTTGACCAAACTTGTTTTCTATATGTTTTAACTAAACTTCTCTCTATCTCAGCTAAAGGTCTTCTCTCATTAAATGGCACTAAAATCTCGCATCCTTCTCCTGCTACACCACTCATTTTAATCACCTCACAATATAAAACTCTTTTGTTATTATAACAATTTTATCTCTTTTTGTCTTTATAAAATAGCACTTAATTAAATCACTCTACTATTTAACTAAATTTAAATAAACCTTACAAACTTATTCGAATATTACTAGATTTACTAAGAATTTAAATTCTCAAACTTATCTAGTTATTCTTTAAATAGAATTTGTAAGGTTTTTTATTAGTTTTTGTAAAACAAATTATTTATATATAAATAAAATTATTTTGTTAATATATTTAATTTGCTAAAATATTTTTTATTTATAAAATTAAATACAGGTACTCCTATTATTGTTATTACAACAAATTCACCTAATGCAACCTGTCCCATTGATAAAACTAAAGGAAATCCATAAACATAATTAAGCATCCAACCTATTATAATGCCGTTAAATATTGTTGGCCAAATTGAAGCAATCCATATAGATTTCTTTCCTTTTATATATTTACCAGTTAAATATATTCCCCAAACACTTAGAAAAGTTGCAAAAGTTCCTAAAACAACATCAACGGTACCGTTTGGCCCTAATATATTTGCTATGAAACATCCTAAGGTTAATCCTACTATATAATCTTTTTTATAAAAGGCTAAAAGGACCATAATTTCTGATATTCTAAATTGTACCCCTAAATAACTTATAGGAGCTAAAGCTATTGTTAAAGTTGCGTATAAAGCCGCAATAAATGCTGATATAACTATTCTTTTTACATTTTTATCTGTCATACTTCCTCCTTAAAACATATATTCTGAAAAACTCCTAACTAAGATGTTTTAAGAAAGATAAATAACACCTTAAATATATTAAATTTAAAAACAATATATTTAAAGCTAAAAATAGTTGCAAATAAAAAAACCGTAGAAAATTCTACGGTTAAAAGCAAACAAAATAAATCTTATATAAAAACTATATAATTATGCTTAAAACACCGTAGTTTTATTTAAAGACAGGAGGCTTTCGAACTGTCTATATATTATTTTTCTTAGTCATTATATAATATATATTCTTAAAAATCAATTAAGCTTTAATAATTTAACTTTTATTATTTATTTTCACTATGTAATTTTACATCTAAATTTTTACCATCTGAACTTATTGTTATGTCACCATCTCTGAAAGTTTCATAAACTGTTACACCAGCTTTTTTGAGATTACTCATAGTTTCTTTATGAGGATGGCCATATTTATTATCTTTAGCACAAGAAACTATTGCAATACTTGGATCAACAGCTTTTAAAAAGTCTTCACTAGTTGATGAGTGCGATCCATGATGTCCTAACTTAAGTACATCAGATTTTAAGTTCTTATTTTCACTTAAAATTTCTTTTTCTACCAAACTTTCTGCATCTCCAGTAAACATAAAGGAATTTTGTCCATAAGATATTTTCATTACTGGTGAATAGTTATTTAGTTCTTCATACTCAGATTTAACTGGTGAATAAACCTCAACCTTTGTATCCTTCCCTAAATCAATCTTTGTTCCTTCTTTTATCTGTTTTATTTTTAAGCCCTCATTTTTTACTGCCTTTAACATATTTTCATAAGTTTTTGTTGTATGCGCTACTTTAGGAGCATAAAAAGATTTAACATCGAAGTTTTCTAAAACTTCATCCATTCCCCCTATATGATCTTCATGAGGATGAGTTGCTATAGCTATATCTATAGTTTTTATTCCTCTATTTTTTAAATCTTTAACTAATTCATTTGCTCCTGCATTAGTTCCCGCATCAATTAACATATTAATTCCATTTACCTGAATTAACTCACTATCACCTTGACCAACATTTAGATATGTGACACTCATTCCACTATATTTATTATTGTCAGCCCCTTTACTAATATTATTTTTTTGAGCTCCACATCCTACAAAGCTTAAAACTGTAACTGTACTTATTATTGCTAATATTTTTTTAAACATTTCCCCTCCAAAAATACTTTTTTTTATAATATTAACACATTTTAAACTTTTTTTGTAATTTAAAATATTTTTATTTGTAATTTAAAATATTTTTAATAGAAAATATACCCCTTCTAAATTTAACATAAATATAATATAATTATAGACATAGTCAGCAAATATATAAATAATAAAAAAGAGGCATAGATTTTTTTATCTAGGCTTCTTTTTCTTGATTTATAGGAATAAGCATTTTTAATATGAATTTGTCATCTAAATGTTCTATAATTATTTCTCCATTATATTTTTCTACAGACAATTTTATATTTTTAATGCCAATACCATGTAAAAACTTATCTTTTTTATCAGTTAAAAAATCTCCATTTAGCTTTTTTATTTTATTTGTTTTAGAATTTTCAATTTTAATAACATAAAAATTATTTACACAAACTCCTTTTATACTTATATATCTATTATGATTATTCTTAACTTTTTTACAAGCTTCAATAGCATTATCAATGCAATTAGCAAAAATCGTACATATATCAAAGTACTCAATAAAATTAACCTTTGAAAAATCTATAAAAACCTTTAAAGAAATGTTATTATGAACACATTTTTCTCTCTTATTATTTAATATTACATCTAACACTTCATTTCCTGTATTAAACCCTAAATTTAACCTGTCTATTTCTAAATTAAGACTATCTATATATTTTTTTCTTATACCCGCTTCTTTATTATTTCCTTCAATACAGGATATGTGATTTTTAATATCATGATAAAGCCTCTTTACTTTCTCTTGATTATCTTTTAAATTAGAATAATACTTATATTCTATTTCTAATTTATCCTTTATAAATTCATTTTCTAATTTTAATTTGTTATTTTTTATTATTTTACTAACAATAAACATTAATGACATATTAGATAATAACAATAATATTGAAACGAAGAATATGGATACATTTTCTCCAATTCCCTCACTTCCCTCTTTAAAAGCAAATCTAAATATAACCAAAATAATAATTATATTAGTAACTATAGGAGTAATAACATATATAAAATCTCCTTTTCCAATATCTATACGAAACTTTAAACATCTAACAACTATTATTAAAGATATTAAAATAACCTTTGATAGTATCATAGTTTCTACTCTATATATATTTTCACCTAAAAGTTCTGATATACTAACTAAATTATTTGTTTTTACTATAAAAGAAATCGATAGAGCTTCTACTGTTAGCATAAATAACCAAAATATTGAAGAAATCATAATGCATTTTATATTATTCACTTTAAAATTAAATTTATAATATATCAAACCTATAAAAAAGCATATTATTATTCTTTCGTTTGGATGTACATTTAAGACTTTTAATAATATAGAAAAGATTATTACTAAGACAAAAGAATAAATCTCTTGTTTATTTTTTCTTTTTTTTGTGCTAAATTGACTTATAATTAAATAAAAACTTATCCATTCTATAACAAGAGAAGCACTTTCCATAAAATCCCAAAAAATTTTATTCATTAACATATTAGATCCCCTAAAATACTAGTTAATCTTAATTTTAAATTTTTCATTCTATGCTTACTTACAGGTAAAGTAAACTTATTTATTAAAAGATAATCCTTTTTAAGCTCTTCTATCTTTATTAAATTTACAATGTAACTAGTATGACATCTAAAAAAACCTTTATTAGTAAGTTCCTTTTCTAGTTTATTCATACCCATCTTTACTGTATAATCCTGAGAATTAGTATGTATTATTACCTTTCTCTCAAAAGTCTCAAGAAAAAGTATATCGTCTGTTCTAATTTTTAAAACATTACTTTTATCTTTTATTGTTATATATGTATCTCTTTTATGTAAAATATTTTCTACACAAGCTGTAACTTGTTCTTGTAGTTCCCTAAATTTAACTGGTTTTATTAAATATCTAAAAGCACGAACTTCATAACCTTTTTGAACATAATCCCATAGGGCAGTTATAAATATAATTTCAACTTTATCATCATATTCTCTAACCTTTTTAGCAGTCTCCATTCCTGTTAACTCTCCCATTTGAATATCTAAAAAAAGTATGTCCAATTTTTCTGGATACTCTTTTAATAAATCCTCTCCTGTCTGAAAGATTAAAATTTTATACACTACTCCTATTTCATCCAAAACTTTACTTAAATTATTTTTTAATTCTTCTCTTTGCAAGGAATTATCTTCACATAAGGCAATACTAAACATGTCTAATAATCTCCTTTTCAACTTATATTTCTTATGTAATTTTATCATATTTTAGTTTATATTGCTTAAATAAAAAAAACAAATTTGAAATCTTAAAAATTAATAATATTTTTTAAATTTAAATTTATCTAAAAAGCATCTATAAAATACTGCTTATAAAAAACTAATTTAAATAATCTTAAAATATAGCAACTAATAAAATACAAGTTTTTCTTTTTATATAAAACTTAATCAAATTAAATAAGACCTAGAAAACTAGGTCTTATAAAAATCAATCTAAACTTATATATTTTGCTGTAAACCAAGCAGTCTTGTAGCCATCACCTGCAAAATAAGTTGCTAGAACATATCCACTTTCTATTTTATGAACATAAAGTCTTTCAGCATTTTTTACATATCCCATCTTACTGGATGTTTCAGATTTTGTATATCTAGCATCTAGTTCTGTAACTACATTTATAACAGTAGCATTGGTATCTAATTTTAAATAATTCTGATTTGAACTAACCCATACCTTTTGAGATTCTATATTAGGTGAATCTTTCCAATAAGTTATTGGCAAGTAATTCTTTTTATCACAAATTTCTGGCAAAATCCTTATCCTTTCACATTTATATATCTCTCCTAAATCTCTATAGATACTACTTGGATTATCTCTAGAATCTAAATCAACTAAAGCCTTTGCATTAGTTGATTTTAAAAATTTTTCCTTAAAAGAATTCTCTGTTTTTTCAAGTTTCACCTCTTCTTTTACTATTTTCTTTCCACTTATAGATTCAGCAATTAGCTTTCCTATAAAGTCTGCACCTTTTTCTTTATATATTCTAACATCCTCAGTTGCTTCACAAAAACAAACTTCTACAATAATAGCTGGCATTGATGTTTTTCTTAACTCATATAATTTAGAATTCACCTTAACACCTCTATTTTTAAGTCCCGTTCCCTTTGAAACATTATCTACTATTCTCTTAGCATATACCTCTGCTTTTCCACCTTCACCATAAATCCACGTTCCAGTTCCTAAAGCCCCTTCATATCTATCATAAGCCTTATCAAAGTGTACTGATATAAATAACTCAACATTATTATCTTCAGCTTTTTGAACTCCTAAATATAAATCAGTATTAACATCACAGTCTCCAGGAGTCACATCTACAACATTATGACCAGCTATACTTAAATATTTTATTAAAGCTTTATAAACCTTTCTATTTTCAATAGTTTCATCTATTATACCACTAGCTCCTTTTGCCTGAAAATTATGGCCACCTCTTACTGCTATTTTCATACAAAATACCTCCTAAAAATATTTTTCTTCACTATATAAATATTTTAAAGAGATAAATTAAGTTACATTATATAAAATTTATTTTGAAAAGTTTCCATAGGACCTACTTCAAACTTTACTCCTGTTTATTCTATATATTCAATTTGATATTTTAAATACATCTTAATTATATTTTTATATAAATAATAAATTTATTTAAATATAAATTTTAAAATAAAAAGACAGACCTAAAGTCTGTCCTTTTATCGTAGTTAATTTAATATATAAACGTCTAAATTTCTAACGCCCCAGTTAGATGCTTCTGCTTCTGTGTTAAAGAAAAGATCTACCCTATTTCCTTTTATAGCACCACCTGTGTCAGCTGCAATAGCATATCCATATCCTTCAACATATAATTTTGTTCCTAAAGGAATTACATTTGGGTCAACTGCTATTGTACTATATCCATTTGGATCTCTAAGCACATGCATTCCTGATGCAGTATATGCTTCTGCAGAACCTACTGGATGATTGTAAGCTGTAGATTTAACACTTAGTTTTTTCTTAAAGTTTATGCTTTCTCCACCTCTACTTAA
This sequence comes from Clostridium sp., assembly GCF_029258205.1. GTDB lineage: Bacteria > Bacillota > Clostridia > Clostridiales > Clostridiaceae > Sarcina. The sequence continues at coordinate 31,677 of NZ_JARHZJ010000041.1, forward strand.
AGTTTGTGTTTTCTTTGTTCCTTTAACAACTTCCTTATTAATAGGTTCTTTTACAACTAGTTCCTGTATAACGTTATTACTTACTTCTTTTCCATTTTCATAAACAAGTTCACGAGTTACTTTTTTCTCTCCATCTTGTCCATCATTTAATACTTCTGTGTACGTTTGTGGTTTACTTTCATCCTTTTTTACCTCTGTTGTAAACTCTATAGGATGAACTTCTGTAACTTTTTTCACATCAACTTTTACCACTTCAACATCCATTCCGTCTTTTAAATTTTCTTTTTTATTTGGTAGTATCTTATCATCATCATCAAAAGATATTCCTTCTGATTTTAACATATCCTCTACATTATCTTCCGCACTAACAACCTCTTTTTCGCCATCTTCTGTTTTTACCTTTACTTTAATGGCCTTGTTTATAGTGATTGTTTCATTTTTTGATATTTTACTTTCTAATGAAGGTGTTACTTTGTCTTTAGGTGCTAATGTTATTCCATTATCGTGTAAAGCCCCTTTTACTGTACCTTTATAGGTAACAATCTCCGTTCTCTCTCCATTAACTACTACGTTAAGAGTTTTTCTCATTGAAAATACTACTACGCCTCCAACTAGAACTAATCCAGTCAGTCCTAATGCTAAAGTTTTATTCCTATTTTCCTTTGAAAACAACTTTTTAATATTTACCATATTATCTCCTCCTTCTGGCAAGTAAAAGTTTTACGCTTCCATGCGAAAGTTATACGCTTTTCTGTATGTCAGAAGGGATTTTACACTTTTTAAGTAAAATATATTATTTATTGTAACCTATTTGTAATTATTAATCAAATAGCCTATCTTACGCATATTCTTACTATTTCTATAAATTTTTAGATATATGCTGTAAAAACCTTGTTTATGTCTATAAATGCTCTAAGATACTTCTTCTTTCTTTAAATAATGCATAGTTTTATGCTATTAATTAAAAATTCAGACAATTTAACAAGCTAATTTTAAAGGCTTTTTTAGAAAAAATAAACTAAATTCTATTAAAATAAACTTTGATAAAAATCTAATATTTTATCTTTCATTTAAATTTCTTAATAGAATTTAGCTCTTTTAATCAATATTTATTTTTCATTCATTAAACCTAATTTATCAAATAACATAAATGCTATACTTAAAATCATAGCAACTATAGTTGCTAATCCCATTCCTTTAATTTCTATTGCGCCAAATCTTACTGCTATATTACTTAATCCAACTATCATTGTAACTGATGTTAATATTAAGTTTTTTGATTTTGAATAATCAACCTTCTCTTCTATGAAAGTTCTTAAGCCTGATGTTGCTATAGTACCAAATAGAAGTAAACTAACTCCCCCTATTACTGGTGTTGGTATACTTCTTATTAAAGCTGATAAAGTTCCTGAAAATCCCAATATTACAGAAAGAGCTCCAGCTCCACAAATTACATAAGAACTATAAACCTTTGTTAGTGCCATTACCCCTATATTCTCACCATAAGTTGTTGTAGGCACTGATCCAAAAAATCCAGATATAATAGTTGATAAACCATCTCCTAAAAGTGACCTATTAAGTCCAGGATCTTTGGATAAATCTTTTCCAACTATGCTACTTGTTACTACTAAATGGCCAACATGCTCTGCAACTACTACAAAGGTTGCAGGTAAAATTGTTAAAATTGCATTTAAACTTGGTTTAGCTATATGTATTTGAGGTATTACAAAAAGGCTTGCCTCTTTTATTGGTGTAAAATCTACTAACCCTAAAAAACAACTAGCTAAATATCCAGTAACTATACCTATTAATATAGGTATTACCTTTAAAAATCCTCTTAATAATACTGAAGATAAAATTACTGTTATTATTGTAATCATTGAAACTAGTACCCATGTTGGATTTAAAACCTTTGAATTGGATAAGCCTACTGGAAAACCAGCCATATCTGCTGCTGTTGGTGCTAACTCTAATCCTATTATTGTTACTATAGCTCCCATAGAAGCTGGCGGAAATAATTTTCTAATCCATCCTGTTCCTACAAAGCCTACAATAATTGCTATGATAGCAAACAATAAACCGGATACTACAAATCCACTTTGCACCTCAGCAAATGAGTATCCCTCTCCCATTAAAAGTAATACTGGTGATATAAATGCAAAACTTGATCCTAAATATGCTGGAATTTTTCTTTTTGTTATGAAAGCATATAATAATGTTCCTATTCCATTAAAGAACAAGACAGTCGCAGGATCAATATTTAAAAGAATTGGTACTAAGACTGATGCTCCAAACATTGCAAATAAATGTTGAACACTTAAAGGAATTGCTTTTTTTAGAGGTAAACTATCCTCTACTCCTATAACTTCTAGTATTTCTACCTCTTTATTTTGTGCAGATTCTGCCATGTTATTCTCCTCCCTTTTCTAGACTCTCAGGTCTAAATTAAAAGTTTATATAAAATATAGCATACCGTTCATAATAATTCAATATTTTTTTGTCGCATTTTATGTTATAATAAGTATTCATGTGCATAAAAATAGTTTTTTGCATTAACAAATTATTAAATTTTAAAGAAGAAAGGACAGAACTTAATGATTACAGTAAATAATGTAAGCTTAAGATTTGGTGGAAGAAAACTTTTTGAAGATGTTAACTTAAAGTTTACTCCTGGAAATTGCTATGGAGTTATTGGTGCAAATGGTGCTGGTAAATCTACATTTTTAAAAATATTAGCTGGTGAAATAGAACCTAATACAGGAGAAGTTTCAATTCCTGCTAAGACTAGAGTTTCTGTTTTAAAACAAGATCATTATCAATATGATGATTGTGAAGTTTTAAAAACAGTTATAATGGGAAATCCAAGATTATTTGAAATAATGGAAGAAAAAGATGCTTTATATGCAAAGCCTGATTTTTCTGATGAAGATGGAATAAAAGCTGCTGAACTTGAAGCAGAATTTGCAGATTTAGATGGATGGGAGGCAGAATCAGAAGCTTCTTCATTACTTCAAGGCTTAGGAATAGGTACTGAGCTTCACTACAGTACTGTTGGTGAACTTAAAGGTGATGAAAAAGTTAAAGTTCTTTTAGCTCAAGCTTTATTTGGTAAGCCAGATGTACTTATACTTGACGAGCCTACAAACCACTTAGACATAAAAGCTATTACTTGGCTTGAGAACTTCTTAGCAAACTTTGAAGGTACAGTTATAGTTGTATCCCATGATAGACATTTCTTAAACATGGTTTGTACACAAATATGTGATGTTGACTTTGGAAAAATCAAATTATACGTTGGTAACTATGATTTCTGGTATGAATCAAGTCAACTTGCTCTTCAAATGGCTAAAGATCAAAACAAGAAAAAAGAAGAAAAAATTAAAGAACTTCAAAACTTCATTGCTAGATTCAGTGCTAATGCTTCTAAATCTAAGCAAGCTACTTCTCGTAAGAAGTTATTAGATAAAATCACTTTAGATGATATTCAACCTTCAAGCAGAAAATATCCTTTCGTTGGATTTAAACCTGAAAGAGAAGTTGGAAACGACATTTTAGAGGTTAATGGAATATCAAAAACTGTTGATGGAGTTAAACTTCTAGACAATGTAAGTTTCAGAGTTAACAAAGGTGATAAGATTGCCTTTGTTGGAAACGAAAGATCAATAACTACTTTATTTAAAATAATAAATGGTGAAATGGAACCAGATTCAGGAGATTATAAGTGGGGTGTAACTATAACTAATGCTTACTTCCCTAAAGATAACACTGAATTCTTTGACGGTTGTGAATTAAACTTAGTTGATTGGCTTAGACAATTTTCTGATGAAAAATCTGAATCTTACTTAAGAGGATTCTTAGGAAGAATGTTATTCTCAGGTGAAGAAGCTCTAAAACAAGCTTCTGTATTATCTGGAGGAGAAAAGGTTAGATGTATGCTTTCTAAATTAATGCTTAGTTCAGCTAACGTTTTAACTTTAGATCAACCAACTAACCACTTAGATCTTGAATCAATAACAGCAGTAAACAATGGTTTAGCAGATTATAAGAGCGTATTATTATTCGCTTGTCACGACCACCAATTTGTTGAAACTATAGCAAACAGAATCATAGAATTAACTCCAGAAGGAATTAAATTTGATAAAGTTTGCACATATGATGAATATTTAGAGACAAAATAATAAAAAGAGCGTGTATTAAAATAAATTTTAATACACGCTCTTTTTATTTTATATATTAGCATCACTTATAGTTTTAAACTCATATCCTTCTTCTTTATAATATTTTATTATTTCAGGCAATATTTTTACGGTCTTTTCTTTTCCAAAAGTATCATGCATAAGTAAAACTACTTGATCTTTACCCTTTGATGTTCTTTTTACATAATCAATCATTTCATTTAGAGTATAAGGTTTTCCTTCTGCATCACCATTTAAAGCATTCCAGTCTATGCTTACTATTCTATTACTTTCTAAATTATTATTTAACTCTTCTAAATTTCTGTCGTTATAATACACTCTACTATTATATCCTCCTGGCATTCTTAAAACATTTGTATCAAACTCAACACCAAGAACTTCTCTCATTATATCGTTTGTTTTTCTAAACTCATCCATAAAATAATTGACATCTGTCATATTTCCTGGATAAAGCTTTTTAAAATTATGACTATAACTATGATTAGCTATAGCATTTCCCTCTTCTATCGCTCTTTTTAAACTATCCTTAGGCGCTTGTCCAGAGTCTAATCTAGAGCCTAACATAAAAAAAGTTCCTTTTACATTTTCATTTTTTAATACATCTAAAACTTGTTCTGTAAGTGGACTTGGTCCATCATCAAAGGTAAGAAAAACATATTTCTCCTTTCCTTCATAAGAACCATCTAACATTTTACTCACATCTTTTGCATTTACAGCATAATTTTTACCATCAAAAGTAACATTTCTACCTGGAATAATATCTGTTGACTTATATTGTGGAAGTTTAACTGTAGCTTCTTGCATTTCTAATTCTTTATTTTCACTTTCATTACCTGTATTGCCCTTAGCTACTTCGGCTTTGCCACTTAACGCAATTCTTGTCCCTAAAAAAATCAAAGCAAATATAGCAAGTAATAATACCTCAATTCTTCTTCGTATATATTTTTTCTTTAAATTTTTATTTTTTCTTTTGCTCAAAGTCTCCTTACTCATAATACCTCCAAAACACAACTTAATTCTATTTAATTATACATTTTTTTCACCCTTGAAATAGTAACCTTTTTATTACAGAATAGTATTATTTTTAGTAATTTTATTTGATATTAGTATGAATTTTTTAAATAAAATATTTTCTATATACAAATAGTATACTCAAAACAAAAATTTATATTATTTTATAAAAAAATAACTCTATCCATTTTTACTTATTTAATGTAAATAAGTTATTAAATGAATAAAGTTGATTTTTTAATTTTTCACTTTGAAATTGTTCATAAAATTATTTTTATATTATAAAAATAAAGAACTATACCAAACTCTAAAATAAAACTTATACATATTCACTAAATATGTTTAGTAAAATTTATTAGATTATTTTTGGTATAGTTCTTAAAATTTAATTAGTCAAATTTAAGACCACTTAAAAGATCAGCAAAAGGATTATTTACACATTCATTTGCTTCCTTTTTCATTTTTTGCATTATTTTATTTACTTCTCTTTTGTTTGTTTTGTTATTTTTATCAAATCTCTTTTTAAATTGAGATTCTTTTTCTCTAAAGTTACAATTTGCTCCTGGACAAACATATATTTTACCTTCTCCATGTCCTCTAATCTCTAATTTTTTCTTACACTCAGGACATCTAGCATTAGTTATTCTTGATATATTTTCTCTATATCCACACTCTCTATCTTGGCAAACATTCATTGTTCCATTTTTGCCTTTTACTTCAAGCATATATTTACCACAATGTGGACATTTTTTGCCTGTTAAGTTATCATGATGGAATTTACTTTCCCCAAGCTTAACATCCTCAACTAAAGCAACAGTATAGTTTCTTATATCTTTTATAAATTTCTTAGAATCCTCTTTTCCTTTGCTTATTCTTTCTAGCTTCTCTTCCCAATTAGCTGTTAAAAGAGGTGATTTTAAATCTTTTGGTACTAAATCTATAAGTTGTTTTCCCTTAGAGGTTGGTATTATTTCCTTTCCTCTCTTTTCTATTACAAAAGAATTAAATAATTTTTCTATAATATCCGCTCTAGTTGCAACAGTACCAAGACCTCCTGTTTCTCCCAAAGTCTTTGCTGAAGATTTATCTAGTGATATAAATTTTTGTGGATTTTCCATAGCGGATAATAAAGTTCCTTCATTAAATCTTGCTGGTGGCTTTGTTTCACCCTTTTTAACATTAATCTTAAGAACTTTAAATTCATCTCCCTCTTTTAATTTAGGAAGTTCTTGTTCTTTTATATCATCGTCTCCATCCTCATCTATTTCTCTATCATAAAGCTTCTTCCATCCTTTAGATTTAACTACTTTTCCCTTTGCAATTAATTTTTCCCCATTAACTTCACCAGTTAAAGTTGTTTGAATATATTCAAATGGAGGCAATAATACACTTAAAAATCTCTTAACTACAAGTTCGTAAACTCTTCTTTCGTCAGAACTTAAAGTAGCTAGATTTCCTTTTTCCTCCGTTGGAATTATAGCATGGTGATCAGAAACCTTATTGTCATCTACAAAACTTTTGTTTGCTTTTATAGGATTTTTTAATATCTCATTTGCTATGTTTCTAAATTCACCTGTAGATACAGCTCTTAATCTCTCTGGAATAGTAGAAACTATATCATTTGAAATATATCTTGAATCCGTTCTTGGATATGTAAGAAGTTTATGATTCTCATATAATCTTTGCATTATATTAAGAGTCTGTTTTGCTGAATATCCAAAAATTTTATTACAATCTCTTTGAAGCTCAGTTAAATCATATAATTGAGGAGAAAATTTCTTTTTATTACTTTCATTTATCTTGATTATTTTTCCTATTTTCTTCTCATTTAAATGAGAAACAACTCTTTCTTTGAAATCATTTTTAAATATTCTTGAATTATTATCCTTATTTATCCATGTAAAATTACATTTATCTGTTTCTATTAAAATAGTACTATACTCTTTTGGTTTAAAGTTTTTAATATCCTCTTCTCTTTGAACTATCATTGCTAAGGTAGGTGATTGAACCCTTCCTGCTGAAAGCTGAGCATTATATTTACAAGTTAAAGCTCTAGTAACATTTAAACCTACTAACCAGTCAGCCTCTGCTCTACACTGAGCAGCTTGATATAAGTTATTGTAGTTTTCTCCTGGTTTAAGATTTTTAAATCCATCTAATATAGCTTTATCTGTTTGAGAGGATATCCAAAGTCTCTTTATAGACTTTTTAACATGTGCTTTTTCTATTATCCAACGTGCTACAAGTTCCCCTTCTCTTCCAGCATCTGTAGCTATTATTATTTCATCTATATCTTTTCTTTCCATTTGCTTTTTAACTTCATAAAATTGCTTAGTAGCTTTTTTTATAATCTTAAGTTTTATATGCTTAGGAAGCATTGGAAGAGTTTCCATAGACCATATTTTAAGCTTGTTATCATAATCTTCTGGAGATTGTAACTCTACTAAATGACCTAAAGCCCATGTTATTACATAATTCTTTCCTTCAATATAACTTCCTTTATTATTATTACACTTTAAAACCTTGGCAATTTCTCTACCAACACTAGGTTTTTCTGCTAGTACTAATTTCTTCAATAAAATCATCCTTTCATGATACTACATATTTGTAATATCTTCTTACAGAATTCTATATGAAATAAAATACTATTATTTTCATAGAATTTGCTCTATTTTATATATTTTCACTCTAAAAAACTCTTAGTTTTTAAGTTTATATTAGTAAAATTTAAGTTTTTAAATGATAAATAAACCTGTACAAATTAATTTTTTAAAAAAAGTGTAAAAGCCTATATATTGAGTAAATTAACAATATACGTACTCTTACACTTTCTTAAATTAATATATTAGTGAACATTCCTATTTACCATGTAACACAACTTAGAGTTAATTTAGAATTTTATTACTCTTAATATATTATATGGTATAATATGGTTAATTCTTCATTCCAAAATTAAAAAACTTTAAGTATAATACACTATCTATATTACATTGTTAATTATATTCGATTTTCAGCTACTTTGCAATTTTATTTTAATACTTATATTTAAGCATCCGGTAATTACATAGAGTTTTCTTTACATCTATTTCTTAATCTAAACTCTCATTTTTTCTAGTCCTTAAAAATATAACTTTTACAATTGAAATAATTAATAAAATTAATATATACATAATAACACTCTTAATATATTTATAAAAAAATTAATGAGAGAAGGTAACATTACCTTCTCTCACTATGCTTATGTGTTTATAATATTAAATTGTACGGAAGAATTCAAATAAAAATCGAAGTGATATATTATTATTAATAAAATTCTTCTCACTTATATTTTATATCACAAATAATAAATAATCTAATAGTATTTACTAATTGAAACTATAATTAAATTAATATGAATTATATTTAAACGCTGTAGCTCCAAGTTAGTATCGGAATAAGAGTGCTTTCTTCCATTTATATAAAATCTATAACTTAAAGGAGTTTATTTATGAAAACTTTTAAATTTTAGTTATAATGCATTAAATAAAAAAGAAATAAGTTCCGTGTAGCTTATTTCTAGTCTATACACAAAAGTCTTTTAATTATAAAAAGTCTTTTTATCTTTTAATATATTTATTTAACAAATAAAATTCTATATTTTATTAGGCCCACTTCTTTAATTCATCATAAATATCTAATTTTAAGTTCTTTAATTTTATCCAATCAAGTTTCTTTTGGGAATAAAATCTAAGTTTAAAATTACCAAGTTTTTTTCTTATTTGAAGTGGATTTGATGTTACTCTTATTTCTTCCATGCTAGATTTTTTTATAAAAAATTGTCTTCTATTAAATGATTTATAGCTAACATAATATAAATCTCTTCCAAAACCTATTTTAGTATTTTTATATAACAAAGTTCTATCAATAATAACTACTGGCACACTTACTAAAAACAGCCATATCTCACCAGTTAATAAAAAAAATCCTACGCTAGAATATAAAGCAACTTGTATTGGAATGGTAAAAAATCTTCTACGATCTTTCTTTTCTGGCTTGTACACTTTCCCTTCAAATAGAAACTCTGGAACAAGATTTTTTAATATATCTATATATCCTTTCTCATTACATAATGGAAATATAAGTTCATCTTCCTTAATATTATTTCCATATCCAACCACACAGCATTTTATAGTATAAAGCTTAAATATTTGATTTATAATATTTTGCTCTATTTTTACTGCATGTATGCTTTCCATAGGAATTGAATAGCTTCTTCTTGTTATTAATCCATACTCAAGTTTTAAATAGTTATTATCTCTATATATTGTGAACTTATAATACTTAGATAATATTGCTAATATAGAAAATATCAATATTATTAATAATAAAATACTAAATAAAAAAAGTGCTGATAAAAATATTGCTAATATTGTATTTCTAGATATTACATTTTCCTCAATAACATTCTTGAAAAAACTTATTAATTCTTGATTCAATCTCTTATGTATCTTGCTCATAAAATTTATACTTGAATATAAAACCCCTATTCCTAATAATATATTGTTTCTAAGCATTGAAAGTAAAATCAAATGAATAGCTGATATATTATAAACTAAGGTTTGATTTATTTCTCTTTCATCATGTATTAAATTTCTTATCCTATAACTTAAATTTCCATAAAGAGATTCTAAATCAGTCTTTTTTAATACCATTATTATTTCTGCATTTTTTTTTGAAGAAGGATATACACTATCAATCTTTATCTTTCTTAGCTTAAAAATTCTATAAATTACATTTCTCTCAAGCTCTATTATGGATATACTCCTTAATGGAATAAGCATTTCTTCCTTAAGTATAGCCCCTTCCTTATATATTAAAAAATTTTCCTCAATTAAAATACTAGTATTAAACCATTTCGCTAGAGAAAAAGTTAAAATTAATACTATATAAATAGAAGTTGTTTCCTCAATATAATTGTTAAATTTCAAAACTAAAAATATTATTACTGGCCAAGTATTTTTCATCAATTTAAAAAATGTTATAAAAATGTTACACCAATGATTTTTTTTATAAAACTTCATTTTCCACCTCTAAACTTGCTCTTTAACTATATAATGGAAAAATCTTATCTGTTCCTTATTAATTGCTGGAATCCCAACTTTTCCTCCTGCAGTATAAATATTTATACTCTTTATCCTTAAAAGCATATCTATTGGATTTTCACATATATTTATGTATTTTATATTATCACTTTTTATACATATATATCTTTTAAACAATACTCCATATCTAATTTCAATAAAATCACTAAATATAAAATAAGACCATGTAAGGTACTTAATTATTGGCCATATTAATACTGCTATAATAAATATCATTGCAATTAATAACTGAAAAATTCTTAAATTATTATTTATAACTCCATTTAATTGATTAAAGCTACTAAAGTTTTTTAATTTATAAAGCCCCAATCTTAAAATCAAATATAAAAGTAAAAAAATTAAAAATCTAAGAATAATAGATTTAATAATAAATAATTTACTTAATTTATACTTCATTCACTCCTCCTTTAATAATAAAAAAACCTATAAGAAAACCATTCTTATAGGCTACCCTACTCATACTAAAACTTTCCTTAGTATTAAATATTTTACCACATTATAATACTTATTTAAATCATTATATATTACCATATTCTAAAAGTTAATTCACCCTATATTTATTTAAGTTAATTTGCTTTTTAAGTTGAGGCAAAATAAAATTCATCAATTCCTCTCTATTATTTTTTTCTACAAAACTTTTTACTTCTTCATAATTATCAAGAATTATTTCTATTATTGATTTTATCCAATTTACTACTTTCTTTTCAGAAGTAACTGTGCAATCATAAGAAATGATTAAATTTAATTTTTCATAAAAAAATTCAATCTTATTTATCTCCTTCATTGTCATTATTGATTCTTTAATAAGTTCTTCATATTTACTGTTATTTGCTAATCCTCTTAATATTAAATCATTCTTTAATGTAACTTTTCCCCTTTTACTATCTACTACCTTTATATTTGAAGCCATTTTTATTGCACATCTTTTTAAATCAATCATATTTTTCTCCCTAAATAATATTCCCTATCTAAAGCTTATGATTAATATCCATTGAAAATTCCAATCCCTAAATAATACAACAAACTAAAAGAAAGCGTACCAAAATTACCTATAAATAAAACTTACAAATAATTTGAATAAGTAATATTCATTAATATATTTGTAAGTTTTATTAAATTTAATCTTGATATACTTTCTTTTTTAATTAGCTATTTGTTCGTTTCTTGTCTTATAGGTAAAACAATTATAAAAGTACTTCCTTTATTTAATTCACTTTCTACTCTTATTGTGCCATTATGAAGTTCTATTATACTTTTTACCAATGTCAAGCCTATACCACTACTTCTATATTGTTTTTTTGATACACTATCAGCTTGTGCAAATCTATTAAATATAATCTTCTGTTGCTTCTCAGATATTCCAACTCCTGTATCTTTTATAGCAATTTCTACAGATTCATTTTCACATTGTCTTATGAAAACTTCAATTGTTCCATGCCCATTAGTATATTTTACAGCATTAGATAAAAGATTAATAACACATCTTTCAATCTCATTTTTATCACACTCTACCTCTAATTCTTCTATTTCAGGATCTATTATGATCTCTAAATTATTTTCTTCAATATAGGCTTTTAGACTTAAGGATGTATCTTCAACTAAAGAAACTATATCCTGTTTTTCTATATTCAACCTATATGTACCTGATTCTATTTTTGATGAATCTATTATATCATTTATTATCTTAAGTAAATGATTAGCATTATTCTTAAGAGTATTAGTATAATCTTCTACTTGATATTTTCCTAAGCAATCTTTCTTATTCTTTAATTTTATTAGCTGTACCGTAGATAATATAACATTTAATGGAGTTCTAAGCTCATGTGAAAGATTTACAAAATAATCATTTTTAAATTTTTGCCTTCTTATCATCTCATCCTTTAAATCTGCTGCTTCTTTATAAAGCTTCTCTTTTTCTATGTAAAGTTTTTCTTTTTCCTTTGCCTCTTTCTTCAATTGCTCAGCTCTTTTCTTTACGGTTTTCTCTAAAGCATTTACATAACTCCACATTAAGAAAATAACTATTAATGCACTTGAAAAATATATTAAATAAGCCATTGGTGTACGCCATGGTGGTGGCGCAATTTTCAAATCTAAAGTAGTTACTGAAGTTAAGTCTCCATGATTATCCCTAGCTCTAATTAAAACCTTATATGTTCCTGAATCTAAGTTTGCATAATTAGCATTATTTCTTTTATTAGCAAAAGTCCAATCTTCATCAACACCTTCTAACTTATACTCATATGTAATTTTCGTTGTATTTAAATAATCTGGCAAAAAGAAATCAATAGATATATTATTTTGATTATACTTTAAGCAAAAAGTTCCTCCATAGTATGGATAGTCTTTATTATTAACCTTAATTTTATCTATTACTACTTTGCTATTATTTCTATTATCTGCTAATTTCAAAACGTCCTTAGGATAAAATGTAGTTAACCCATTTATACCTCCAAAAAACATTTCTCCATCTTTACTTTTAAAATAAGATCTTCCATTAAATTCATTACTTTGTAATCCATCCATAACAGTATAATTTATGAATTTATTTTCTTTTTGATTAAATCTAGATAGACCATCATTTGTGCTTATCCAAATATTATCTTCTTCATCTATAAGTATTCCATATATATAATTATTAGCTAATCCATCTACAATAGTGTAGTTAGTAAATTTATCAGTTTTAGGATCTAGTTTACTTAACCCTGCTTCAGTTCCAATCCAAACATTTCCTTTTGAATCCTTTGCTAAGCAATGTACTCCATTGTTTATAAGACTATTACTATCAAAGCTATTATTTAAATAACTTTTTAATACACCCTTATTTTTGTCAAACTTTACTACACCACCATCAATCCCAATAGTAATCCATAAAAATCCCTCTTCATCTTCTGAAATACTTGTTACAACATTTTCAACTATACCTACAGTATTAAAGACATTAGAATAATCAGTAAAAGTTCCGGTTTTATCATCATAGGATTGTAATCCACCTCTTGCTCCTATCCATAATAATCCATCTTTATCTACAAAAACATTCCTAGCATCCATTTTATTTCTTTCTTTCATATTATCTGGATACTTTAATCTTTCAACTTTTCCACTTTTTTTATTTATCTTATTAACTCCCCCTTGAGTTGCAACCCATAAATTATCTTTGTCTGCTTCACATATTTGCCAAACTACATTACTACTAAGAGTATTCTCATCATTGTTATTACTATAAAAATTTCTAACTTCACCAGTCATGGTATTCAATGCATTTAGACCTGCTGAGTTAGTCCCAAGCCATAATATCCCATCAGAATCTTTATATATTCCACTCATGCTATTATCACTAATTGTGTTTTCCTTATCTGGCTCTCTTCTATATTGGTTAAATGGTTGGTTAGGATTTAATAAACTTATTCCATTATAAGTACCAAACCAAAGCAATCCACTTCTATCTTCATATGCAGTTAATACATTGTCATTAACTAAACTGGTATCATCATAATATCTATTTTTAAAAAGATGAATCTTTTTATTCTTCTTATTATATTCTAATAATCCTTTTTGAGTTGATATCCATAAATTATAATATTTATCTTCATAAATAGCATTTACACTCTCTGGATCTATTTTAAAAGACTCTAATTCTTTATCTAAATAAGTAATATCTTTATAATTACTTGATATTAACATAATATGACTATTTGTTACTAACCATATATTATTCTCTCTATCCTTATAAATATTAGAAATTGCTGAATTCTCATTATCTAATAAATCATTTATTGATAGAACCTCTCTATTCTTAGAATTAATTATACTTAATCCTTCACTTGTTCCAACCCATACATTTCCGTACTTATCTTCACATAAAGAAGCAACTACATCACTTTTTAATCCTTTTGGTTCAGTATCTTTAAAAATTTGAGACATCTCTCCTGTTTTAGGATTATAAATATTTAACCCTCTTCTAGTAGCTATCCAAATTGTTCCATCACTATGTTTTAATATATCCCATATATTATTATTTGATAGCTTGCTCTTTCCTTCTTCATCCTCAAACATTCTACTTATTTTATTTGTTATTACATTTATTTTACTTATACCTTTACTAGTTCCAATAAGAATATTATCATTATCATATTCTATTATAGATGATATTAAACTTGAGTTAATACTATTTTTATCATTTCCTAATTCCCTAAAAACAACAAACTCATGTCCATTATATTTATTTAATCCATCTGATGTCCCAAACCACATATACCCTCTATTATCTTGAATTATCTTATTTACAGTAACTTGAGATAGTCCATCCTTTAATGTTAAATTGTTGAATCTTACCTCTGATTCTCCTAAAGCAAAAACATTTTTACCTTGAATTAATATTAGCATTGAGAAGAGAAAAGCATATATTATAATTATTTTTTTTATATTCAATTTTATTACCTCTCTAAAACTAAAATAATAATTTAATTTAATTTTCTCAAAAAACAAAAATATTGTCAAACAATGTCGCCTCAAATTTAATATTTTATCCTAATAATATTCACACTCCTCAAAAACTTTTCCATATTATACAATATTAATATCTCATCAAAATTAATGTTTTTTAATATATTCACTTACTTTCCATGAAAAACTTCTAAATAGAATATTTTTAATTCTTTAGTAACTTTTAAAGATTATTTTTTTATAATTACATAACTTTCTTCTAAAATTATTTTAATTAAACTCCAATTAATAACAGACAAAAACTACTAATCAAATAAAAAAGCACCAAAAGAAATGGATTCTATGGTGCCTTATAATATATTTAATTATATTTTTTATATACTTTTTTAGTTAAATTGCTTTTCTTTTTACTATTGTTTTTATTTGAATGAACTTTTTTTACATCTGTTTCATGTATCTTTCCTTCATATAAATAAACTCTAGGAATTTTTATTTTTAATTGTCTTTCACATTTTACTATTATTTTTTCTTCTTTATAATCTGCTAAAGAGTATGCAAAGCCTTTTTCACCTGCTCTTCCTACACGTCCTACTCTATGCAAGTAGTTCTGAGAATTCATAGGAATATCTAAATTAATTATATGTGTAGCTCCCTTAATATCTAGTCCTCTAGCTGATACATCTGAAGTTATTAAAACCTTAGCTTTTCCACTTCTAAAGTCTTGAAGAGCTTTCTTTCTCTCCATTTTATTATCACTTCCATGAAGAGAAACTGCTTCTATTTTATTATACTTTAACTTCTGAATTACATTATGCACATTATAGCTATTATTTATAAAAACTATTATTTTTTTATCACCACCTATAGCATGTATAAGCTTTCTTAAAAAATCTATTTTATCTCTTAATTCAACTTGAAAATATCCATGTTCTATATTTTCATTAACTTTATTTGCAGCTTTTGCTTGAATAAGTTCACTTGTTCCTATTAATTCTTCTGCAGTTTCTAGAGCTTTTTCATTCATTGTAGCTGAGAATATAAGTTTTTGAGTATCCCTTGGGCAAGACCTAACAACACTTTTTACATCTTTTATGTTTATAAAATCTAATAGCTTATCACCTTCATCAATAACTATTGTTTTTATAGTATTAGTAGTTATTTTTTTCTTATTTATAAGTTCTAAAATTCTTCCTGTAGTTCCAACAAGTATATGAGGCTTATTTTTAAGTTTTTCAATTTGTCTCTTTATATTTCCACTTCCAACTAAAGTTGTTGAAGTTATCTTTTTTCCAAGACCTCTTTTAAGATCATTTAAAACATTATTTATCTGAACTCCTAATTCATGAGTTGGTGAAAGCACAATAGCTTGCATCTCATTTTTTGAATCATCAATATTTTCTATTATAGGAAGTAAATATGCTAAAGTTTTTCCTGTCCCTGTTTCAGCTTTTCCTATTACATTTTTACCGTTTAAAATTTCAGGTATAGCTTTTTCCTGAATATCTGTTGGCTCATCTATACCTAATCCTACTAAGGATTTTGCAACCTCTTCACTTAATCCTAACTTTAAAAATTTATTCATTAGCATCCCATCCTTATTTAACTCTAAAGTTTAACTTTATTGTTTTTTAATATATTCTCACAAAGTGTTTCAAAATGTGAGGTATCTACACCTTCCTTCTTTAAATTAGAAAGCCTTAAATTTATTCTTTCTAAAGTTTCCTTACCTTCTCTTTTATCTCTTTTTTTGATACATGTATTAAAATAATCAACTAAATAATCTATCTTTATTACTTCATTAGCTAAGTCTTCTCTATGATTATTTATAAGCTCTATCAATAAAGAATACACCTTAGGAGAAGTTGAATTTCTATGCATTTTTAAGAAATCATTATTTCTACTAGTTATCTTTGCCATATTCTATTTCCTTTCTAAACAAATTATGATTTAACATAAATTATTAACATAACATCCTTTAATATATCATAAGTAAAAAGAAAAAAACAGAAGAAACTATATTAAAATCAACTTTAAATAAAACTTATTAATATATTTTACTAATTAATAGATAAATCTATAAGCTTTATTTTTAAAGATTCAGTATAGTTTCTTCTTAAAACAATAATATTCTCTATTCTATTATTCTATAAATTAAATAATACCCTGGTCTAACATAGCATCTGCAACTTTTTTAAATCCTGCAATATTAGCTCCTACTATTAGATTTCCATCATAACCATATTCAGAAGCTGCATCTCTAGAATTATAGTATATATTTTTCATTATGTCTTTAAGTTTTGCATCAACTTCTTCAAAAGTCCAAGACATTCTTATACTATTTTGACTCATTTCTAAAGCTGATGTTGCTACTCCACCTGCATTAGCAGCTTTTGCTGGAGCAAATAAAATTTTATTATCTACAAAAAGTTTTTGAGCTTCTAAAGTTGAAGGCATATTTGCCCCTTCTCCTACAGCAATTACTCCATTATCAATTAAAGTTTTTGCACTATTTCCATCTATTTCATTTTGAGTGGCACAAGGAAGTGCTATATCACATTTAATATTCCAAATCTTTGAAAACCCTTCAGTAAACTTAGCAGTTTTAATATAGTTTACATATTCAGAAATTCTTCCTCTTTTTACTTCTTTAATTTCTTTTATAACTTTTAAATCTATTCCATTTTCATCATATATATATCCTGATGAATCTGAAAGTGCAACTACTTTACCTCCAAGCTCTTGAACTTTTTCAGTAGCATATATTGCAACGTTTCCTGATCCTGAAATTACAACTGTTTTTCCTTCTATTGTTTGCCCATTATCTCTTAACATTTCATCTACAAGATATACTAAACCATATCCTGTTGCTTCTTTTCTAGCTAGACTACCACCATAAGTTAAGCCTTTACCAGTTAAAACTCCAGCATCTACTGAATTTTTAAGTTTTTTATACTGACCAAACATATAGCCTATTTCTCTTCCTCCAACTCCAATATCACCTGCTGGAACATCTATATTAGGTCCTATATGTCTATAAAGTTCACTCATAAAACTTTGGCAAAATCTCATTATCTCTCTATCTGATTTTCCCTTAGGATCAAAGTTAGATCCTCCTTTTCCTCCTCCAAGAGGAAGAGTAGTTAAAGAATTTTTAAATATTTGCTCAAATCCTAAAAATTTTATTATGCTTAAATTAACTGAAGGATGAAATCTTAATCCTCCCTTATATGGTCCTATAGCACTATTAAATTGTACTCTATATCCTCTATTAACTCTTACATTTCCAGAATCATCAACCCAAGGAACTCTAAACATTATAACTCTTTCTGGTTCAATAATTCTTTCTAATATTCCCTCTTCTATATACTTAGGGTTCTTTTCCAAAACAGGTACTAAGGAGTATAATACTTCTTCTGAAGCGGCTAAAAACTCACTTTCTCCAGGATTATTTTTCTTTAAATCTTCCATTAAATTATCTAAATACTTTTTTACTTCCATTTTAATGCCCCCTTTTTTATATTACTTACAAATTTTACATTGGCTACATTATTGTTTTAAAAACTATAAGTTTTAAACTATTATTTTAGAAAAATATTTTCCTAATTAAATCTTATTTATATTATATCATAAAGTACCATTTACTAAATAATAATCTTAAATATTTAGTAAATTAATAAATTCAACAACATTTTTTTCGTAAATAAATATTTTTAATATTAAAATTTTTATATTACTACCTTTTTTACAATTAGTTACCTATAGACCTTATGACTAATAAACTACTTTTCATAATTTTAATTACATAAATTTACTTACATATAATTTTAATTTAATGTCATAAACAGAAAAAGGTCATATATCAAAATAAGTTTTATTTGTTATATTTTGATACAGACCCTTTTATTTTTATTATCTAATAACTTTTTGAGGATTTGAAAAAAAGAATAAATCAAGCATTTTTTGATCTATCAAAACTTCATATGCAACCATTTTAGTTTCAAATCTAACTACAATTACGTAAACCTTTTTTCCTTCTTGAATATTGTTATAACATTTTTTTACTTTTATATTAGAATATTTATTTAATTCACTATTACCTAATGGTGCAACAATTTCAACCTTTTTTAGATTTATATTCCCCTTTACTTTTCTTCTAACTCTCTCATAAATAGCACTTATTTCAAGTTCTCCATCAGTAAATTCATAGTCATATTCAACCATTGTTAACCTTTTAGCTATAAAAAGAGGTAAACATATTATTATTAAAAATAGCAAAGCTGGTATTAATCCTGTAAAAATAAATATTCCAGCTGCTAAAAATAAAGATATAATCATAGCTGGTACTATCATCTTATGTAATTTTGATTCTTCACCACTTATACTTAATTCATAAAATTTCTCCATACCTTTCTCCCTTTTCCATTTGTTGTTTTTTCTTACATTATATCATAAATTTCTTTTCAATTTTATATACTAAACATAGTAATAAATATTAATTTTTTGTATTATTTTAATATTTATATTATTTAAATTTAACATTAAAATAATTTTGTTTTGCAATTTTGTAATTTAAATATTTCATTTTCTTAAATAAAATGATAAAATTAAAAAGTATTAATTTTGATGGGAGTGTTAAACTATGAATAAAAAGACAGATATTGATTGGAATAATCTAGGCTTCTCTTATATTAAAACAGATTACCGTTATATATCTCATTATAAGGATGGTAAATGGGATCAAGGAAAATTAGTTACAGACAACAAATTAAATATAAGTGAGGCTTCAACAGCCCTTCACTATGGTCAACAATGTTTTGAAGGTTTAAAAGCTTATAGAACAAAGGATGGAAAAATCCAACTTTTTAGAGTAGATGAAAATGCTAAAAGAATGAATAAATCATGTGATAAACTTTTAATGCCTGAAATACCAGTAGAAAAATTCATAGATGCCTGCATGCAAGTTGTTAAGGCTAATGAAAGATTTGTACCTCCATATGGTACTGGTGCAACTCTTTATATAAGACCTTTCATGATAGGTGTTGGTGATAATATAGGTGTTAAATCTGCTCCTGAATTTATATTTTCAGTATTCTGCCTTCCAGTTGGTTCCTATTTTAAAGGTGGAATGAAACCTGTAAACTTTATGATTGCAGATTATGATAGAGCTGCTCCTAAAGGAACTGGTGCCGCTAAAGTTGGTGGAAATTATGCCGCAAGTTTAAAAGCTCATGAAATAGCTGTTAAAAAAGGCTTTGCTGATTGTATATATTTAGATCCAGCAACTCATACTAAAATTGAAGAAGTTGGGGCTGCAAACTTCTTTGGAATAACAAAGAAAGGTGAATTTATTACTCCATACTCAGAATCAATTTTACCAAGTATAACAAAATACTCTTTAATGCAAATAGCCAAAGATTATTTAAAGATGTCTGTATCAGAAAGAGATGTTTTAATAGATAACTTAAATGAATTCGCTGAGGCTGGTGCTTGTGGTACAGCTGCTGTAATAACTCCAATAGGAGGAATAGAATATAAGGATAAACTTCATGTTTTTTACAGTGAAAATGAAGTTGGTCCTATTACTAAAAAACTTTATAATCTTTTATCTGGAATGCAATTTGGAGATATAGAAGCTCCTAAAGGTTGGATATTTGAAGTTAAATAATACATAAAAAGAGAGTGAGTAATAATCTCAACGGGTTCCGTTTCTAGGTGCAAAATACACTAAATAGACTAAAATCTCAATTGAAATCACATGTGAAATCACACTAAGATTCACTTGTGATTTTTTTTATTAAATCGTTTATATTTCTTATTTTAGGGAATAATTATAATATATAATTGATTGAAAATCACATAGTAAATCACAGGGTAAATCACATATAAAATAAAAAAATAATAGTTTTATTATCTTTGTGAATATATATGTGATTTTATATGTGAATACGTATGTGATTTATACCTAAACGAAAGGAGTTGCGGAGGTGAAGTATATAAAACCTAAAAAAGAAAATAAGAAAAAGGTTTCTTTGGAATTATCAACAAGAACACTTGCCATATTAGAGCATTACTCTAAATACACTCAATATAGCCAAGAAGAAATACTGGATATGTTTTTATTAAACCTATTAGAAGATACTGATTTCATAGAATGGGTTAATAAGCAAAGATACAATAAGAAAATACTTGCTTCATTGTATGATACTATTAGTGATTCGGAGTTGAAGGATAATGAAACTAAAGATATTGTCAGATAAAACTGTTAGTAAAGTAAAAGTTATTCCACCTATTACTCAAGAAGAAGTTAATCAGAGGGAAATAGACTATACCACTTTATCAAAGATGGAGTTTTCGAGAAAATATGGATACCTTTTATATACCCCAGTAGAATTAGTTGTTGATAAAAAGTTTTATAACATTCAAACTAACTTTTATGCTAACCCTTTTTGTAAATGGTATGGTAAAGAGCAATTTAAGTATAAGAATCTAAAGGGAAATCCTTCTCGATATATAATTACAGGAAAGAGTTTTAAATCAATAAAGTGTAATGATATTGATGATGATACTATTGATAAGCCTGTAATAAGAAGTTATGTGGCTCCTTATTCAAATTGGGCAATGGCAGAAGAAATTAAAAGGTTAATAGATATTAATACTACAGTTCCTATCGAGCTTGATTATATATTCCATAAAGAAGATTGTTCTAAAAAAGATTTAAATCCGTTTGATAATCCTAATAGTTTTTATAGACGTGGTAAAAGTTCAAGCAACTCTCAAAAGTATCAGTGTAAATTATGCAAGAAAATTACAAATGTCTTACCAGAGCAGAAAGAATGTTTTACTTATTATCAAAAGAAGAATGATATACTACCTCTATTTATGAAACTAATATTAAGCAGAACTCCTGTAACAAGAATATGTGAAATATTAGATATTGGTAGCAGCACTTACTACAATAAATTAGAGTGGTTATATAGAAGGTGTTTAGAATTTCTTGAGCGACATGAAGATAATAAGTTAAAGAAAACTCATTTCGATACATTATGGCTTAACACTGATAAATTCACTTATCATCTTAACAATGTTAGAAAAAAGGGACATGGTAAAAATCTATTTTGGAAAAAGAGAAACCGTTGTTTCCTACAAGCATTATAGCGACTACAGATTCGAGAAGTAGATATATATTTAGAGCAGATGTTGCTTTTGATTTTACTACATCCGTAAACGAAGTTAAAAATGACTATATAAGATATAAGGAAGATAAGTTGAATACATATTTGCAAAAGACAAGTAAATATAAAATATCTAAAACAACTACTGATTCTACTTTAAGTGAATTGGAACTTTTTTTAAGAGATTTAGAAGTTAGAAAATCATATATAGATGGATTTCATGTTAATTCAACATACACTACTTATGCACATCATTGGCTAATAAATAACTTGTTAAATGTTGATAAGTTATTTATAGTTACGGATGAAGATACTTCTTTACTAACATCTCTTTTGAGAATATATAAAGGAAGTATTTCAAGTAAAGATACTCATATTTTCACCTGCAAGATTGATAAAGAATTAGATAAAAATGAAGCATATAAACAATATTTAACTCATAAAGAAAATATTAAATTATGGCAAGAGGCTAATGATTTAAAAGAAGGTTTAGGCAAAGCAGCGATAGACCTATTGGCTCATACTATATTTAATAATGATATATATATAACTGAAACAATTAACGGAAAAGATTATGTTGTTGGAACTAATGGTTCTATCCCCCATCCATTTCCTTATAAAGATGAAGGATATAGATATATTAATTGTGTTACAGATTTATCTAGCCTTAATTGTTATGAATTAGCAGAGATAATGTATAGGGTAGATTTGAGGTCTATAAACACTTTTTTCAATCAGATAAGAAGAAAGGTATCAATATTGGAAAGACCATTATCAGGTGGCAGAGGAGAAGGGAAAAGTTATATATATGCTAATTTTAATCCTAAATATGCTCAATATATGATAAATATTTTAAGAACATATTTAAACTTCTGTGAGACTTATAAATATAAAGGTGAAGAAATAACCTCTGCTATGAGGTTGAGAATATCTAAAAAGAAATATAACATTGAAGATATTTTATATTTAAAGTAATTGAATATAAATAAAGCGTAAATGACTGACTATTAATAGTCAGTCATTTACACTTTATTCTAATTATCGAAATCATCTTCATTTAGTTTATTATCAATAATTTGTTGTTTTTTCTTATTTATATTTATCATTACCGAACGAAATACAAAGAAGAAAAGGACAAAACTAACAAAATATAATGCCAAATTTTTCACATTATATTGCCCGCTTAATATTGCAAATAAAATTACGGAAGCAATCCCTGAAACAACTGTGTTTAATAATATTTTTTTCTTACACTCGCCATTTGGGTTCCATATATCAATCCCTTTTGTTAAGTTACGAATTGAAATAAATCCCCCACATCCTATTAATGCAAAAAATTCAACAGCATATTGAGCGAATGGAGCATTCATAAGAAATTGCTGTACAATAATAGAAATCATCAATCCAACCACTAACCACCCGTATGCATCACTTTGAATTTTTCTTCTCTCCAAAAGTATTCTTTCATCTTGAATTTTATTGTTCTTCATCTAATCCCTCCCAAAATAAATCATTTAGTGTTTTGTTTAATGTTTTGCAGATTGCTATACAAAGATTTAATGTAGGGTTATAATCACCAGATTCAATAAGCCCTATAGTTTGTCTTGTTACGCCTACTGCTTTAGCCAAATCATCCTGTTTCATATCGCATTCAATACGAGCGATTTTCATTCGTTTATTTTTCATATAGCACCTCCTTATATTACATACTATATGGTATATATTACTAAATGTCAAATATATATTGCATTAAGAATAAAATAATAGTCATATAATATTTGAAACGCTTTGGATAAATATACATATTTTTACTTACTAATCCTTTTTTATTGTATATATAATGAAAAAAGTTCTAAGTCATTTATTTAACTTAGAACTTTAGTGATTTATTATGTGATTCTGTATGAGATTTTAATTGTGATTTCTTATGAGAATTTATAACTTTGCACCTCAAAACGGAACCCGTTGTAATAATCTCCTCTCTTTTTTAATTTCTTATTTAGTAAAATTCTCTTTTACTTTACTTAGTAAATCTTTATATTTGTCATCGGAATCTATTATCCTAAAAGTTTCATCATTAATATTAATAAATTCATCACTTAATGATAAGTTAATATACCCTTCTCCCATGTATATATTATACTGATTTAAAATCAATGGATTTTTAAAAGTTTTAACTATTTTTATTTCCTTAATATCATCATATAGACTTGCTATATAATTTTCATCTTCTATTTTATAATTATTAAACTCTGAATCATTTTTCTTTTCTTTAACAACTATAAATTTTGGATTTTCACTTGACATATTAAATGCTGCTTCTAACTTAATAGGCATAAAGAAATATGAAGAAATAATAACTGATATTGTTATAAAAAAAGTAATCACTAATTTATTAAGAAGTTTCATATATTGCCTCAAAATTAATTTCTTACTTTAATACTATTCCTCTTACATATAAATTGTGCTTTTTAATTAAATCCTTATATACTTCTAGAATATTATTTTCCTCAAAAAACATAGGAAAACTCAAGTTGTAATTTCCCCATATAGTCATAGGCTTTTCCATAAAATATATAGTACAAAAAAATAATTCTCTAGTGTTTAATCTAGTTATAAATGACATAAGATCTTTATTATCAAGCTCAAAATAAACACTTTTTATTTTTGAGTTATTAATATTATCTATTAAAATATTTTTATCTCTTTCATCTAAACTCTCTAAAAGCCTTGCTAAACTCTCATCTTTTAAGTTTTTTATGTATAAGTCTATTATTACTTTCCCATTATTAAGTTCTAATGCTTCATTAAAGAAATTAATAAAACATTCCTCTTTTATTTGAAAAGAATCATTATCTCCATTATATTCTAGAAGCCCATTTGAATATCTATCAAACCCATCTAATATATTATTAAATCTTATTTTTATTTTATTTTTAAATTCATCTTCACTTATAGATTTTAAGATTTGACTCAAAAATAACACTCCTTTACTTAACTTATTATGATTATTATACACAAAGCTTATTTTATCTGGCTATATTATTATGTACTTCTATATAAAAATTCATCTCTTAAACTAAAATTTAAAGGCTATGTTTTTACTAAACTATTGTTTTATATAAACTTTAATTTTCAACTTAATTTTACAAATCATAATCAATTAATTTTTCTTATAAGTCTATATAAAATCAATTCTAACTTAAAACATAGCCGTAATTAATTCATTTTAAAATATTTAACATCTATCTTGATGTTCTTAGTGTCATTTAGCCTCAGTTATATTATTATCTACTTTTAATTTATTTGAGCATTTAAATCTCAAATCTTTATCCAATTTTCCTCTAAATCTTTTATACTTACCTTAGCTCCTTAAATTCTATTCTAATAAAAATAATTATTATACTTCTTAGCTTTGCCTCTGGTCTTCATCAAAAAACTCTTCTTCATATTCACAAACATCATAGGTCTCACTGCCTTGCTCTTCATCTTTTTCATAATTAATATTATTTGCAATATTCTTACTCTCTTCCTTTATTGAATCAAAAGTAAATTGTACATTATTTTTATCTTTTTTAAAATCTTCAACTTCAAAGGAATTAGCTAAATTCAATATTTCTTCAAGAATTGTTTTTGCTCCCTGAATTATCTCATCAAAACTATTCTCATTTACTTCATTAAACATTCCAGTCTCCCCCCATATACTTGGATTTTGGAATAAATCTAAATTATCAAAATAATGTTTAAAGTTCTTTTCTTTTTCACCAAAATTATCTATAGAATCTTCTTGTGAATTCAAACTATTGTCTATATCTTGATTTTTATTAATATCATATTTTTCTTCTATATCATCTTTTGAAACCATATTATTTATAAATTCTTTATCAGTATGTTTTATAATAGGAATCTTTTCTTCTTTCCTGTAATTTAATTTATTTCTATGAAGAATTATCCTAGTGAAACTAAAGCTGTCCCTTAAAGTAATTCTATAAATTTTCTTTTTGAATAAAGGATGGTCTATTGTCAACACATAAATACCTAGTGGAACTAAAAACTCTATTATTCCAGCTAAATCTGTTTCTCCTTCATACTTTTCTCTTTGATTTTCAATCTTTACTATACATTTTGTAATAGGTTTTTGATTCTCATCTAAAATATTAAAAAAAACTCTTTGATTAATCATAATATCTATTAAGATTTTACTATCTTAATATTTTCACACTCCGAAGAATAGTATACGTTATATAATTATTCTTAAACTTTAATTTTGTTAATAAAACTTACAAAATAAAAAAACACTAAATAAAACTGTGCCAACTTAATATATAAAATCTTTTCTAATTCCTCTAATTTCTCCTTAAAATAAAATTTTAAACATTTTATAAATTCAAAATAGATTTTAAACTATAATATTTTCTTTTTTAAGATTATCAAACTTCTTGACTTTTTCTATAAAATTATCAAACATATAAAGATAAATAATCATTACATCCATAGATAACAATATTGCTATAGTCAGTATTTCACCTCTTCCAGACTTTAATATCTCTTTATTGCTTATTAAAACACTATATAATAAAGATACTAAATTCTATAATACAAAAACTTTTCTAAAATTAACTACTATAAGAAAATATCTTAATTTTGAAAATATAAAATCAATATTTTATTTTTTATTAGCTGTAGTTTTGAAATAAATATTATATAATAAGTCATTTATTAATACTTTTTTAACCTTTTTGTAAATATAAGACTTAATTTGTAAAATATTATTATAAATGTACACTTTTTTTATAAATTATTAAGTTTAAAATTCTATTTATTATTATTTAAATTAATACAAGGAGGCTCTATATGAAAAAACTTTTTACAACTTCCATCCTAATCCTTTCAATGGTTTTTCTAATAGGATGTGGATCTAAAAGTGAAAGTAAAAACTTTGAACTATCTGCATTTAACTTAGAAAAATTTACTGGACTAGATAAACCTCAAGATAATATTAAAATAAATCTAAATGGTAAAGTACAAAACTTAAGTTTACCAATATATTTAGATAAAAATAGATATTTAATTCCTATAAGTGAAATAATTAAAAATAATAATGGAGAATTTAAAATAGAAGATGATTCTATAGATATTAAATTTGAAAATAAAGATGTTAAAGTTAATTTAAAAGATAATACTTGGATTGATTTATCAAAGAATAAATCAGAAGCCAATAAATTAAAGACTAATCCTATAATAGAAGACAATGTTGTATATATGTCTTTAATAGATGTTGCTAATATGCTTGATTTAAAAAGTAGATGGAACTCAAAGGACAAGCTAGTAAAATTATATACTAATAGAGACATGCTAGATGTTAAACCTTATAAAGGAAACGGTACACAAAAAGGTATAATAAGATTTGAAGATGTTAGTTCTACTGGAACTGGAACAGAATATGATTCACAATATCTTGAAACTATAAGAGTTATGGGTAGATATTTAGGTAAAAAAAATGTACCTTATCATATAGCTTGGATACCTAGATATATAAATCCAGAAAAGAATATAGATAATGATCCTTCTAAAGAAAATAACTTTGCTAATGCAGAGCTTATATATACTTTAGACTTTGTTGCCTCTCATAAAGGAGAAATAGGTTTACATGGTTATACTCATCAAATAGGAAATACAATTAGCGGAGAAGGATTTGAATTTGGAAAATATAATCCTTCTGTAGAGGATTTAAACACAAGAGTTTCTAAAGCTCTTAAAATAGCTAAAGATCTAAGTATAAAAATAAACTTTTTTGAAGCTCCTCACTATACTATAAACAAAGCTCAAAATGAAGCTTTAGAAAAGAACTTTAAATATATATTCAATGATTATGATGAAAATAAGGCACAATCAGAACCTATGAAGTCACCAACTGGAAGTGGTTCTTATTATGTACCTACACCTCTTTATTATATTGAAGGTGGAAAAGAAGATGTTATGTTAAATAAGATAAAAAATATGTCTAATACTACCTTTGCAGGAATGTTCTATCATCCATTTTTAGAAGCTAATCTATTAGATTTCAAAGATGGACAAGATGGTTACCCTGAAGATAATTATAAAAAAACATCTACAATTCAAAAAGTAATTGATGAATTTGAAAAAAGAAATGTATCTATTATTTCAATAGAACAGGTTTCTGAAAAGTAAATTTCACTTTTAAATAAAGGTTAAATCCAAATTATTCATATTAAATTTGGATTTAACCTTAAATTTATTAAAAGTATTTATTGTTCTTTACTTCTTCCCATATATAAAAAAATAGTCCTATAAAAAATAAAGTTAAAAATAATATCTTAAACCCTTGAATACTATTATTAAATCCATAAAAAGCTATTATAAAAATTACTATAATAGTTCCTAAAGAAACTAATTTATTAAAGAATTCCAAGGAATGCAAAATTATATTTATACTCATAATCAGAGAAAAAATCAAAAAAATTATAGCTATAAAAGTTATAAAAAAAATAAATCCTTCCTTTAAAACTTCTTCTCTTCTTAAATTAAGTATTTCAGATATATTATTAAACCCAACTTCTCTCTCCGTTGTATTTAAAAATATTAAATTTGATATAAATGCAAGACCTATAGCTAAAAGATTTCTATCATCATAAGATATATCTTTTAAAAACTTTTTCAAAGATTCCTCCTAAAAAATCACTTTACTAAACTATATTCCTATTAAATTTTAATATAACCTTCTAAATTAAAAATAATATTCCAAATTTTATACCTAATAAAAAGACTGTAAGAAAATTTATTTTTACAAAAATTCTCCTACAGTCTCAAATTGAAATTTAAAATAAGGTTAACCATTACTGATTAACCTTATTTATTGATTTTAATTAAATTATTTTAATATAAAATCTTTTTCCACTTCTAAAGCTTCTTTTAAAGCATCAACTGTCTTCATAACACTTTCTTCTATATCAAGAGCATGATTTGCACCTTTTATTATAAAACTTTCTACATCATCTCTTTTTTCTATCTCCACTCTATGAGCTATACTTAATAATGGATCTTCATCTCCTGTTATAACTAAAGAATTAGATTCTATATTAAACTCATCTAAAGTTTTATTTATTGGACTTATATATATGTTTCTTATATTTTTAAATCTTTCACTCAAATCTTTATTTAAGAAAGACTGTACACTTGTTCCAATACTTTTTCCTATTATAACAATTTCTTCATACTCTTTTTCTATAGCATTATCTATAACTTCTAATGACTCAGAAACCATTATACTAAACTCTTTTTCAATATTAAATTCACTTCTATTTATTTGATATCCATATTCTATTTCTAAAACATCATATCCTATTTCTTTCATTAATTGTTTAGAGTAATCTAAGTAAGATCTATCTAAACAATATCCTATTCCAGGTAATATTATACAAAGTTTTTTACTTCCAACATCAATAAATCTTGGGCTTAATTCAACACCCCAATATGATTTTATTATTCTATTACTCATTTTAAAAAACCTCCTAATTTTTAAAGTTTTCAAAAATCTGTCCTAAAAAGTGATATAAAATGAAGAAGAAACAATTCACTTCTTAGGACAAATTATTTTAAATCTATAATAAATTTTTATGATATTCTTTTCTCATCTCATTTAACATTATAAATTTAAATAATCATACAATCAAACTCTTATAAAAATAAAAATTTAAAATACCTCTTCATTTTATCAATAATTTATTAACTTATTTATATTTTATTAATATTAATTTGCTAATTCCTTGTATTTTTTTTGCTATATAAAAAAAAATTACATAGATTATAGAAAATTCTTAATCTATGTAATTTTAAATAAATCTAATTTTTTAATATCATATTAAACTTATTATTTTTATATTTAATTTAAAGAGTGTACTCCTTCTCTAAAAATTAAAACCTTATAAATCATCTAATTTTTCAAAGCATAAATTTTTATTATTATAAAATGAAATTAACTACTAATATAATTAAAACTATCTTTCTCACATAAATAACTATCTTAAAGGTCTATTAGATTCTATAGATTTATGCATCTTTACTGGTTTAACATTAAAGTTTGATCTATACTCTGTTTCAGCCCAGAATATATTATCTGCAACTAATGCTTCTGGATTTAACTCTACTCCATCTAAAATTATTTCTTTAAATTTATGATATCCAGCTCTGTCAATTAAATGACCGCCATGTAAATATTCTGGCTTATAGTCTAAAGCCCAAGCAGAGAATTTTTGCCAGTTAGCAAAGATACCAAGAACAACTTCTTCTGTTACAAAGTTTACAAATGTTTTACCCATTCTAGGAGTTTGCTTTCCTGTTCTTCCACCTATAACTATTCTATAGAATTTTTCTGGTTTTCTAGTCCAAGCACTTGCTGGACATGCTAATACACATTCTCCACATCCTACACAACAACATGGATCCTTATCAACTAATCCTTTATCATTCAAACTTAAAACTCTTGTAGCATGATGTTCACAAGCTTTTACACAAGCTCCACAACCTATACATCTTTCTGGATGATATTCCATTCTAGCTTGTCCTATAACACCAAAGTCTTGAAAATGTCCTTTAGCACAGTCGTTTGGACATCCAGCTACAGATACTTTTATATGATAGTGTGATGGGAATACTAATTTTTCTATTTTATTAGCCATATCCTTAGTATCAATATTTCCTTTTATACAATGTGAATTTCCAATACATGCCATAACGTTTCTAGCACCTATTGTTGGATATCCATTTTCATCAACTTTCATATCACAATTACATCTATCTACTTCAACTTCTTGTAAATAATTTTCTATAAACTTATTTACTGCTGGAATATTTTCATATTTAATTCCTGGAATATTAAAAGTTTGTCTCATTCCCATATGAAATGTTCCATTTCCCCAAGTTTCTGCTATTTCTTGTATTTGTGATAAATACTTAGCATCTACTATTCCTCCTGGAATACGCATTTGAAGCATAAACTCTCCTGGAACCTTTGATTGACGAAAACAATTTAGTCTAACTTTTTTAATATCTATATCATGATTCATAAATAACTCCTCCTAATCTAATAATGTTTTTGCTTTTGTATAGTTAAAAACTGGTCCTTCAAGACATACATATGTTTCATTTATTCTACAATGTCCACATTTTCCTACTGCACATGACATTTTTCTTTCAAATGAAACCCATATCTTATCTTCTGGAACTCCAAGTTTTAAAAATTCTAAAGCTGTAAAATGCATCATTATAGGAGGTCCAACTATAATAACCTCATAGTTATCTCCAAAACTTTCTAGAGGTAATTTATTTAAATGAACTGTTACAAGTCCAGTTTCCCATCCTTCTTTTGTATCATTATCTAGAGTATAAATAGTATTGAATTTTTCACTCCATCTTTCTAAATCATTTTTAAAAAGTACTCCCTCTGAATTTTTAAATCCAAATACCAAGCTTAAAGTTTCAACATAATTTGGCTCTTCATAAAACTTATTTATTAAACTTCTAACTGGTGCTACTCCTGTACCCCCAGCTACTATTATTACATTTTTATTTTTAAATTCTTCTACAGGCCAACCTTTTCCATAAGCTCCTCTTAAAGAAATCTTATCTCCCGGTTGTAACTTAAATATTTCATCAGTAACTTTACCTACTGCTCTTATTGTAAAATCTAAGTATCCTGGTCCAAATCCACTAACAGAAATAGGTGCTTCTCCAACCTTAGGAAGAGATAATTCTAAAAATTGACCATGTTCTGGAACAACATCAGAAGCTATTCTAAAAGTCCATTCTTTGTCAGTTTCCTTAAATATGTCTATTATTTCACATGATTTAGGTGTTAAAATATTTTCCATTTACATCTCCTCCATTATCTCTTTTACTGCTTTTGAAACCTTATTAATAGTAGCTGTAATTGATATATTCTCTGGACATCTATCTGTACATCTTCCACATCCTACGCACATATGCTCTTCTCCAAATTGAGCTTTATAGTCATGAATTTTATGCATAACTTTATATCTCATTTTATCTCCAGCTGTTTTTCTAAATACATGTCCACCAGCCATTTCATCGAATCCATCTACATGACAAGATGCTTGTATTCTCTTTCTTTCACCTATGTTATGATTTGAATCATGAACTATATCTTTTGTTGTAAAGCATGTACATGTACTACAAGCTACTGTACAACTTCCACATTGAATACATCTTTTATTGTATTCTTCCCACATTTTATGATCCTTTAATTTATTTAAAACTTCAACACTCTCTATTTCTGGCAACTCAACCTTAGCTATATTTTCTTCAATAAATTGAAGTTCAAATTCCTCTTCATCTTTTCCTTCAAAATATTTATTAAATACTTCTTCTTTAACATTAAAAAGTAAGTTATCTTCATTAAATCTTACTGCTAAACTATAATCATCAGTTTTATTACTATTCATTGTTGTACAGAAACAAGTATCCCATCCTTCTGTACATTCCATGCAAATAAATTTAACTCTATCTCTCATTCTTTTATAGAATGTATCTTCAAAGTTTCCATTTTTAAGATATATAGTATCTTGTCTTCTTTGAGCATTTATATCACATGGTCTTGCAAATATAAGCATCTTCTTTTGACTATCCATTTTACTTTCTCTAAACTCATTTTCTATAAAATAGTATAAGGTTTGAGAAATTGGAGTAATTATTTCTTTTACTGGATAAGTTGATTTTTCATTATGTACTATTTCTTCTACACTATTTATAACATCGTATTTTATAATATCTGTGTCTGAGTATCTTCCTTGCTTCTCGAATCTTTTTGGAGCATAAATTATATAATCTTTTTTAAGCTCATTAAATAAATCATTTACTTCTTTTAAATTTAATTTGTATCCCATTCAAACACCTCCAAAATTTAAACTATTTACTTTTAATAGTTTATTTTTTAACAAACTCTCTACACATTTATAATACTACTTTTTTATAAATAAGTTAAATTCATTTTTTTTATTGTAATTATAATAATTTACTTATATAAAATACTTTCCTTAAACCTTCCTTGTTTTTTAATATTTTATTCATATTTATTTTACATTTTATTTACTTTCATAGTATATTATAATAAATAACTTTTAAATTTGGATAATTTTTATGGAAAATCAAAAGCAAAATAGACTAGGAGCTAGAATTTTAATTTTAACTCTAATTATTATTATTCTATTTGTTCTTAAACCTGTTAATTTTTATATGTGAATAAAAAATTTCATTTTTCAAAAACATCTCAATTTTTAACTTCAACTTTTTCTACAGTACCTTTGTAGCATCTAAAAATATATTTTCAACTTTTTCTGGTTCTATTTTCTCATTTAGAAAAACCTTATGTACGGATGGCACAGTATATATCTACATATTTGTCACAGATTTCTCATTAATACTTTGTTTTTAAAAATAACTTACAACGCCTACTAAACTAAGTATTACAACTGTTACTATTGATATTATGTATTTCTTTTTGATGAATATCTTCCTTTACAAATTATTCATCCTAATAATATTATATTTTTTGAAAATTATGTATAAATCTTAAATATTTTAAACATTAAATCATTTTTTAATATTTTCTTAACAAAAAAATAAGATAGTGAAACTATCTTATTCTCATAAAACATTTTCTATACATTTTTAGTTACATATATAAATATTTTCTTTTCCACTCTGTCTATTATAATTAAAACTCATCTTTATAGCTCTCTCTATAGCTGAACAAGCATTGTCATAAAAAATACCTTATCTATTCTTCCCACTATTAATATCTTTTTGTCTTTTATAGATCCAATTAAAACTATCTTGTAATATTATCCATTTATCCCATCTTTTTCTTAACTTTTTAAAATTAATCTACTAAATAAAAGTTTTACCAATATCAGTGTTAGTTTATATTATATATACTCCATTTTCCATAACTAAAAAATCTTCATTCCAATATTGTCTATTAATATTTTATCTTATTTCCACATGTAATTACTAAATTTCCTGTTATATTAGCATTTACTCCTGCTTTAAAAGCATTTTCACAAAAGTTTTCAAGCAAACACCTTCCTCCTGCTAATCTTATTTTAGCTTCTGAATTTATAAATCTAAAAATAGCTATTGTTCTAAGAATTTCTTCTTCACTTAAAAGAATCATATACTGAAGTTTTGTATCCTTAATAGGGCTTAAAATATTTATTGTAATTGATTTTATTTCTAATTTTCTAAGAGTAATAGCTAAATCTATTCTGCCTAAAATTGTTTCTCCAAGACCAATTATTCCTAATAAGCATACTTCTAAGACAGCTTCTTTGTCATTCTTTAGTTAATTTTATATTTTTTTAAAGCTTTTTCCTTCATTTTTAAAATAAACTCCTTAAAAACAAACCTCTCTCTTAAATATAATCAAGTCTTTTTAACCTTGAACAAATCTTAGATCCTACTAATGCAATTATAAATGTCAATAATAAATCACTTGGTAAACATGCTATAGCTCCAATACCTACTGCTGATAATAAACTCATAGCATCACCTAGATAAAAATTATAAATTACATACATATATGAAACTCCAAATATATATATTACTAAAAGTCCAAAAATTCCAGCTAAAAATAAATTTTTTATATCTATATTTCTTAGATTTTCTGTTATTTTTCCTATTACATAAGCTCCAAAAATAAAACCAATTAAATATCCAAAGGTAGGTTGAAATACATATGATGGACCTCCCCCTTTAGTAAATACAGGAATTCCAAATAATCCTACTAATACATAAATTATTTGAGCTAATGTCCCCCTTTTAGAACCAAGTAAAATTGCTCCTAACGCACAAAAGAAATATTGAAGTGTAAAAGGTACTATTGGTATTGGTATCTTAATAAAAGCTCCAATAGCTGTAAGAGCTGAAAAGATAGGTATCAGTGTTAAATCTCTTGTTTTAATTTTCATAGTTAAATCTCCTTTAATCTTATACATAAAACTACTTTCAAAATAAATATATCTTGATTATCAAAATATATTCCATATAATAACCTTATAACCCACAATTGTCAACTATTTTATAAATTTAGGTTTACATTGTAATTTTATTGGTTTACTATAAACCATTTCCTAATACTTATTTTTTTAATACTATAATACATTTTAAGCTATATTTCATAATCTTATTAAGTAAAAATAAAAAAATAGCGTATATCAAAATCTAATAATAAAACTTACAAACAATAAAAATATGTTTTTAAGCTTTATTAAATTTCATTTTGATACACGCACGTATAACTACTCTTTTTTAATACTAATTATTTTGTTTGATTTTGTCCTTGTTCATTTGATTGATTTTGATTATTCTCACTTGACTGATTTTGTGGTTTATCTTGGATATTTTCTTGATTCTTTGATTCATCAGAATTATTTCCTGTTTTTATAACTATATTACCATTTTCATCATAAGTTATTCCATCTTTAACTTTTTCACTGGCTGAACTAAACATATTTACTAAGAAATCTTTAATATCAACTAAAACATTCTTTATTCCATTTAGTGCTTTTTCTAAAATACCACTTTCTTCTAATTGCTTTCCTGTATCTTTTAATATTTGTTGAAGTTTATCATTCATCTGATTTAAAGATTCTTTCATAGCTCCATAGTTGTAATCTAAATCATTTATTTTAGACATAAATTTTATTGTCTGTTCTTGTTGTCCTTGTGTTAAAAATATATTATAGTTATTTGTAATATTGTTTACTATCTTACCTATTTCCTCATCATTTTTAGGTTTATCTTTAATTACATCAGTTTTAATATCATTTACTACTACAGCCGCTTCATCTTTTCCTAGTGTTTGTCCATCCTTAGTTTTAGCATTACTAAGATTATTAGTTAAAGAAATTTCCTCTCTTGCAGCTTCTTTCTTTGGAAGAGATAACGCTTCTCCAGATGCATCTTCAAACCCTTTTAATATACCAGCTAAGGCAGCTGTTCCTGTAACCTTAAATGGAGCATCAGCCTTTACATCAGCATTATTTACTCCTGAAGTAAGAAGTGCATTTGCAAGCATACTTCCTGTTACCTCTGTTAAATTGTGAGTAGTTACATTTATTCCACCTTTGTCTTTGACCACCACATAAGAACTTGATATTGATTGACTGCTAGCAGGTATCGGTTTACTTGTATCTAAACCTAATTGTTCCCTTATATCTTGATTAGTTACATCTATTATTTTAACCTCATTAGCTTTTACTCCAAAAGCATCTAACATTTGTAATCTTTCTGCCTCTGTTAAATTAGCTCCTAAAGTTACTACAGCCTCAGTTTTTCCACTTTGTGCAAAGACTGGAGTAGACATTCCAAACATGAATGTACTAACTATTGCTCCACAAAGAACTTTCATAATACTCTTCTTCTTTATCATACTTTATTTGTTGTAAGTAATAGCTAATTATTCAACTATTGCTCTATTACTAACAACCTCACCTCCTAAAATAATTATTATAAGAAACTTAAGCTTTTAAAGTTAAAACTCTGCTTAATTAATCATCTGTTTTCAAATTATATCATGACAAATATGACTAAAAATTAAAATTTAATTACGTTAGTATATCTTAAGAAAAAAGTAATTTATATAAATAAAGCCCTAGCACAATATTAATTGAACTAGGACCTTAATAATTTAGCTAATTATATATATTTTCAATCTCTATAAAGGTTTCATTATAAGTTATTTGTCCACCCATATCAGAAATTCCTGATTCAGTTAAAAAATTTGGATTCCCATGTTTCTTCCACCAACCAACATAAATTAAAGCTACATAATCTTGAACTCCATTATCTAAGGAACAAATTGCTGTAATCTCTCCTGTCTTTGATTTTAATTTAACCTTTTCTCCATGAATTAAAGAAAACTTTCTTATCATCTTCTCATTTAAATATACTTTTGCCTTTTCATCTACATCTATATAATGCTGACTTGATAATGAATATTTAGAATGATTAGTAAGCAATCTAAAGCAATTTTCTTTTATTATAGGACTTATATATGTTGGTGTTAAACTTCCACACTCTTTTAACGCCATTTTGGATGCAAGTTCAAATTTACCAGAAGGTGTTTTAAAGTTTTTATTTTCCCAAGCCACCTCATCATAAATTGTGAATGGATTATTCTTTAAATAATCTAAGGTTACATCTTTATTGTATCTCATTAGAGGTTCAATCACCTTACTTAAATATTCTTTTTTAGATACAATTGGATATCCTTTTAAATTCATTCTTTTAGCTAATTCTCTAAAAAAATAATATTCATCCATAAATTTTTCTCTAGGTTCTGTGATTTTTTCATTATATACTAAATAAGGATTAGTCATTGAACTAAAAACCATATCCTCACTTTCTAAGGTATTGGTACACGGAATGAATAAATCACATTTTGAAGCAGTATCTGTCATAAACATATCAAAACAAACTTTAAAATCCACTTTATCTAAACTACTATTTAGTCTATTTAAGTCTGGAAGTTGATTCATAAGATTACTATTTGCTATTACCATCATTTTTATGGGTGTATTAGAATCTCCTTTATTTAAAGAATATTTTTTTGGTTCTTCTATGAACTCACTTATATTAGAAACATAAAATTCTCTATTCTCTCCAACTTCTCCACTTTTAAATGGATCTAAATCTAAAATTCTAGTTAAGACCTTATTAGCGTAATTTACTCCACCTCCTTTAACTCCAATTTGACCAGTTAAAGCACCTAAGGCATCAATAGCTCTTATTGTATTTCCACCATTCTTATATTTTTGCATTCCATATCCCAAATATATACTAGACTTTTTCTCACAATAGTATTCTGTTAGCTTTTCTATATCTTTTATTGATACTTTGCATTCATCACTTAAATAATTCAAATCAAAATTCTCCAAATGAGATTTATATTCTGAGAATCCTAAAACATATTTATTTATAAAATCATTATCTTGAAGCCCTTTAGAAATTATTATTTTTGCCATAGCCATAGCTAAAGCTCCATCTGTACCTGGTTTAATTTTCACATAAATATCTCCAAGCTTTGCACTTTGAGTATTTATTGGATCTATAACTATTATTCTACTCCCTTTTTTCTTTGCCTTATTTAAAATTGCCATAGTATGTATAGTTGTGTTGGCAGGATTTTTACCCCATAAAAATATGTTTTTACTATTTATCATATCCTCTAAAGAATTTGATACAGAATCTCCAAAATCATATTTTTGAGCTCTCATTCCTGCACTCCAGCAAGGACCTCCTATGGCTTTACTTACACCACCATAAAAATTAAAGAATATATTCTCTATTCCCTTTAGTATTCCTCCATTCCCATATTGGCTATAATATAATATTGCCTTAGAAGAATACTCACTTTTTATATATTCAAGTTTTTCTTTCATTATTTCTAATGCATCTAAAAAAGAAATCTCTTCCCATACTCCATTATTCTTTAAAAGAGGAGTGTATATTCTATCTTTATGATCCAATCTTTTTAAGTGAGCTATTCCTTTTTTACATATCAGTCCCTTTGTAAATGGATGATCTTTGTCACCTTCTATTTTTGTTATTTTACTTCCCTCTTTATAAACATTAAATTTACAACAGTCAAAGCAATCCAATGTACATCCATGGCTTAATACTTCCACAATAACTCCTCCTCATCTTTTCTTAACTCCATCTCTATTTAAATAGCGTATATAATAAAATTTCTCTATTTTAATTTAGTCTAATTTTATATCAATGTTCTTTCATTAACAACTATAAAATTTAAAATTACTATAAAAAAATAAGCTCAATTAAAAGGATACTATAATTTTTATATCCTATTAAATTGAATCTAAATATAAAAAAAATAAATTTTTTTATGAATTAAATTTAGAATAATATTCATATTTTATTAAAAAATTAAATCACTTAACAAATAAAGTTGAAGTTTTTTATTAAATTTAGTCAAAAATTATGATAAATTTCTATTTTTAAAAGCAAATTATTCGTATATAATATAAATGACAATATCTTTAGTATTTACGATTGTAAAATATTTTAAATAAGCATTAAAAAAGGAGATAGACCAATGAACGAACAAAATCATGAATTAGGAATTATAGCTTTAGAAAGTTGTACAGAACTTGGTAATGCTATAGACAAGCTCATACAAGAGAAAAGAAATTGTAAGGAATCTTTTTTAATAAAAACTGATGAGATAAGATTCTCTAATGGTGAAGGAAAGGTTAAAATACCTCAGTCTGTAAGAGGAAGAGATGTATACATTCTTTGTGATATAGGCAACTATAGTTGTACATATAAAATGTTTGGTTTTGAAAATCATAAGGGACCAGATGAGCATTTCCAAGATATAAAAAGAACTGTTTCTGCTATAAGAGGAAAAGCTAGAAGAATAACTGTAATAATGCCTCTTTTATATGAATCAAGACAACACAGACGTAAAGGAAGAGAATCTCTAGACTGTGCTTTAGCACTTCAAGAACTAGAAAGATTAGGCGTTGATGAAATTTTAACTTTTGACGTTCACGATCCTAACGTTCAAAATGCTATCCCACTAATGTCATTTGAAAACTTCTATCCAACTTATGATATAGTTAAGTGTTTAATTCACAATGAAAAAGATTTAGAGCTTGATAAGGAAAAATTACTTGTAATAAGTCCTGATACTGGTGCTATGGATAGAGCAATATACTATTCAAGCGTACTAGGTGTTGATGTTGGTTTATTCTATAAAAGAAGAGACCATTCACGTATAGTTAATGGTAAAAATCCAATAGTCAAGCATGAATATATGGGAAGAGACGTTGATGGAAAAGATGTTTTAATAGTTGATGATATGATAGCTTCTGGAGAATCTGTACTTGATATTGCTAAGGAACTTAAAGAAAGAAATGCTAGAAATGTATATATTGCTACTACTTTCTCATTCTTTACTGAAGGTTTAGAAAAATTCAATAAATTCTTCAATGATGGCATAATTAAGAGTGTTTACTCAACAAACTTAACTTATATTCCTGATGAAGTAAAGGTTGCTCCTTGGTTTAAAGCTGTTGATTTATCTGACTTTATCTCAACAATAATAAACAGATTAAATTATGATAAATCTGTAGCATCATATATGGACGCTACTCACGTAATTAAAAGATTATTAGAAGAAAAATAATTGTATATTATCAATTCTAAAGGCCCTGCTTTTTTAGCAGAGCCTTTTTATTTATTTGAATAAAAATTCCAAAACTTTTTTTGCTTTTTTATCATCAAAAGCATTATTGTAAATATCATCTATTTTATTTTTAATAATTTCTCCATTAGCTAAAAAAGCTGTTCCTTTTGATACTTGATTTTTATAATTTACAGCAATCTTATCAATTTCTTCTTTATGAATTTTATCAACATCTCCATCAATATATGTTGTATAAACATCTATTATTTCATCATCTTCCCTACTTGGAAAATATTCATGAGGAGATGTACTATCAAAAATTGCAAAGTTAAGTTCCCTACTTATAACCATATCCTTGCTATCTGGATCAAAACCACAATTATATACTTCCACATCATAACCTAATTCTATTACTGCCTTAGCTATTTTCTTTAACATAGTTGACTTTCCTGTTCCAGCTCTTCCTTTTAAAAAGTATCTTTTTACTCCTTCCGTTATACTAGGAACAGAATCCTTAGGACCACTTGGTGTTGCTCCACCTAAATATCTTTCAACAGACTTACCCTTTGACTCTTTCTTAACTGCACCTTCTGTTAGTAAGGAGATTACATGATTAGTAAATTTATTTGCCTTTTCAATATTTAAATAAGGGAAATAAATATCTTCCCAATAATCATGTATCTTTAAGGCCTTTTCGTATTCTTTATGAGCATTTTCCATACACTCTCTAAATTGTTCTTTTAAAATTTTTATAGCTTCTTTATTTTTGTCTATTTCATCTTTATCTAAGAATACATCTAAATCTATTACTTCA
>NZ_JARHZJ010000092.1 GCF_029258205.1 Clostridium sp.
AGGTATATGAAGAAACATCAGGTATTGGACCTGGGGACCCAGTTATAACTACTGGTGAACCACTTTCAGTAGAATTAGGACCAGGACTTATAGAGTCAATGTTCGATGGAATACAAAGACCTCTAGACGCTTTCATGAAAGCAGCTAATTCTGCTTTCTTAAGTAAAGGGGTAGAAGTTAAATCTTTAAATAGAGAGAAAAAATGGCCTTTCGTACCAACTGCTAAGGTTGGAGATAAGGTTTCAGCTGGAGATGTAATAGGAACAGTTCAAGAGACTGCTGTTGTTCTTCATAGAATAATGGTTCCTTTCGGAGTTGAAGGTACAATAAAAGAAATAAAAGCTGGAGATTTTAATGTAGAAGAGGTTATCGCTGTAGTAGAAACTGAAAAAGGTGATAAGGATTTAACATTAATGCAAAAATGGCCTGTAAGAAAAGGTAGACCATATGCAAGAAAATTAAATCCAGTTGAACCAATGACTACAGGACAAAGAGTTATAGATACTTTCTTCCCAGTAGCTAAAGGTGGAGCTGCTGCTGTTCCAGGACCTTTCGGAGCAGGTAAAACAGTAGTTCAGCACCAAGTTGCTAAATGGGGAGATACTGAGATAGTTGTTTACGTTGGATGTGGAGAACGTGGTAACGAGATGACAGATGTTCTTAATGAATTCCCAGAACTTAAAGACCCTAAAACTGGGGAAAGCTTAATGAAGAGAACAGTTCTTATAGCAAATACATCTAACATGCCAGTTGCTGCCAGAGAAGCATCAATATATACTGGTATAACAATAGCAGAGTATTTCAGAGATATGGGATACTCAGTGTCAATCATGGCTGACTCAACTTCACGTTGGGCAGAGGCTTTAAGAGAAATGTCAGGAAGACTTGAAGAAATGCCTGGAGACGAAGGTTATCCAGCATACTTAGGATCAAGACTTGCTGATTATTATGAGAGAGCTGGTAAGGTTGTAGCTTTAGGTAAAGATGGAAGAGAAGGAGCTGTTACAGCAATTGGAGCAGTATCACCTCCAGGAGGAGATATATCTGAGCCAGTTACACAATCAACTTTAAGAATAGTTAAAGTTTTCTGGGGACTAGATGCTCAATTAGCATATAAGAGACATTTCCCATCAATTAACTGGTTAACATCATACTCATTATACTTAGAAAAAATGGGTGAATGGATGGATGCTCATGTAGCAGACGATTGGTCAACATTAAGAACAGAAGCTATGGCACTTCTTCAAGAAGAAGCAAACTTAGAGGAAATAGTAAGACTTGTTGGTATGGATGCACTTTCAGAAGGTGATAGATTAAAACTTGAAGTTGCGAAATCAATAAGAGAAGACTATTTACAACAAAATGCATTCCATGAGAATGACACATATACTTCATTAAATAAACAATATAAAATGTTAAACTTAATATTAAGTTTTAGACATGAGGCTGAAAAAGCTTTAGAAGCTGGCGTTTATTTAGATAAAATATTAAAACTTCCAGTTAGAGATAGAATTGCAAGAAGTAAATATATTTCAGAGGAAGAAATAAGTAAGATGGATGACATTTTAGTTGAATTAAAATCAGAGATGAATAAGTTAATCAGCGAGGGAGGTGTTCTAAATGCTTAAAGAGTACAGAACAGTTACAGAAGTTGTAGGACCCTTAATGGCTGTTGAAGGCGTGGAAGGTGTTAAATACGATGAACTAGTTGAAATAGAAATGCAAACTGGTGAGCTAAGAAGAGGTAAAGTTCTTGAGGTTAACGGAGATAAAGCTATGGTTCAGCTTTTCGAAGGTTCAGCAGGAATCAACCTTAAAAATACAAAAGTAAGATTCTTAGGAAGACCGCTTGAAATTGGTGTTTCAGAAGATATGTTAGGAAGAGTATTCGATGGTATGGGAAGACCAAAAGATAATGGTCCAAACATAATACCAGAGAAGAGATTAGATATAAATGGAGAAGCTATAAACCCAGTTGCTAGAAACTACCCATCAGAATTTATTCAAACTGGTATTTCTGCAATAGATGGACTTAATACTCTAGTTAGAGGACAAAAACTTCCTGTTTTCTCAGGATCAGGTCTTCCACACAAAGAATTAGCTGCTCAAATTGCAAGACAAGCAAAAGTTTTAAACTCAGATTCTAAGTTCGCAGTTGTATTTGCTGCTATAGGTATAACTTTCGAAGAAGCTGAATTCTTCGTAGATGAGTTTACAAAAACTGGAGCTATAGATAGATCAGTTCTATTTATGAACTTAGCATCAGACCCAGCTATTGAGAGAATAGCTACTCCAAGAATGGCATTAACTACTGCTGAGTACTTAGCATATGAAAAAGGAATGCACGTTCTTGTTATAATGACAGATATAACAAATTACTGTGAAGCTTTAAGAGAAGTTTCTGCAGCTAGAAAAGAGGTTCCAGGAAGAAGAGGATATCCAGGATACTTATATACTGACCTTTCAACATTATATGAAAGAGCAGGAAGATTAGTTGGAAAAGAAGGATCAATAACTCAAATTCCAATATTAACAATGCCTGAAGATGATAAGACTCACCCAATTCCAGACTTAACTGGATACATCACTGAGGGACAAATAATCCTTTCAAGAGAACTTTATAAAAAAGGAATAATGCCTCCAATAGATGTTTTACCATCATTATCAAGACTTAAAGA
Organism: Clostridium sp.; assembly: GCF_029258205.1. Classification (GTDB taxonomy): domain Bacteria; phylum Bacillota; class Clostridia; order Clostridiales; family Clostridiaceae; genus Sarcina. The sequence goes on from NZ_JARHZJ010000092.1 coordinate 2,679, forward strand.
TAAGGGTATTGGTAAAGGAAAAACTAGAGAAGATCATGCTGATACAATGAACCAGTTATTCTCAGCATATGCTCAAGGTAAGCAAGCAAAAGAACTTGCTGCTATCTTAGGAGAATCAGCATTATCAGATGTAGATAAAGCATACGCTAAATTTGCTGAAGCTTTTGAAAATGAATATGTTTCACAAGGTTTCACAACTAACAGAACAATAGAGGAAACTCTAAATCTTGGATGGAAATTACTTAAGATCTTACCTAGAACAGAGCTTAAGAGAATTAGAGATGAATATCTTGAAAAGTATATGCCTGTTGGAGAGGATGAGTAAGAATGGCACAAAGATTAAATGTCAATCCTACTAGAATGGAACTCTCAAAGCTAAAGAAAAGATTAGTAACAGCAACAAGAGGACATAAATTATTAAAAGATAAGCAAGATGAGTTAATGAGACAATTCATAAATCTTATCAAATATAATAATCAATTAAGAGATGAAGTTGAAAAGGAACTAGGAAGTTCCTTAAAAGACTTCGTTATGGCTAGAGCTGTTATGAGTTCAGAGTTCCTAGAGGAAGCTATAGCATACCCTAAAGAAGAAATTGAGGTTGAAGTGGGAAATAAAAATATAATGAGTGTAAATGTGCCTATAATGAACTTCAAAAGAAAATTAGAAGGTGATGAAGGTAGTATTTATCCTTATGGATTTATGAATACTTCAGCTGAACTTGATGATGCAATTTCTAAATTATATGGAATTTTACCAAAGTTATTAGAACTTGCAGAAGTTGAGAAATCTGGTCAGCTTATGGCAGACGAAATTGAGAAGACAAGAAGAAGAGTTAATGCTCTTGAATATATGACAATTCCTCAGTTAAAAGAAACTATAAGATACATCAGAATGAAGCTTGATGAAAATGAGAGAAGTGCTTTAACAAGACTTATGAAAGTTAAGTCTATGATAGAACAAAGAGGATAATATATTTAGATTAATAAAAGGCAATCTTATGTTAAAAAAACATCAAGATTTGCCTTTTTTCTTTACTATTTTCAAGATAAAATGTATAATTTTATTAAGAAAAATAGATATTTTAATGTAATAAATATTTTAATAATATTTATATATGTAAAATATTATTAAAATATGGTATAATGAGTAAATATTATGCTTAATATTAGGGGGGGCTTAAAATGAACAGTGTTATGAATTTAACTACTTTAGAACAAATAAAAGCATATTCAGATCCTTATAGACTGAAAATAATAACTTATCTTAGAAATAATCAAGAATCTGCTACGGTAAAAGAAATTGCTGATTTTTTTGGGGAAGTACCAGCAAAAGTTCATTACCACATTAAAAAATTAGAAAAAGCAGGAATAGTAGAACTTGTAAAAACAAAAGAAATAAAGGGAATAATAGCAAAATATTATTACCTGACTGCAGAAAGCTTTAATATAGAGGGAAATCAAATTAAAAATGAAGTTAAACAAGTATATAAATCTCAAATATTAAATATTTTAAGTGAATATTATGATAGTTCAAAGGAACAAACTATTAAAAAAATATCTGAGAAAGTAGATACTGGTAATGCAGAAGATTCTATTGGTTTTAATTATAAAAACATATATTTGAATGAAGAAGAGTTTAAAGAAATAAACAAAAAAATGAGAGAATTGATTAAGAAATACGAAAAAAAAGAACAAGGAAAAATGCCATGTCATGTATTTTCAGTTTGTTTAAAATATGAAGCAGAGTAATTCTTAAATCTATGACTAATTTTTTGGATTAGTGATATAATAAGTAATAAAATAATTTTAATTAAAATGTCATTAATATGACTTATTAATCTACTAGAATAATATATGTAAGAAAAATGTTTTTAATACAGAGGGAGAAAATATGATTAAGTATTTAATTGTAATGCTTATTCCTTTTGTCATAGTATATCTATTAATGCCAAAGTTTATTGAATTTGCAAATGAAAAGGGTTTTGTTGACAAGCCAACAAGAAGAAAAAAGCATGATAAATTAACACCTCTAATAGGTGGAGTTGTTATGTATATAGGATTTTTTGCAACATACCTTTTGGGAATAGATTCTACAAGGAAATTATCACAAACTTTTATTATATTTATAGCATCTACTTTGGTAATAATAATAGGAGTAATTGATGACTATTATAAAGGAAAGGGAAAAGAGTTTCCAATATATCCAAGAGTTATAATTCAAATTTTAGCTGCAACTATAGTTTTTAAAGCTGGGATTATTTTTAGAGGTGTAACTAATCCGTTTACTGGAGAATTTATTCAATTTTCAGGATGGATTCAATATATACTTACAATAACATGGATTTTTGGAGTTACTACAGTAATAAACTGGTCTGATGGAATGGATGGATTAGCAGGAAGTATTTCTATAATATCTGCTATGACTATGTTTGTTGTTGCTCTTGCAAAAGGACAATTTAACTCTGCATATATGTCAATAACTCTAGTAGGATCAATATTAGCCTTTTTAAGATACAATAGACATCCAGCACGAGTATTTATGGGTGATTCAGGTGCTAATTTCTTAGGGTTTATTTTAGCTATTATAGCCCTAGAAGGTGCTTTTAAACAAGCAACAGCATTATCTATATTAGTACCAGTATTAGCCTTAGGAGTTCCTATTTTTGATAATATATTTGTAATTTTTAGAAGATTCCAATCTGGAAAGCCTGTTTATGAAGCAGATAGAAGTCAAATACATTATAGGCTACAAGAAAGAGGAATGTCTGTAAAGCAAATTGTATCATATATATGTATACTAAGTGGATGTTTAAGTTTAGTATCATTATTAATAATTATGATAATATTATAAGTATTGACTGTCTTTAAAGTATAATAAGTTTTAACTTAGATGCTTTAAAGACAGTCAATAATATTTTATAGAGAATATAATATATAATTTATTAGTGAAAAATTTATATTTTTATGTTTTAATATATTTATAGGAATTTTGAAAGGAGAAGTTAAATGGCTGTTAAGAAAATAGTTCAAATAGGACATGAAGCTTTAAAAAAAGTTTCAGAACCAGTTAAAGATGTTAATGAAGTTAAAGGATTGATACAAGATTTAAAAGATACATTAGCAACTGTGGAAGGAATAGGATTAGCTGCTCCTCAGATAGCAGTTAATAAAAGAGTTGTTTATATAAATTTTGGTGATGGAGAGAATGAATATGTTCTTATAAATCCAGAGGTAACAGGAGTTTCAAAGGAAACTTATGAAGACTATGAAGGATGTTTAAGTTATGTAATGCATGAAGGATTAGTTGAAAGACCAAGAGCTGTAAGAATAAAAGCTTTAAATGAAAAGGGTGAATTAAAAGTTTATGAAGCTCAAGATCTTTTAGCAAGATGTTTCTTGCATGAGATAGATCATTTAGAAGGTATTATGTATGTTGATAGAGCTAAAGAAATATACGAATTAGTAGAAAAGTAAATAATCTAATTTAAGAGTATAGAATTTAAAGTCTATACTCTTTTTTTATTTTTTTAAAAAACCTCTTGATTATCGTTTACAAAAGTATTATTATATAGTTAATCGGTTTAGTGAAGCGATTAACTAAGGAGGGATATTAATGAATAAGATATGTGTACTTGGAAGTATGAATATGGATTTAGTTTTAAAAGTTAAAGATATGCCTAAAGTAGGAGAAACTATACTTTCAAAATCATTTCAGAAAATAGCTGGTGGAAAAGGAGCTAATCAAGCTGTTGCAGCTAAAAGAAGTGGTGCAGAAGTTTTCATGATTTCTAAAATAGGAAAAGATGAAAATGGAAGAGAGTTAAAAAATAAATTAGTGGAAGATAATATAGATGTTAAATATGTTTTTGAAGATAGAATAGAGCCAACAGGAATGGCTTTAATAATGGTTAATGATAATGGAAATAATTCAATAATTGTTAATGCAGGTTCAAATATGACATTAACAAAAGAGGAAATACATAGTGCTGAAGATGTAATAAAAGAATCAGATATTATAATTTCACAATTTGAAACACCAGAGGATATTACAATAGAAGCATTTAAAATAGCTAAAGAGAATGGAAAAGTTACAATATTAAATCCAGCACCAGCTAAAAAAATAAAAGAAGAATTATTAAAATATACAGATATAATAATTCCAAATGAGACAGAAGCAGAACTTTTAACTGGAATTGAAATAAAAGATATAGAAGATGCTAAGAAAGCTTCAAAGATATTCTTAAGCAAAGGAGTTAAGTTTGTAATTATTACTCTTGGTGAAAATGGAGCAGCCTTAATAGGAAAAGATTTTTGTGAAATAGTTCCGGCTTATAGAGTTAATGCAATAGATACTACAGCAGCTGGAGATAGCTTCATTGGAGGGTTAAGTTCAAAGTTAGATACTAAAAATTTAGGAAGAGAGACTTTAATTAACTCAATAAGATTTGGGAATAAAGTATCATCAATAGCAGTACAAAGAAAAGGAGCTCAACCATCAATACCATTTTTAGAGGAAGTTTTAGAAGTTTATAAGGGAGAAGAGTAATTATGAGAAAAACAAGTTTGTTAAATAGTAACATAAGTTCAGTGATATCAAAGATGGGACATACTGATATGTTAGCTATAGGGGATTGTGGATTGCCTATACCAAATGAAACTGAAAGAATAGATTTAGCCTTAATAAAAGGTGTACCAGGATTTGTAGAAACTTTAAAAGCTATTCTAGAGGAATTACAGGTAGAAGAAGTAGTGATTGCCAAGGAAACAGAAGAAATAAGTCCTGAATTATTTAAAGAAATAAAAGATGTTATAAAAGATACTAAAATAACTTTTATATCACATGAGGAATTAAAGAAAGAGTTAAAAGGTTGTAAGGCTGTTGTTAGAACTGGAGAACAAACTCCATATGCAAATATAATCTTAAAATCAGGAGTTGTTTTTTAAAAAAAGTGTAAAAATGAATATTCTACTTATTATTTATTGAGTAGAATGTTCTTTATGAAATAGTAATTATTTTGGGAGGTGTAGTAAATGAGTGAAAGAACACCAATGCTAAAAATGGTAGGTGTATCAAAATCATTTCCAGGGGTTAAAGCTTTAGATAATGTTAGCTTAATGGCTTATGGTGGAGAAGTTACTGCTTTGATGGGAGAAAATGGAGCAGGAAAATCAACTTTAATGAAAATACTAAGTGGAGTATATAAAAAAGATGAAGGTAAAATATTTATTGAAGGAAGAGAAGTAGAAGTAAAGGGGATCAAATCAGCAGAAGAAGCTGGTATAACAATAATTCATCAAGAGCTTAGTGTTTTAAATAACTTAACTGTTTCAGAAAATATATTTTTAGGTAATGAAAAACATAATAGGTTTACAGGAAGAATAAATAAAAAGTTATTAGATGAAAGAAGTAAAATGTTCTTAGAACAAATAGGTTGTGATATAGATCCAAATAGACTAGTTAGTACTCTTAATGTAGGTGAAAAGCAAATGATAGAAATAGCAAAAGCCTTAACTAAGAATGCTAGAATAATTATTATGGACGAGCCTACTACAGCCTTAACTGACGTAGAGACTGAAAACCTTTTTAAAGTAATAGAAAATTTAAGAAAAAAAGGAATAGCAATAATATACATATCACATAGAATGGAAGAAATATTTAAAATATGCCATAGAGTAGAAGTGTTAAGAGATGGTAGATATGCAGGAAATGCGCAAATAAAAGACATAGATAATGATAAGCTTATAGCAATGATGGTTGGAAGAACAATAGAGGATCAATTTCCATACAGAGATGTTAAAAAAGGTGATTTAGCTTTAGAAGTTAAAAATCTTAGCTGTAAGGAAGGAGTTAAAGGAGCTTCATTTACTCTTAGAAAGGGAGAAATATTAGGAATTGCAGGTCTTATGGGATCAGGAAGAACAGAGCTTGCAAAAACAATATTTGGAGAATATAAAAGGACAAGTGGTGAAATTTCTTTAAATGGAAGTACTATTAATATAAATTGTATAAGTGATGCAATAAATAATGGTATATGTTATCTTTCAGAAGATAGAAAAAAAGAAGGATGTATTTTAGGAATGTCTGTTGGGGAAAATATGACCTTATGTAATTTAAATAAATATGAGAATAAGTTTAAAGCTATTAATAAGAAAGAAGAAACAAAAGATATAGATTATTATATTAAGAAGATAAATATAAAAACTCCAAATAAGGAGCAGCTTATTAAGAATTTAAGTGGAGGTAATCAACAGAAGGTTATACTTGCTAAATGGCTTATGTTATCTCCAGAAGTATTAATAATTGATGAGCCGACTAGGGGAATAGACGTAGGAGCAAAGAAAGAAATTTATGAGCTTTTAAATGAACTTAAAGCTAGTGGAAAAGCTATAATAATGATTTCTTCAGACTTACCTGAAGTCTTAGGAATTAGTGATAGAATTATAGTTATGAGTGAAGGTAGAATCTCTGGAGAATTAAATAGAGACGAAGCAAACCAAGAAAGTATAATGAAATTAGCAGTTGGAATAAACAATTAAGGAGGATTACATAATGAAAGCAAATGTTAAAGCAAATATATCTAAATATAAATCTCTTATAGGACTAGTATTATTATGTATAGTTATTACTATAGTTACTCCAAGTTTTTTAAGTGTATCTAATATAACTAATGTATTTACACAAGTTTCAGTTAATGCAATAATAGCAATAGGTATGACTTTTGTAATTTTAACTGGTGGAATAGACTTATCAGTTGGATCTACTTTAGCTATTAGTGGTGCTGTAGGAGCTTCTATTGTTAAATCAACTGGAAACGTATTCTTAGCTATTATAGTGGCTGCTGCTATTGGTATAGTAGTTGGATTGATAAATGGTTTATTAGTATCAAAGGGAAAATTACAAGCATTTATAGTTACTTTAGCTACAATGACAATATTTAGAGGGGCTACTTTAGTATTTACAGATGGTACTCCAATATCAAAATTGCCTGAATCTTTTGTTAAAATAGGAAATGGTAAGCTTGGATTCATGCCAATACCAGTTATAATAACAGTAATAATAGCAATTATAGCAATATATGTTTTATCACAAACAAGATTTGGAAGATATTTATATTCTTTAGGTGGAAATGAAGATGCTTCAAGATTATCAGGAATAAATACAGATAAGATAAAAACTTTAGTTTATGTGGTATCAGGTTTTGCTTCAGCTATTGCAGGTGTAATAATAACAAGTAGAATAGGATCTGCTTCACCTAATGCAGGAACAGGATTTGAATTAGATGCTATCGCAGCTGTAGTAATAGGAGGAACTTCTTTAGCAGGAGGAGAGGGAACAATCACAGGTACTTTAATAGGTGCTCTTATTATAGGTGTACTTAATAATGGATTAAACCTTATGAATGTATCACCATTCTATCAATCAATAGTAAAAGGTTTAGTTATATTAATAGCAGTACTTTTAGATAAAAAGAGCAGAAAAAATTAAGATGCTTAAGAGGTGAGTTTTATGCATATAAATAAAAAAATATTTTCAGTTGGATTAATGCTCATGATGCTTATGACTTCATTTATGGGATGTACAAAGAACAATAAACCTAAAATAGGTATGGTTTTATCAACACTTAATAATCCATTCTTTGTAAATATGAAAGATGGAGCAGAAAAAGAGGCAGAAAAATTAGGATATGATTTAGTGGTATTAGATTCTCAAAATGATCCAGCTAAGGAAAGAGCAAATGTAGAGGATTTAGTACAATTAGGAGTTATTGCTTTACTTATAAACCCAACGGATAGTGATGCTGTAGTTAAGACTGTTGAGGTAGCTAATGAAAGTAATATTCCAGTTATAACATTAGATAGACAAGCTAATGGTGGAAAAATAACATGTCATATAGCTTCAGATAATATAAAAGGTGGAGAAATGGCTGCTGAGTATGTATTAGATAAATTTAAAGATGAAAAAGGACCAATAAATGTAGTTGAGATACAAGGTATTCCAGGAGCATCAGCTACTAGAGATAGAGGAGAAGGATTCCATAATATAATGGATAAAAATAATAAATTTAACTTTGTTTCAATACAAGCTGCTGATTTTGATAGACAAAAAGGTCTTCAAGTTATGGAAAATATAATTCAAGCTAATCCTAATATACAAGTTGTGTTTGCTCACAATGATGAAATGGCTTTAGGAGCAGTTAAAGCAATTAAGGCTAGTGGAATAAATGCATTAGTTATAGGATTTGATGGAAATGATGATGCTAAAGATTCTATAGATATTGATGAAATGTCAGCCACAATAGCTCAACAACCAGATTTGATTGGAGCATTAGGTGTAGAATTAGCTAATAAGATATATAACGGTGAAAGTGTTAAAGATAAAATAGCAGCAGATCTTAAGGTGTATACTAAATAATTAGGATATAGGTAGGTATAATATGGTATAATTACTGTTGTTATAAAACGAAGCAGACAAGAGGTGTTGCGTAAAATGGGAAAGACTACATTACTAGACATAGCTAAAGCAGTAAATGTATCAAAGACTACTGTATCTATGGTTTTAAATAATAAAGAAATAAATGTTTCAAAAGAGACTAGAGAAAAAATATTTAAAGCTGCAAAAGATATGAATTATATACCAAATTCATTAGCTAGAAGCCTAAGTACTAAAAAGAGCTATACTTTAGGCATGATAATACCAGATATTCAAAATCCTTTTTTCTCAGAAATGGCAAAGGCTATAGAAATTGAAAGTGAAAAGCATGGTTATAGTATTATTTTGTGCAACACTCTCAATGAAAAAAAGAAAGAAGAAAAATACTTAAAACTTTTAATTAGTAAATTAGTAGATGGTGTTATAATAGCAGCTTGTGGTGATGGTAAAGAGTGGATTAAAATTCTAAAAAATAATAAGATTCCATTTGTCATGATAGATAGAATGGTTTCAGATGAAAAAAATGCTAATGGTGTATTTTGTGATAATAAGAAAGGTATTGAATTGGGAGTAAATTATTTAGTGAATAAAGGTAATAAAAATATTGCTTTTGTTACAGGAAAGGCTAATTTAGAAATAGCTAATTTAAGACTAGAAGGTTTCAAAAATACAGTAAAGAGATTGGGAATATCTAGTGAAGCCATAATAGAAGAATCAGATTTCTCTATGGAAGGTGGAATAAATGCAACAGAGAGGATAATTAAAAATAATAAAAAGGTAGATGCAATTTTTTATAGTAGTGATGTTATGGCAATTGGTGGTATGAAATATTTAATAAGAAACGGATATAAAATACCTGAAGATATAAGCATACTAGGTTATGATAATATCAACATATGTTCTTATATGGAGCCAGAATTAACCACTATAGCTCAACCAATATATAAAATTGGAGAATCTTCTTGTAAACTTCTTATAGATTTAATAAATAATAAATCTTTAAAAAGTAAAATAATAAATTTAGAGCCTTCTTTAGTTGAGAGGGGAACAGTAAAATAAAATACTAAAATGGGGTTGTGTTAAAAATTATTTTGATACAACCTCATTTTTAGTTTCTTTTTTTACTTAAAAATCAATTGTATAAAAAGTGAAATTAACATAATTTTTTAGAGAAAATAAATTTATGTTATAATTGTAAGATATGAAGCATGTAAATAGAGGAGTAAATATGTTAGTTGAAGATTTATTATTACAAAGGTTTAAAGAAGAAACTACAGGAAGAAATTATGTTAAGGCTCAAAGAATAATCAATAATGATTTTGTGGAGTCCATAGAAATAGAAGATGAAGAAGACTTAGTGGCTGTTAATGGAATAGTAATTTCAGAAGGATTATTTAGTAAATATAGTACTAAATTAGAGATAGATATTAAGACAAAGGGAATTTTATCAACTTATTGTACATGTAAAGATTATGAAAAGCACGAATTTAGCAAGGAAAATTACTGTTGCAAGCATTTAGTAGCAACTTTTTATAAAGCTTTAGGGGATTTATCTAAGAAAAAAGAATTTGGCGGAAATAAAAAATTATTTTCTAAAAACAAAGAAAGTAAAATTTTAGACTTAATTCTTAAAGAGGAAACAGATAAAGAAGAGTTAAAAATAGATGTTTATATAAATAAAAATGAGTGGAGCAATAGTATATTAGCAGAGTTTAAAATAGGAACTAAGTCTATGAGTTCAAATAAACTTTACGTATTAAAGGATATTGAGCAATTTTTAGTTGCTTACTATAACAGAATACCTATTAAATATAGTAAGGCTTTTACTTTTGATATAAGGGAACAAAAGTTAAGTACTAAAGATAAGGAGTTAATAGAGTTTATAGAAAACTTAAAAGAAATCGAAAAGCCAATAAAAAGCTTTTTAAGAAATAGAGATACATTTATAGGTGGCAAAAGTATTAGGATACCTAATTATTTAGTAAGAGATTTTTTTAGCATAATAAAAAATCATAGAATTTATTTGAATGAAGGATTTTTTTATAGAGCAGTAGAAGGTGAAGTGCTTTTTGAAGATGTTCCAATAGATTTTTCTTTAAAAGATTCAAAAAATAATTTTGAACTTAGCTCTTTAAATGGAATGCCTAAGGTCTTAGGAGATAGAGCTGATGTATTTTTATATGGAACTAATATATATATTCCTAAAAAAGATTTTTGTTATAAAATAAAGAGTTATTTAGATGTATTTTCAGACTTAAAAGTTATAAAGATTGATAAATGTGAAGAAGAAAGAGTGTTTAGAAAGCTAATACCTTCTTTAAGAGATTTAACTGAGAATGTAGTACTTTCTAAAAATATAATGAGCAAGATAGTTTTAGAGCCTGTGAAATTTAATTTTTACTTTGATAAAGAGGGTAAAGAAGTAACTTTAACCTTAAAAGTAAAATATGGTTCTTATGAATTTAATGTATTTGATGATTGTAAGGAAAAAATAATATATAGAGATATAAAAAAAGAAAAAGAGGTTATTGCTTTAATTGAGAGATTTAGCATTGAAGAGATAAATAAAAAGTTTTATTTTTATTTAGGAGATGAATATATATTTAGCTTTTTTAAATATGATGTATGTAAATTGCAAGAGTATGGAGAAGTTTACTATTCAGAGAATTTTAAAGGTATAAAAAGTTTAGGAAGCAAGGGAATAAAAGGAGATATTAAGCCTGGAAGATATAATTACTTTGAGTTTGACTTTAAAATAGGAGACATACCTAGTGAAGAAACAAGAGAAATACTTAGAGCTTTTAGGGAGAACTTAAAGTTTTTTAAACTTAAAAGTGGAGAGTTTCTTGATTTAGAAGAATTAGAATTAAAGCAATTTTTAAAGTTATTAGATTTATTGGATAATGGAGATTTAGAGAATAATAGTTTAGAACTAAATAATAGTAGAGCATTATATATAGCTAATTACATAGAAGAACATGGTATTAGATACATTAATGGTAAAAAGAAATTAAGTGAATTAAAAAATAAATTTAAGAATATAAATAAACTTTCCTTTGAAATTCCTAAGGATCTTAAGGCAGAGCTTAGAGAATATCAAAAGTTTGGATATAATTGGCTTAAAACTTTGGAACATTTAGGGTTAGGAGGAATTCTTGGAGATGAAATGGGACTTGGAAAAACTCTTCAGGCAATTACCTTTATTCTTTCTAATAAGGGAAAGAAGAACTTAATAGTAGCACCAACTTCCTTAATATATAACTGGAAAGAAGAATTTAATAAATTTGCACCTAATTTAGTTGTAGAGGTGTTAAATGAAGGAAAGGATAAGAGGGAAGAAGCTTTAGCTGATATAATCAATAAGGATGTAATTATAACTACCTATAACTTATTAAAAAGAGATTTAGAGGAATATAAGAAAATAAACTTTGATTATTGCTTTATTGATGAAGCTCAAGCTATTAAGAATCCAGATTCTCAAAATTCTGAAGCTGTTAAAGAAATTAATTCAGAATATAAATTTGCTTTAACTGGTACTCCTATGGAAAATTCTCTTATGGAACTTTGGTCAATTTTTGATTTTATAATGCCAGGATATCTTTATGATAGAAAAAGATTTACTGTTAGATATTATAAAAAATTAAATGAAGGTGAAGAAGTATTAAGGGAAATACATACTCTTATAAAACCTTTCATATTAAGAAGAAAGAAGAGGGATGTTATAAGGGAATTACCTGATAAAATTGAAAAGATGCATTTAGTTGATTTAGGAGAAGATCAGAAAAAGGTGTATTCAATATATGCTAATAATGCTCTAGCAATTATTGAAAAGAAGCAGGATTCAGATGAGTTTAACAAGAGTAAAATAGAGATATTATCTCATATAACTAAACTTAGACAATTAGCCTTAGATCCTTCTGTAACAATAAATGATTATATGGGGGAAAGTGCTAAAATAGAAGCTTTAGTTGAAATATTAAATAAAGGAATAGAAGAAGGTCACAAAATTCTTGTATTTTCACAGTTTACTTCAGTATTAAAAAATATAAGTATTAGACTTAATAAAGAAAAAATTTCCTTTAGCTATTTAGATGGAAGTGTTTCATCTAAGAAAAGAATAAAAATGGTGAATGAATTTAATCAAGGGGAAAATTCAGTATTTTTAATAAGTTTAAAAGCTGGAGGAACAGGACTTAATTTAACTTCTGCGGATATTGTAATTCATTTTGATCCTTGGTGGAATCCAGCAGTAGAAAATCAGGCAACGGATAGGGCACATAGAATGGGACAAAAAAATGTAGTAGAGGTTATAAAATTAATAGCTAAAGGAACTATTGAAGAAAAGGTAGTAGCTCTTCAAGAGGAGAAGAAGGAATTGATTTCTAAGATTATTGAAGAGGGAGAATTAGGCGTAGGAAGTACATTTAATACCTTAAGTGAAGAAGAATTAATTGATTTATTCAAAGTAGATTATTTAGGGTAATAAAATTATTGATGTAAAATAAGAGTTTGTATCAAAATAGATTATAAATAAAACTTACAATTACTATAAAATGTTTTTATGTTTTTTTAGATTGTAAGTTTTATTAAGTTGATATAAGCTCTTATAATTATATAAAGAAGTTTTGTTTATATAATTATAAGTTTAATTCTAGATATTCTTAGAATGAGAGGATTGCTTAAGAGATAATTAATATATTAACCCATTAGAGGTAGGATTATAAATTATTTTTCTAGAGCAAGGACAATTAATAAGAGAATCAACTGTTGAGTCTAATAGGTTTATTATATCTATTAATGGAGCTTTTTCTTTAAGGGAATATTGTAATTTGCTTTGGAGATTAATTAATTCATCTTTGTTTATTCCACATACTAATCCTAAATCTTTCTTTAAAAGAGTATAATAGCTTAAAGAAGCAGTAAGATTTTCAGTTAAGCATATTAATCTACTTATATCCTTATTATTTTTCTGAATATTTCTAAGTGTAAGCTTGTTACACATAAGCTTTATGTGGATAGTCAAATTTATTATTTCCTCTTCATTTTTTAAAGGATTTTCTATTAGATCTTCTGCTAATATAGTTACATATTTTATTAATTTAAGGCTTAATTCCTTTAGTCCTTGATCTAAGTTATAAGGAAATAAAAATTTATTAACTAAGAAAGTTATTAATATTCCCAAAACTAGATAAAAAACTCTAAAAATAGCTAAGGTATTAACTCCATAGCTAAGAGATGCCATGCAAATAGCAGATATGGCAGTAAAGAGAGATAGTTTATAATAGCTTTTAAATCCATAGGTTAGATATAAGCTACAAATTAATATAATAATGTTAATAATTTGGCTTTCAAATAAGTTTAAAATAATAATTACAAGTAAAATAGCTAAAAGATTTCCCTTTAACCTATCTTTACTTTTATTTAAGGTATCTTCATAATAAGGTTGCATTATTGACATTATAGTTATTCCAAGCCAACTCATTTTAGTAAAATCAAATAGGTGGCTAAGAAGTAACACAAGGCTTAAAGTTAAAGAAATTCTTAGGGCAAAATTAAGTTTTATTGTACCAAAATGTAGGGAATCTCTAAATTTAAATTGATTTCTATCTGTATTTTTCCATAAATCGTAGCTTTTATATTCTTCACCTTCTTCAAGAGTAGTCATATCAGTAAAATATAAATAAAGATTTGTTACTGAAATTGATAAGTCATGAAAAAAGGTGAATTGATTAGGTAAATCTTCATGAAATCTATTTAATCTATATAGTTGCTTATCTATTTCATAATAAGAAATTTCATCATCTAAATATAATCTTAAAATATTTATAGATTTTTTTAATTCTTTTAAAAATGATTTAATTAGGTCGCTGTTATAATTAAATTTTGAGTAGAGATTATTTAGATTATATAAATCTAAGTTTAAGTTTTCTAATATTATATATATTTTAAATTGAATACTACCTAAATTATTAGTTAAAAATTTTCTCTTTCTGGTAGTATAAATGTTATAACAAATAGTAGTAAGCTCTTTAGAGATAGATTGCTGTAATTCTAAATTATAACTTTTAAAAATAAGGTTATTTACTTGGCTTTCTAATAAAAATAGAGATTTATCTATACTATTTTTTATTAAGGATTTATAACTTAGCTTATTTATAAATAAATGAAAGATTAGTGTTAAACTAAAGCCAAAGAATATGGATAATAATCTTTTGGGTAAGCCTTGGAAGTCTACCTTATAAAAATAAGTAAATACATATAACATTAAGAATGGTTTGTATAATAAAGGGGTGTAGGTAACTGAGAGCTTATAAGCTATAAAAAATATAGTGAAGAAGTTTATTATAATTGCTAATATAAATTTGCTTGATGCTAAAAAAGATAGAACAACTATAAAACAATATAAAAATAAAAGTCGTAAAGTCTTTTCTAAAGGATTTATTTTAAAATTTTCTTTTAAAAGAATTGAGGAAGTTAATGCTATTGGATATGCTAAAATTGCATTATTAATTCCAAAGAATATCCAAGAAGCTAAAAATATTAAAAATGCAATTGTTCCCTCACGTTTCATTGAATCCACATCTAAATTGTATTTTTTTATAATTTTATAAATCATAAACATCACCTAAACTAATATATAATAAATCTATTATTCCAATTAATATATAAATTTATGTTTGAAATTAAAAAAAAGGCATTTATCAAAATACCTTTTGATAAAGCCTTTTTTAGTTTAGATTTGGAAATATTGAACTAAGTAATGGAATAGTACCATTAAATACCATTACTATTTTATTATCTTCTACGTTTATAGATTTTATTTGAATATATTTTATTATATCCTTAAAAGAAAGGATTATATCTCCATTATTTTTATCAAAGGAAAGTATTGAATTATCTTGTAAATTTTTAAATATAGTATCCTTAGGAATATCAATAAAACCAACTTTTCCTTCTTTATAATGGAATATTCCTTTACCATCTTTGCTTTGAGCAGTAAAGGTAAGTTTTCCTTGGAAAGGTATATCTTTGTAGTTTATATCTATATAAACATTAATATTACCATTGTCTATATCTACTTTTAAACCTGTAAGATCTTTTATTGCATTAGGTTCTTCACGTAAAGCTAGTATAAATAAATCGGTTAATTCAGAATCAGAAAATTCAGTTGTAGATCTAACATTTATTTCTTTTAAAGAAAGATTTACATTGTTAGGAATAAATTTTTTTATCAAATTCCAATCGTTAAGTTGTATTGTAGAATCTATTGATGTTACAGGTACTTTAGGAGCAAAATATGATTTGTAAACTGTTTTTACTCCAAAAAAACAAGCTAATATTAAAATTAATATTGATAATATAACTATAAAAAGTTTCTTTTTCTTTTTAGTCATGCTGATTATCTCCAATCTATAAGAGTTTATTAATTCAATTATAAACTAAATTTATTTAAATTTCACTTATTTTTATACTCAAGTAACAGATAAGGATATAGAAGATAAAATAATATTATAACTATATAATTTGGAGTTAATATGCTTGAGAATAATAATGAAAAAATAATAGATTATAAATTAGGAGATGTTACAGGAAATGGTATTAATGATGAGGTTTATATTATGTCTTGTGCATTTACTCAATGTATAACTAAGTATTACTTAGTTATTAAGGAGGGCAATTCGGAAAAGGTTTTAAATTATGAATTACAAGAAAATAATTATAAGTTTGAATTTGATTTAGTATATTTTAAAGATAAAAATAAAAAACAAATATTCATAAGATCTATAGATGAGTGTTTTGGTGGATGTATTAAAGGACAAGTTCTTACTTATGAGAGAGGAGGACTAAAAGAAATTTTTAATAGCAATGAATTTTATGAGGAAAATAAAATAAGTGCTTTTTATAGAGAAAATTATAAGGTAGAAGTCCTTAATTATGAAAGAAATAAAAAATACATTGTTGATATAAAAGAAAATTTAGACTATTATTTAGATTTTGTATATTATTGTGATGGGAAAGTAAAAGAAGGAAAGGAGAAAGTAAATATAAGTAGTGTATGGGGATGCAACTCATATTATCCTATGGGAAGTGAAGTTGCCAACATAAGTATTATTCAGAAGGTTATTGGTCAATCTGATACCGATAATATATGTTTAATTGAAAGTACATTAAAATGGCAAGATAAGTCTTTTAATATAGTTGATCAAATTGTAATTTTAAATGGAAATTTGATAAATAAAAATAATAGAAGTGAAAAAAAATGTAATAATGAAGAGGTTTCAATTTGTACAAGAAATTCTTGTGAAAAGAACTGTAAAAGTTTAGTGAAATATTATAATGAGTATGTAGAATTTGATTTATCATCATCAATATATTGGTATTACTTAGCTAAATTACAGTTATTAACAAAAGATTTAGTTGAAGCTTTAAAATCAATAAATATGAATTTAAGTTTTCAATATCCATATCCTTCAAAGGAAAAAGCTTTAATATTAAAGGAAAATATTGAATATAGTCTTAGGTTAAATAAATAATTATCTTTTTAAAGTAACTTTGTCATATGAAATAATGATTAAAACATTTTATATTAAAATTTTATATTAAATTAGATATATGGAAAAGTTATTAACTCAAGGTAAAAGCTAAAATTTAAAACTTATAAATAGTATGAAAACTATTTATAAGTTTTATATAATATTTATATAGAATAGTATATTTAGAAAAAGTTAGCCTGATGAGGGCTTGAATATTCATTTAATTTTTTACTAAGCTCCTCATTTTCTTGTATAATATTTTTTATTAGATTAATTGAATCTTTATCTAATTGATCTTCTTTTTCATGTAAAAACTTTTGGAACATAATTATACCTGTCTTAAAAGCTTTTATACTTTCTTCTAAAATTTCACTATCTGTATCAGCTGCAACAGTTTTTATATTATAAATAATTTCAGAAGTTTTTCCTATAATTCCAATATTTGAAGCTGGAGAATCACCAAGAACAGATATTTTATTTGAAATTTCAGAAGCTTCCTTAGAATAAAGATTTATAACATCGTTAAGTAAATTTTTTAAATCATTAGATTTACATTTTTTAGCATAACGCTCAAAAATATCAATTCTCATATAAAGCTCTTTAAGATTATCGTTTAAAGCTTCACTAGGAGTTCTATCTGTAATTTTTTCCATGAATATCACCTCTAAGTTAGTTTAACCTATATAAAAAAATATATAACAAAAAATAGAATTGAACTTAATAATAAAATTTAATATAATTAAAAATATGATGTAGGAATGTTATAATAATAAGTTTATGAAAGAAAATAAATGTATTATACTTGAAAATATTAGCTATATTTAATATGATTTTAAATCAATGAAATTATATAATAATTTAATAGTAAAGATATATTTTACAAAACAAAGGTGTAAAAGGACTTACATTGTTATTAAATAATAATGAATTAGTCTTTTACACCTTTTAAGGTATGTTTTGGGAATTTGGATATTTTTATTTTATAAATAATATGGTTTAATTTATTTATTATGCATAACAAAAATTAAATAGGACTATTTAGTGAAGGAGGTATTTATTATGAGTGGTAATAAGATTTTAACCTATGAGAGAGAAGTCCTTTCAGAAACTAAAAGGTGGATTGAAAGCGAAGTTGAAAGACTAGAATGTGAAAAGTTAAAAGGAAATGAAAAATTAGATGCTTTAAATAAAAAATCTAAGGGAGCCTATAATCCGGAGATAGAAATTGTTAAGAAGTCTGTAGGATTTCTATCGAAGGAAGAAGAAAAATTTAAGGAAGCTTATAATAAGCCATACTTTGCAAGAATAGATTTTAGAGAATATAGAAAAGATTTTGAAAGTTTTTATATAGGTAAATGTGGACTTGGAGATATTATAGAAGGAGAAGAAAAGGTAATAGATTGGAGAGCTCCACTAGCAGATCTTTATTATAGTGGTACTCAAGGAGACGCATATTATAAGGCACCTATTGGAGTTATTGAGGGTGAGCTTAGTTTAAAGAGAAAATTTCTTTTTGATGATGAGAATAACTTAAAGGAATGTTTTGATGAGGGAATTAATGAGATTATTTTAAAATCTGGTCTTGATGAAGAAGGTGATGGATTAATAGACGAATTCCTTAGAATAAATTTAGAAAATAGCACAGGTACTAAATTAAAAGATGTAGTAGCTACAATCCAAAAAGAGCAAAATGATATAATAAGAGCACCGAAAAATTCACCTTTAATAATACAAGGGTCAGCAGGTTCAGGAAAAACTACTGTGGCTCTTCATAGACTGGCTTATTTATTATATAGATATAAGGAAACCATAACTGGAGAAGATATTTTAGTTATAGCACCAAATAAAATATTTTTAGAGTATATTTCTGAGGTATTACCTAACTTGGGAGTAGATAAGGTTAAGCAAAAAACTTTTGAAGAACTGGCATTAAAAAAGTTAGATATGAAAGGTAAAATTATAACTAAAGACAAAAAATTAGTAGAAATTTTAGAAAATGATCTAGAAAAAAATAAATATATAATGAATGATAGCAAAATAAAAGGGTCTATATTCTTTAAGGAAATATTAGATAGATATATTCAAATTCTTGAAAGAGAAGATAGTGATATAGATAATATAAGAATTTGTGGATATTCAGTTTTTGATTCAAAGGAGATAAAAAGATTATTCCTAAATGATTTAATAAAATATCCTGTTAATAAAAGAAAGAATGAAATCAAAAACTATTTTTCAAAGAAATTAGGAGAAAAGATAAGTAAAGTTTTAGATAAAGTTGATTTTCAGTATGAGTATAGAATAGCTAGACTTAAAAAAAGTATGGAAGATTCTAAAGAAAGAAGAGAAAAACTTATAGAGCTTTATGATGAAAGAGATAATCATAAAAAAGAAATAAAAAAATCGGCTAAAAAAGAATTTAATGAATATTTCAATAGATGGAAGGGTATAAATACAACCAATGTTTATAAAAATTTATTTGAAAACAAGCAGATTTTTAATGAAGTAACAGCAGGAAAAATACCATATAAGTTAGCTGAATATATGAGAGAAAATTTGTCTAATAATATAGATAAAAAAATAATAGACTCAGATGATTTAGCAGCTATGCTTTATTTGAAATTTAGAATAGAAGGCATAGAGGAGAGTAGCTTATTAAAACATATTGTTATTGATGAGGCTCAGGATTATTCTATGTTACAGCTATATGTTATTTCTATGATGGCTTTAGGCAAGTCTTTAACAATAGTTGGAGATATTGGTCAGGGAATATATTCATTTAAAGGTATTAATGATTGGAAAGAGACTATTAAGTTAGTTTATGATGAAAATGCAGAGTATAAGCACTTAAGTCAAAGTTATAGAAGTACAGTAGAAATAATAAATTATGCAAATGAGGTTTTAGTTAAACAAAATACCTATGAAGAACCAGCAAAGCCAGTTTTAAGACATGGAATGGTTCCAGAGGAATTTAAGTTTAATAATGCAAAAGAATTTTGTGAAAGAGTAGATAGCATAGTTAAAAAAGTAAAAAAAGAAGGAAAAACTTCAATAGCTATAGTCGGTAAGACTCTTGATGAATGTAAAAAGATAAGAACTTTAGTTAAGAAATATTCAAGTTATGACTTTGAATTAATAAAAGATGATCAAAAAGAGTTTGATTTGAACTTAATAATTATACCGTCATATCTTACTAAGGGGTTAGAATTTGATTGTACTATAGTTTATAATTTAAATAAAGAAAATTATAATGATAATGAGATAGATAAGAAGCTTCTTTATGTGGTTTTAACTAGAGCATTACATTATGAATATATATTTTATAAAGATGAAAAATCACCTTTAATAGGTTGATTTAGGAGGAGTAATAATGGAAGAAAAACAAATAATGGCTTTTAGAGATGAAGAGGGAAATAAAGTTGAATTTGAGGTTGTTGCTAAAATATATTTAGGAGAAAAGAATAAAAAAGAATATATAGTTCTTTCACCATTAGAAGGTAACGGAGATGAGGCTGATGACTTTGTTTTTAGAGTTGATAAAGTAAATGATTCAGTTGAATATAACCTAGTTGAAGATGATGAAGAATTTAGATTAGTAAAAAAAGAATATAAAAAGTTATTATACTAAAAAAGAGGTAAATATTATGGAAAAGTATAGAATAATAAATTTTTTATCAACTAATGGATTAACAGAAATAGAAGAAGTTTCTTCAGGAGATAACAAATTAGCTCTTAAATTTTATTATGATTTTGAAGATATAGAAATACAAGGAGCTAAAGCTTGTGCAAATGATGAAACAGACTATGAAGAAGATAGTAATCCATGGATTGTAGAAGGAGTTATTCCATATTTAGATGACATTGCAACAGATAGTGTTGAAGAAATTTTAGAAGAAGTTATGGAAGATTTTGAAATAATAGCTAAAGCTGAAGGATATGAAATAGAAGCTAGCAATTATTCAGGAAAACAGTTCTTAGCTGTGTTCTTACCAGAGGATGAAGAACTAGAAATAGATAATATTTTAGAGGAATTAAAGTAGTTTTAAGAACTATTTAACTAAATATAGATTTATAGTAAAAATATTTCAAAAAATTCAATGTTGATTTTTTTAAATCTTGTGTTATAATGAAATCATAATTAATCCTGAGATGTACGAGAAGCTTATTAATTTTAACCTACATGATAAATACGGGATTTGCAAAATAGCTAATGAAATCGGGCTTCAAGTTTTATTTCACTTTTGTGACGGAAGATGATAGAGTTAGTTTGCGTAAAACCCACCTGCGAGAGGCAGGTATAAAATTGTAAGTGTGACGGCATATTTGGGAATATTAATTGAGTTTGTTTAAAGGTTCAGCTTTTTGTTGGACCTTTTTTTCTTTGGATAAGTTTAAATTAATTTTATTTTATTTAAATAATGTGTATAATATTGTTATGAATAAGATATTAACTAACATGAGGAGTGAAAGATTATGAGCAAAGAGATAAGCAATAAAGATAGAGAGAATATAATAAAAAGAATATATGAAAGAATGAAACATGATTTTAAAGAAGAAGAGTTTTATACTGAAGTTTCATTATCAGAAATGGAAGATAGTATAAAAAAACATTACTTAAAAGGAAAAAATAAGTTTAAAACTCTAGAAGAACTTATAGATGATGAAATAAAAAATGAAAAATTTTAATTTATAATTACTGACTATATAAAAGCGTCTATTAAAAAAAGAATTAGGCTTTTATATAGTCTTTTTAAAAGTATAGGCAAGTATATATTAATGATATTCATTATATATACTTAATATATTAACAAAATTATTTTTATGGTGTATAATATGATGATGTGTGGTGTTTTAGTAAAATAATATATTTAAAGAAATAGGTGAAATATTATGAACAAGAGAAAACTAACTGCAATTATACTTAGTGTATCAATGATTTTTGCAGTTTCAATAAATAGCAGTAATATTGTACAAGCTAAGACTACAGAAGAAGCACAACAAGAAATTGATGATAATAATAATAAAATAAATGATCTTAAAGATAAGCAAAGTGATATAAATTCCGAGAAAAGTAAATCACAAAGTAAATTAGATGAAATACAAAAACAAGTAGCTGATAAAAATCAAAAGCTACTTAGTTCACAAAAGAAAGTTGAAGAATATAAAGTTAGTATTGATTCCTTAAAAGAAAATATAGATAAACTTCAAGGGCAAATCACTAATATCCAAAGTAGTATAGATAAGAAGAAAAAGGAACAACAAGAAAAAGAAGAAATACTTTCAAGTAGAATAAGAAGTGCTTATAAATCTAATTTAAGTAATCAATTTTTATACATAATGCTTGAATCAAAGAATGTAGGGGATTTCATAAGTAATATATCAAACATAAAATATGTAGTAGACACAGATAATAAGTTAATTGATGATATAAAGAAAGTTCAAGGCGAATTAAAGGAAGAAGAGTCTCAATTAAAAAATCAAGAGGAAGATTTATCAAGCAAAAAAACTAAGTTGGAAAATGAGAAGAAAGAATATGATACTTTAGTAAGTCAATATCAATCTCAATTAAATGAATTAAATTCTTTAGAGCAAGAAAAACAAGATGAAATAAATAGATTAAGTGAAAAAGAAAGATCATTATTAAATGAGATTAATAGTTATCAAGAAGATAATGCTAATCTTAAAGATTATATAAATAATTTAATTAATCAAAAGAAAAGTGCAAATTCAGATAGTAATAATAAAAACAACACAAGTAGTAATGAATCAAATTCAACTAGTAGTGAGGGAAGTTCAAGTACAAAACCTAATGTGTCAAGTGGTTTTATGAGACCTGCTCCAGGTGGAGTTACAGATCCTTTTGGACCTAGAGTGCATCCTGTTACAGGAAAAAGAAGTGTTCATACAGGCGTAGATTTAGGAGCATCTTATGGAACTCCTATTCTTGCATCAAAGTCAGGTACTGTTGTTGAAGCAGGATGGAATACGGCTTATGGTAATATGGTTATAATAGATCATGGAGATGGTACAAGCACTTTATATGGACATTCATCTAGTCTTGCTGTACAAGCTGGACAGCATGTATCACAAGGACAAGTAATTGCTTATGTAGGCTCAACAGGATATAGTACAGGACCACATCTTCATTTTGGTATAATGATAAATGGAGAATGGGTGAATCCTATGAACTATATAAGTTAATTTAAAGGAAGTGTATTAAAATTATATTTACAAAGAAAACTACAAGAGAATTTCTTTGAAGTTGAATTTTAATATGCTTCTTTTTATTTAATATATTTTACAAAAAATTATTTTGGAGATGATTAGGTGAAAGCTTTAATTTTAGTAGGAATAATATTATTAGCTGTAGGTTTATTATTTGAGTCAATGTATAAGATAAAAATGGTATTTAATAGTTTTTCTAAAGAGACTAATGGAAATTTTGGAAAAGATTTTGATTTTGACTTTAAAAATCAATTTAATAATATGTCAATAGAAAAAAGAGAAGAATTTATAAAAGTTTTACCAGAAGATAAGAAAGTTTTATTTAAAGAATATTTAGCTTGTAATAAAGATGATGAAAATGGGTTAAGAGAAAAATTAAATGAAAAACATGTTTTTAATATGTTTAA
Organism: Clostridium sp.; assembly: GCF_029258205.1. GTDB lineage: Bacteria > Bacillota > Clostridia > Clostridiales > Clostridiaceae > Sarcina. The sequence continues at coordinate 26,275 of NZ_JARHZJ010000092.1, forward strand.
TAGATGGGCAAGACAAAATAATATAGAACCAATAAATATGAGTAGCTATAAGAATTTATAAAAAATCATTTTATAAAGATATAAAAAATAGTCCAAGGAAGAAAAAATCTTCCATTGGACTATTTTTATTTTATGAAAAGTTTAAAAAAGCTTTAGTTTTCTTTAGATAAATGTTTGTTTATATAAATTTTCTTTAAGAATACTGATACTATGATAAATAATATTAATAGACTTATAGATAGATATATACTTGTTTTATTAAAACTAATCCATTGAGCTCCTAGATTTACAAAAACTAATATACCAGGAATAGTTCCTATTAAAGTACCTAAAGCAAAGTCTTTATATGATATTTTAGTAAGACCAGCTCCATAGCTTATTAAATCAAAAGGAAAAAGAGGAATTAATCTTAGAAGTAAAATCATTAAAAATCCATTGTCTTTTAACAATTCTTGTATATTTTTAAGTTTATCATTTTCAAATTTTTCTACAAATGATTGACCAAGGAGTCTAGAAATAAAGAAAGAAATACTTCCTCCTATTAAAGCACCAATACTGGTATATAAAAATCCTCCACTTAGTCCAAATATAGTTCCTCCTAATATGGCTAAGATAGAATCTGGGAAAAATGTTAAAGGAACTAAGGAAAAGGCTATTATATAAATTAATGGAGCAAAATAACCAGAATTTAAAATTAAATTCTTTAAATTATTCATATTTAATATATTGCTCTTAGCAAGGAAAAATATAATAAAGACTAGTGCCAATATTATTATAGAAATTAAAAATTTATGAAAATTCTTCATTATTAAACCATCCTTTATATTTATTCAGCAATTTTTATTGTAAAATAAAAATATAGAATTGTAAAACTTAATTTAAATATAGTTTTAGTGAGGGAGGAATATGATGATAAATTGGGAGTTTATTATAAGTTTTATTGTTGTAGCTTGCATTATATACCTTATATATGTATGTTACGGTAAATATTTAGAAAAAAAGCAAAGATATCTTAAAGCTTTAACTATATTTTTGATTATAGAAGTCTTAAGAAGGATTTTTATTTATGGAAAAGTAAACAGTAGTTTAATAAGTGGACTTTCTTTTATTCAATTAATATTTTTGCTGATTTCAGTAAGTATGTATGGATTTATGTATTTAAAGAATAATTTAAGCTAATAAATTGAAAATGTAACTATTTTGAAATGATAAATTTAAAATTTTAAAAGATAATTAGTTAAGTAAACTAATAGAATAATTCTAAAAATATATAAAATTAACATAGGAGGAAGAAATGAGTAAGGATATTTTTTCTAAAAAAAGAAACTCAGATAAAAATAAATTTTTAAAAATACTTTTAGCAGTTTTAGCAATTATAATACTATTATGGTCTGGAATAAAAGTTATTACAATGATAGGTAGCAATTTAGCTAATAAGTCTTCAAGCAATGTAGAACAAGTTAAACAGGATAATGTGGTAAAGCCTAATCCAGATGATATTATTCCTGGTATGAATATTACATATGAAGCAGATAAATATGCAGTTGATGCTAAAGACGTACAAGCAATGGCCAATGATACATATAAAGGTGATGGTAAATATGTATTTTTAACTTTTGATGATGGTCCATCTAATTCGACAGAAAAGATATTAAATATATTAAAAGAGAAAGATGTACATGCAACATTTTTCGTTTTAGGTACTAGTATAGAAAAAGACTCTAAAAGACAAGATTATTTAAAAGAAGAATTAAAAAATGGAAATGCAATTGCAAATCATAGTTATAGTCATGACTTTAAAAAATTATATCCAGGAAATAAGCTAAATATTGACTATTTTATGGAGGAGTTTAATAAGACTAATGATATAATGAAGGGTATTTTAGGAGAAGAATTTGATTGTAAGGTAATAAGAATGCCAGGTGGATATGGAACAAGAAAATATTATAAGGATCCGTATCTTAAAGAGTTTGATAATGTATTACAAAAAAATGGAATAGTAAATGTTGATTGGAATGCTTTAGATGGTGATGCAGAGGGAAAACCATATTCCACAGAGGAAATGCTTAATTATGTTAAAAAGACATCAAAAGGAAAAAATCATGTAGTTATCCTTATGCATGATGCAGCAGGAAAAGAAAAAACTGTAGAAATATTACCACAAATAATAGATTACTACAAAAATGAAGGATATGAGTTTAAAGTTATAAAAAATACTTTTAAAGAAGAAAATAATAGTAATCAAACTCAAAATAATACAGAAAAAACAAGCAAATAATAAAAGGATGAGAAAACATCATTAGAAAATACTAATGATGTTTTTATTTTTTACTTGCATTAAATTTCCATTTCCAAAAAGATTCATTAGTTAATTCGTATATATGTTTCTTTTCTTTAATTGTAAAATCTCGACTAGAAAAAATATCTCTAATCTCTTTTTCAAGTAGTTCTAAATAAATTTTTTTATCTTTTAGATCGTCATAAATTTCTTTTGAAAAATCTTCTTCTAAATTTTTTTTCTTTTTTGAATTTCTAAGCCAACTACATTGTTCTTTAAAATGACTTTCAGAGATCATTTTATTATTTTTTGCTTGAACTTCTTTTATGTTATCAATATTCATAATAACTCCTTTCTAAAAGAGAGATTATATTATATATTCTTCCATTTTATAGAAAATCCTTCAAAAGAAATATAAATACATTGATAAATTAAAAAGAGTATAAGTTTTCTTGAAAAAATTTAACATATAATTATATAATAGAATTTAAAATAGTAATAAATAAAAAATGGAGTGATTATTTTGAAATATACAAAAAAAGAAAAAGAGGAATTAAAAAAAATCTTAACTGATGAAGAATATTATGTTACTCAAGAAAATGGAACAGAAAGGCCTTTTATAAATGAATATTGGGATTTTAATTGGGAAGGAATATATGTTGATGTAGCAACAAATCAGCCTTTATTTACTTCAAAGGATAAATTTCATTCTTCTTGTGGATGGCCTGCATTTTCAAAACCAATAGATAGAAGCGTAATAAAAGAAAAGGTAGATAAAAGTCATGGAATGATTAGAACTGAAGTTAGAAGTAGATTAGGAGATTCACACCTAGGGCATGTATTTTGTGATGGACCAGAGGAGTTAGGTGGATTAAGATATTGCATAAATTCTGCTTCTCTAAAATTCATTCCAAAGGAAGAATTAAAAGAAAAGGGGTATGAAGAATATCTAAAGCTCTTTAAATAAATTGATATATTATAATAAAGTAATAGAAAAGTAGGTGTTTTAATGGGATTCTTATTAAATAATGATGGAGAAAATGATTTTCTTTTAGCTGATACTTATTCAAAGGATGATATATTTTGGATAACTTTAAGGGGATTAATATCTAAAGGTAAAATTGATGAGGCTGAGGATATGCTTTTTAAAGAAGCAGAAAAAAATCCTTCTATGAAGATATATGAAATAGGAGAGAAAATGTATAGCTTACTAGCCAATAAAAGTGAAGAAGAACTTAAAAAATGCAATTTCTCAAAAGAAGAAATTGATTTAGGGCTAGAAGATTTAAGGAGATTAATAGAGAAATATAGCTTATAGTCTATTATATACAACAATAAATCAAAATAAAGGGAGATAATTATGAGAAGTTTAAATAAAGAAATTTTTCTTCAAAAATATCCTCATGTAGAAGAATACATAGAAAAAAATAAAATTAAGTTTGAAGATTTACAGAGAATATATAAGGATTTTGTAAAGTTTGAGGGTTCTTATTATAATCAAGCTGATTTTATAGCAAATATACTTCGTTCTAATGAAAATGTTCATTCTGTTAAATCAAGGATAAAAAATCCAGATAGATTAATAGAAAAAATAATACGAAAAACAGAAGATAGAAAAGAAAAATATGGTGAAGATTTTTATTTTAATGAGGATAATTATAAAAATGAAATAACTGATTTAATAGGAATAAGAGTATTACATATATTTAAGGATCAATGGAAGGATATACATGATTTTATAATAAAGACTTGGAATGTAATTGAAATAACAGCTAATATAAGAGATGGAGATGATAGAAGTATATTTGATAATCTTGGTATTGAAGTTATATCAAGGCAATCAGGATATAGATCAGTTCATTATCTTGTGGAATGTTATCCTACCAATCAGAAGGTTATTGCAGAAATTCAAGTAAGAACTATTTTTGAAGAGGGGTATGGAGAAATAGACCATAGACTTAGATATTCTCATAATGAGATTCCAGAGATATTAAAATCTAATCTGTTACTTTTCAATAGAATTGTAGGAAGTGCAGATGAAATGGCTTCATTGATAAATATGCTAAATAATAATTTAGATGATAAAGACAATTATTATGAAAGTAAGCTAAAAGAAAAAGATGAAGAAATAAGAAAATTAAAAGAAGAAATTGAAAAGTTAAAATAATGAAAATGGGCTACATTTAGATATCTTTTAAATAAAACTCATAAATATTTGTTAAAATTATTTATAAGTTTTATTCTTAAGGTGAAATGTAGCCCTTAATTTTAAAAAAATATAATGTTAATAAAATATTAACTAAATGTGAATAAAAATAAAATTAATAAGGAGTTTTAATAAACTTTGGAGGAATTTAAGAAAATTTAAACTTTGATTTTATAAGATTTAAGGAGTAAACTGAACATAGTTCATTGTGAGGTTTATTAATGGTATAAAAAAAATAATATTAATAAAACTCACATTTAGAATAAATAAAAAATTAAGAAAGGATGACAATAATGAAGAAAAAATCAGTTGGAATTACCATGGCTGTTTTCTTATTAGGAATATTTATGGGAGCTATTGACTCTGGTATAGTTTCGCCAGCAAGAGATATAATAGCTGATGGATTAAAAGTTTCACAGAATGCTAGTGTTTGGGTTGTAACAATATATACTTTAGCATATGCAGTATCAATGCCTCTTATGGGAAAACTTTCTGACAAATATGGTAGAAAAAAAGTTTATATGTTTTCAATAACTCTATTTGGACTAGGATCTTTATTATGTGGAATATCAGATTACGTAAATAGTTATACATTTTTATTATTATCAAGAGTTATAGAAGCAATAGGTGGCGGTGGTATAATGCCAATAGCTACGGCGTATATAGGAACATCATTCCCAGTTGAAAAAAGAGGTTCAGCTCTAGGAATGATTGGAGGAGTATATGGAATAGCAACAGTTGTAGGACCAAGCTTAGGTTCAGGAATACTTTCTATCTTTGGAGATAAAAACTGGGGATTTTTATTCTTAGTAAATGTTCCAATCAGTATAATAATATTAATTATGGCAACTAAATTAGAAGAAAATACTTCTGCACAAGGAATTAAAAAGTTAGATATTCTTGGTTCAGGCGTATTAACAATACTAATTTTATCATTAATGTATGGAGCTACAAACTTAAAATTCTACGATTTTACTAGTTCAATAAAATCACTAGATGTTTGGCCATATCTTTTAATATTTATAATATCAATTCCAGTATTAGCTTGGGTGGAAAAGAAAGCTGAAGATCCAGTAATAAACTTATCTTATTTTACTAATAAGGAAATAGCTATAACTTTAATATTAAGCTTTGTTGTAGGTTGTGGATTAATGGCAACAATATTTATTCCTCAATTTAGCGAAAATATATTAAAAACTCCAATGGGTAGTGGTGGATATATAGTTACAATATTTGCAATCTTTGTAGGTATAGCAGCACCTTTAGGTGGAAAATTCATTGATAAAATAGGAGTTAAAAAAGTACTATTAATAGGGATGTCTTTAGTTATCATAGGAAATCTTTATCAAGGATATGTAACAACTAAAAATCCAGGTATGGTGAATTTGGTAATAGGACTAGCTATTATTGGATTTGGCTTAGGATTCTCTATGGGAACACCAATAAATTATTTAATGCTTAGTTTAGTACCAGATAATGAGGCTACAGTTGGACAATCAGCAGTATCATTGATTAAATCCATAGGTATTGCAGTATCACCAAACATTCTTATTAATTTTATATCAGATGCAGGTAGAAGAGTGCCAGAAGCATTACAAAAAGTTATGCCACATGTAGATGGAATATCTAATATTATGTCTAATAGTGGTGGTGGAGCATCAAATGTTGCTAATTCAATGGGAAATGCTAGTGTTACTAATATATTTAGTATTATAAAAGGAATAGCACAATCACAATTTGCAAATTTAGGAGACAAGTTTGCTAATAATCCTCATATGAACATTGATATGATTGAAAAATCATATATGCAAAGTTTAGATGGAGCTAAGAATGCAATAGAAAATGCATTCCAACAAACAATGAATACAGGATACACTAAATTATTTTTAACATGTTCTATTATAGCTTTAATAGGATTAATATTAACAGCTATGTTAAATAATAATTTAATAACAATGAAAAATAGAAGATTGGAAAATAAGGAAAAAAATAATTGATAAAAAGTGTTTTTTGAGTTATGATAAATAAAAACAAATAATTTTAAGATATTGCTAGGGGTGCTGTAAAAGGCTGAGAGGAATTTTAAATTCTAACTCTAATAACCTGATTTGGTTAATACCAACGTAGGGAAGTATATTTTAAGTTGTGATTTTTCATATTAGAAAATATTATTATGATTAATTAGAGAATATATTTTTAAAAGGTTTAGCAATATTGCTAAACCTTTTTTTGTTGGTATAAAAGCGCTAGTTATTTTGAAAGAGGTGAAAAGATGATTGTCAATGGTAAGAATGTAGAAAAAGGTGAATTTAATACAGTTTATGATTTACTAAAAAGTTTAAATGTAAATAGTAACAGGGTTGTTGTAGAACTTAATAAAGAGATAGTTAATTCCTGTAATTACAATGAAATCTTACTTAATCATGAAGATGTAATTGAGATTATTGCATTTGTTGGTGGAGGATGATTAATTAATAAGGATTTAAGATGCTTAAGACAATAAAAGATGAGTTAAAATAAAATTAAAAAAAGATAAGAGGGCCTTTATGAATATAAAGATTAATGAAAAGTGGAGAGAGGTAAAAGAAAATTGTACATTATATTCTTTAAGAAATGAAGAATTTTGTGGTGCTGATATTATAATCTTAAATGGGTTTCCAATTGCAGATGATAAAGAGATTAAGGATGGGGATAGAGTTGTCTTTATAAAAAAAGGAATTATACCTAATAAAGAGGAGTTAGAAGAACTAATGGTATCTAGGCATACACCAGGTATTTATGAAAAACTTAAAAGAATTAAGGTTTTAATAGCTGGATGTGGAGGACTTGGATCTAATATTGCTATTTCTCTAGGAAGAATAGGAGTTGGAAATATAAGCTTAGTAGATTTTGACATAGTAGAACCTTCTAATTTAAATAGGCAGCAGTATTATATTGAGGATATTGGAGAATTTAAAGTAAATGCTTTAAAAAGAAATTTAATGAGAATAAATCCTTTTATAAAAATAGAGGCTTTAAATCTTAAGCTTTCTGAAGAGAATATGGATGTTTTAGAAGGAGCTGACATAATAATAGAAGCTTTTGATAATCCGGATTACAAAGCCTTATTGGCTAATTATGTTTTAAGAAATATGAGGGATAAATTTTTGATTTCTTCTTCAGGAATGGCTGGTTTTTATGATTCAAATTTAATAAAAACAAAGCAAATAACAGATAAGTTTTATATTTGTGGAGATTTAGTAAATGAAGCTAAGGAAGGCTGTGGGTTAATGGCTCCTAGAGTTTCTATATGTGCAAATCACATGGCTAATTTAGTTGTAGATATAGCTGTTAATAAAATAGAATTTCACAAGAAAAACTAATAAAAAGACAATAGGTTTTAAATATTTTTTAGACATAGTTTATATGTAAAAAAATAAACATTAGCTTAAAATGTTAAGAATTAAGAATAGTAGTGAGAAGAAAAGGAGAGTTTTTATGGACAAGCTAATAATAGGTGGAGTAGAAATAAAAAATAGACTTTTTGTTGGAAGTGGTAAATATCCTTCAAATGAAATAATAAAGGATGTTTTAAAGGGAAGTGGTTCTCAAGTTATAACTTTAGCCTTGAGAAGGGTAGATTTAGATAATAAGGAAGAGGATATCCTTGAAAATATACCTAAGGATGTAATACTACTTCCTAATACTTCTGGAGCAACAAATGCAGAAGAGGCTATTAGGATAGCTAGAATAGCAAGAGCTATGGGTTGTGGAAACTGGATAAAGATAGAAGTTATATCAGACTCTAAGTATTTGCTTCCTGATAATGAAGAAACCATAAAGGCAACTAAGGTATTAGCTGATGAAGGCTTTGTAGTACTTCCTTATATGTGTCCAGATCTTTATGCAGGAAGAAGGTTAATAGAAGCTGGAGCAGCAGCTGTAATGCCACTTGGTGCACCGATAGGAAGTAATAGAGGGTTAAAAACTAAAGAATTGATTCAAATAATGATAGATGAATTGGATATTCCTATTATAGTTGATGCGGGTATAGGAAAGCCATCACAGGCTATGGAGGCTATGGAAATGGGAGCTGCAGCTTGTTTAGTTAATACTGCCATAGCATCTTCAGAAGATCCTATAAATATGGCTAGAGCTTTTAAAATGGCTGTAGAAGGTGGTAGATTAGCTTATGAATCTAAAATGGGAAGAAAATCAAAGTTTGGAAATGCTTCATCTCCGCTTACTGGATTTTTAGATTAGGAGATGATTTGATTGAGTTTTTATGATGTAGTAGAAAAATATAGAGATTTTGATTTTTATGGATATTTTGATTCTGTAAAAAATGAAGATGTATTGAGAAGTATTTATGAAAGAAATAAGAGACCAGAGGATTTACTTAATTTAATATCTCCTATGGGAGAAGAGGTTTTAGAAGAGATGGCTCAGGAAGCAAGAAATCTTTCTTTGAAATATTTTGGAAGAACAATATTACTATATACACCTATGTATATATCAAATTATTGTGTAAATAAGTGTTCATATTGTGGGTATAATGTAGAAAATAAAATATGTAGGAAAAAGTTAAATCAAGAAGAAATAGAAAAAGAGGGAGAAGCTATTTCAAATGAAGGATTTAAACACATTCTAATATTAACAGGAGAAAGTGAATATCATACTCCAGTAGATTATATAGAAGAGAGCATTAAAACTTTGAAAGAGAAATTTCCTTCAATAACTATTGAAATATATCCAATGACAGAAGAAGGATATAAAAAGGTAGTAGAGGCAGGTGCTGAAGGTCTTACTGTATATCAAGAGACCTATGATGAAAAAATATATGATAAGGTTCATGTTTCTGGTCCAAAGAAAAATTATAAATTTAGATTAGAAGCTCCAGAGAGAGGATCAGAAGCTGGAATTAGAAGCATAAGTATAGGGGCATTATTAGGATTGGGGGATTTTAGAATAGATGCTTTTTTTACAGCAATGCATGGAAAATATTTAAGGGATAAGTATCCTCATATAGATATAAGTTATTCAGTACCAAGAATAAGACCTTGTGAAGGAGGGCTTGAAAAGTTAAATGAAGTTGATGATAGAGAATTAGTTCAAATACTTTTAGCCTATAGACTATTTGATCCTCAAGGAGGAATAAATATCTCAACTAGGGAAGAGAAGAACTTTAGAAAGAATTTAATTCCTTTAGGAGTAAGTAAAATGAGTGCTGGAGTTTCTACTGAAGTTGGAGGACATTCTTTAAAGGAAAAAGGGACAAGTCAATTTCATATAAGTGATGAAAGTTCTGTAATTGAAGTTAAGGAATTAATCAAGAGTCAAGGTTATCAACCTATATTTAAGGATTGGCATAGATTTTAAAATAAGTTTTTAATTATTAGAATGGTGATTTTTATGTTTTTAATAACAAATAGAAATTTAGTAAATAGAGAAAGATATTTTAATACTATAGAGGAAGCAAGCAAATACGGTGTTAAAAATATAATTTTAAGAGAAAAAGATTTAAGTACAGAGGAATTAATAGATATTTATATAAAAATAAAAGAGTTAGTTACAGATGAAACAAATATAATAATAAATTCCAATATTGAAGTAGCAAGGATTTTGAAAACAAAGTTTATTCATTTAAGTTTTAATGATTTTAAAAGAAATTTAGAAGAAATTAAATCCTTAGAGGTTGGAGTATCTGTTCATTCTGTTCTTGAGGCCTTTGAGGCTGATAGATTAGGGGCAAAGTATATATTAGTGTCTCCTATTTTTGAAACACAATGTAAGAAGGATGCAATTCCTAAGGGAAGTAGGTTTATAAAAGAAATTAAAGAAAAAGTAAATTGCAAGGTTGTAGCCTTAGGAGGAATAAATGAATATAACTTTAAAGAAGTATTAAAGGCTGGTGCTGATGATTTTGCATGTATGTCACTTTTGTTTATGAGTAATAATATAAAGAAATGTTTAGATACTTTTAAATCATCTTAAATATATATAGACTTACATAAAGGAAGGTTTAAATTATGTAATTATTAATAGAAATATGGTATAATTGATACTAATTAATAATTACAATTTGTTATAAAAGGAGAATTTATTATGTCATTTGAAAGAATAGATATTTCAGATAGAAGTGAACAAGAGGGGAGAAGTTGTGTAATATTATATAACTTTGGAAATAAAGAATTAAAGAAAATACAAAACTTTGCTAGAATAATGGGAATAAAAGATCAAATAGTTTTAAACTCTAAAAATGGAGAAGAAACTATAAAGAATATATTGGAAGATAAAATTGAAAAAACAGAAAGTGAAGGAGTTAAAGAAAGAGCAATAATATTTAATGCCATAGCTCCAGGAAAAGTTCATGTATTTTTAGAAAACTTAAAAAAAGTAGGCATACAAAGACCGTTAGTTGCAATGGTTACAGAAACATCTATTAATTGGACTATTGATGTTTTAGTTAAAAATTTAATAGCTGAAAGAAGAGCATTAAAATCAGGCGATATGACTACTCACGAAAATAACTAATTTACAAAGTTTTTAATTTGTATTAATACAGAGAAATTAAATATTTTTTATACTTAAAATCTACAGATATTTTATCTGTAGATTTTTTTCTTTTAGGGAACTTTTTATTTACACAGAGAATCTAAATAATGAATAAAAAATAGCTATGTAAATAAAAGTGGAGGGGTAATGGAAATAGGAAATTTAGTAGAGTTTAATAGATTAAAAAATGGAAAAAAGAAAGTAAAGAGTAAAGTGAATTTAGCAATGGAAGGTGATAAGGAAGCGTTTATTTTTCTTATAGAAGAAAATATTGATTTCTTTTATAGGGTTAGTAAAAGAATATTACAAAATGAGTATGATGTAGAAGATGCTGTTCAAAATATGATAATAAAAGCTTATGAAAATATAGAAAATCTAAAGAAGGAAGAATATTTTAAAACTTGGATAACTAGGATACTTATAAATGAGTGTAACAAGATACTCAATAAGAGAAATAAGATAATACCGGTGTCAGAAATATTTGCTTTGGAAACTTCTGATGAAAAAATAAGTGAAATTGATTTGAAGGATGCAATTAAAACTTTAAATGTAAAATTTAGAGTTGTTATAGAATTATTTTATTTTGAAGATTTATCTATAAATGATATAAGTAAAATTCTTAATATACCTAAGGGAACTGTGAAATCAAGATTAAGTAGGGGAAAAGAAAAACTTTTTAAAATTATAGGGGGAGTTTAAATGAGAAAAGATTTAAATGGAGAATTTGATAAAGAACTTATGGATATAGGAAATAAAGAAAGTTTAAAAGCTAGTGATGAATTTAAAAATAAAATGATAAAAGTGTTAAATGAGTTACCAGAACGTAATAATATAAGAAAAAAGAAAAAATATAAAAAAGTTATTGGATTTTCATTAATTGGTATTTTAAGCCTAGGAAGTGTTTTAAATGTTTATGCTGAAAATAATGAAACATTAAAAGCTACATTTTCGAGCATTAAAAAGACACTAAATATAGGAGAAAGTTATTACGAAGAAAAAGGAAAAAGTATAAATTTAGAGGATTCATTTTGGGGAACAACTATGAAATTAAATGATGTTTATTATGATGGATCAATATTAGGAATAACATATGAAATAAAAAGTCATAGTAAGCTAGATAAAAATAAAAAGCCAATTATTTTTCCTATAATAGATAGTGGAGATAGGGAATCTATATATTATAGAAATTTAAATCATGATGGAGAATTTATTAGTGATAATACATATGTTGGGATAGCAGAGTATGATTTTACAATGAGTGATTTGGGAGAAAAAGTTGATTTAACATTTTTAGTAAATGATTTATATGGAGATTGGAAGGGTAGATATCCAGAAAAATATAAATTTCAGCTTAGCTTAGATTCAAAAGATATAGATAAGGATGTATATAACATAGAAGAAACTATAAATTATAATGGTGTTGAATTTAAAATAGAAAGTTTAACTAATACTCCTATTCAATCTATTTTAAATTATAAAGCTTTAGGTAAAATTTATGAAGGTAAAGAAGATGTTAGAGGATATGTATTAAAACCTATAATTCTTGATGAAAAAGGTATTCCTATAGAAGCTAAAGGGTTTAACTATAGCTTTGATGATGGTAATAATATTTTAAACGGAGATGGAAACTTAATGTTTGAATACATTGAGAAAAAACATAAAAATGTATTATTAATACCAGCTTTAAAGAATGGATTTGATGATATTAATGCTGAATTAATTAAAGAGGGAAATATGGAAATAAAAAATGATAATAATGGTGCTTTATATGAAATAAATACTTATCAAAATGGAGAAAATCTTGAATTTAGTTTAACTGCTAAGGGATATATAAGCACAATTAGAGATTTATTCAAAGTCACTAGAATCGAGAAGGATACAGAGGGAAATGAAAATTTTTCAGAAGTTGATATTAACTGTGAATTCTTAGGGTTTACAGATGAAGGATATTCATTTAAAGGTACTATAGAGAATTTTAGTAAAGATGCTAAATATAATATAGAATTTCCTGGAGAAAATTATAAAATAGTTGGAAATAATATAAGAATTAATATAGAAAAGTAGTATAAAAGGAAAATTAAACATGGCTATAGGATTAATTAATTGATATAATCATATTAGGGGATGAATTTTAGATTGAATTCATCCCTTTATACATATTTAGAAAGAAGATGAGTTTATGAAGATTGTTAATGATGAAAAAGAATTTAAGAAATTCTGTAATGAGAAAGGTATAAGGTTGGCTTATTTAAGTACTAATACTTGTTGTGCTTGTGGTGTCTTAAAGCCTAAAGTAGATAATTTAATAAAAAAATATGACAATGCAAAAATTATAGAAGTTGAGGCTGATAAAAGTGTAGACATAGTAGCACAGTTAAGCATTTTTATGTTTCCCGCAATTATTTTATATATAGATGGAAAGGAGGTACTAAGAGAAGCTAAATATATAAGTGTTGTTGAGTTAGAAAAGGTTATAGATAGATATTTTGAACTTTATAATTAAAAAATAAGAAAAAGGTTAGTGGATAATTTTAGATTCTATTTCTATTTTTTATTAAAATATTAATTCAATTTGCTTTGTAAAATAAAATTTTATATACTATATACAAGTTAAATATGAATAATTTAACAATATTTAAAAGAAAGGAGATAGCATGTGGGATTCACTAAAAAAAAGTTATAGACATTTAAAGAATATTTTAGGATTTATCACTGATAAAAAAAATTATGAAAATATAAAGAAGCTATTAAAAAACTACAAAATACTAAGTGATATATCAAATATAATAGTATCAGTTTTAGTATTTTTAAGTGGTATTCTTTTAATAATTTCAGGAATTTATCCTAGTATATTTTATAAAATAAAATTTTTAGACAATATACATAGTTTATCTTTTTTAAGATTTTCACATAGAGCTTCAGTATTAATAGGATTAATGTTAATAATGATATCTAAAGAAGTTTTCTTCAAGGTAAAAAGAGCTTATTATGTTACATTAACATTGCTTATAATAGGAGGAGCTTTTGCCTTTGTAAAAGATTTAGATTGCAAAGAAGGAATTTTTATTTTAGGAGTAATAATACTTTTAATATTATCAAAAAAGAGCTTTTATAGGAGAAGTATTCCTATTAAAGTTACTAAATTAAGTGGTATATTAATAATTCTTTCGGTTGTAATGATTATCTTTGCAAGTTTTATACATAAATTTAATATACATTTTAGTAGGAATTATAGGTACTATGTGGACTTCTACCATAGTATGAAGGGATATTTAAGAATAGCCTTATATACCTATGTAGCATTTATAATATTTATAATAATATGGTATTTGACAACGCCTAAAATAGAAGATGACAAAAGGTATATGGATGCTGATTTAGAAAAGATATCAAAATTCTTTGAAGAAATAGATTATGGAACAATATTTTCTCATTTAGTTTATTTAAAGGATAAAAAGGTTTTTTGGGCTAATGAAGGCAAGTCCTTAATAATGTACAGTAAATACAAAGATAAGATAATAGTTTTGGGAGATCCTATAGCCACCAAGGAAAATCTATATAGCTGTATAGAAGAGTTTCAATCTTTTACAAATTTATATGGATATGATGTTGTATTTTATGAAATAGAAGAAAAAAATTTTTCTACTTATCATGATGCAGGTTATTATTTCTTTAAATTAGGAGAAGAGGCAAGAATAGATTTAGAAGAATTTAATTTAACTGGTTCTAAAAAGAGTGCCTTTAGAAACACCTTAAGAAGGGTTGAAAGGGAAGGGTATAGCTTTAGCATTATAGAGCCTCCATTTGATAATAAAGTAGTAAGTCAATTAAAGGAAATATCTGATAAATGGTTAGGAGATAGAAAGGAAAAGGGATTTTCTTTAGGGTGGTTTAGCGAGGATTATATACAAAGATCACCTATAGCTATTTTAAAAAATGAAGAGGAAGATAAGATCATGGGATTTGTAACAATAATGGATGCTAATGATGGGGGCAAGACAGTAGCAATAGATTTAATGAGAATAGATAAAAATGCACCTAATGCATCTATGGATTACTTAATGCTTAATTTATTCTTAACATTTAAAGAAAAAGGATATAAATATTTTAGTTTAGGAGAAGCACCACTATCTAATGTAGGATTTAACACTCATTCACATTTACAGGAAAAACTTGCAAGATTAGTTTATAATAGTGGTAATATATTCTATAGTTTTGATGGATTAAGAAGATATAAGTCAAAGTTTTCTCCTATTTGGCAACCAAGGTATTTAGCATATCCTAAGTTTATGTCATTACCGGAGGTCTTTATTAATCTATGTTTATTAATAGCTAATTCAAAGGAAAGAGTAGAGAAAAAATAAAATATTATATTTTAAGTTAAGGTTAAATTTTCATTATATGTTTATACATAACTTAATTAAGTTTATTATATTAAAGAGAGTCTTTTATTTATGAGACTCTCTTTATTTATAAAAATTTATTTTTTATAAATAAACATTATTTTTTATATTGAAGTTTAAAAAAATAAGCATAATATTTTTAATTTATTTAGAATAAACAATGAGTTTTTAAATAAATATAAAAAATATAAGTGTTTAAGATAAAATTTATCAAATAAAAATGTTTTGAAGTGATTTTTTAAGAGGTGTATAATAGAAATAAATATTTAATAAAACAAATTTTAATATGTTTTATTAAGGAGGGAATAAAATATGGGAAACTTTTTTTTAGAAAGTGATTTTAGAGCTTTTGATATAGACAAATCAAGAAGTAGAGATAAATTGATATTAGAGAGAAGAAGAGTTACAGCTGAGAAGTTAAGAGAACTTAATAATTTAGGGCTTTTTGAATTTATGAATTCTAGAGGATTAAGTTCTCATTGGGAAAAGCAATATTTAACTAGTATAACTTGGCCATTAAAAAGAGTTAATGATGAATATGTTGATAGAATCTATTTATCCTATGGGAAGAATAAATCTGATGTTAGAAAACTTATAAAGGTTTTAAACCTATTCAATAATATTGAAGGAAGTAGAATAGAAGATGACGTGGTATTTAATTATATTCCTCGTATCCAATTAGGATTAGACTCTAATTCTTGGAATACAGCTTTATATTTAGATAAATATGGAGTAATAGAACAAAAAAATCTTGTTAACAAAATAAGAAAAAACTATGAGTTAAAAGAGAAATTTAAAAATATACTTATGGCTTTAGAAGAAAAGGGATATAGATTATATTTAATTAAGGACAATAATTCAAGAAGTTATGAAGATGAAACAGATTACGTTGAGGATATAATAAAATATACAGATAGTGGAGAAAAGTATGGATTAACCATAAGAAAAGATTATGATAAAAATCATGTTAGAAATTCTAGAAATGAAATAGTAGATTTTGTTAAAAGTGAATTTGATAATTTAATGGATGTTTATTATTTTATTTCTTGGGATTCAGAAGAGAATGACTATTTAAGATAGTATTTTAATCTATATATAGAAATTAATAATAGTTTATAATAGGATTTATATAAAAAGACTAAACTAAAGGTTTAGTCTTTTTTATATAAATTATTATGAATATAAAAGTATTTAAGTAAATTAAATACTTTTATTTAAATAGTTATTATTCATAGTGTTTTTAACTTTATTATTAATAAGTCTTTTTATAGAAAAGTATAGTTTAGTAAAGGATGAAACTAAAACAATTCCAGTAGCTATTGATCCAGCTAACATTAATGTATTACAACCTAAATATAAAGACTTGTCTATATTTCCTTTTAAGGTCTCTAGCATTGTATAAAACATACCTCCTCCAGGGACTAGAGGAATTATTCCACATACTAAAAATACTAATACAGGAGTTTTTAATACTCTAGCTGAAATCTCAGAGAATAGGGATATAAAAATAGCGGCTAAAAAATAATTAAAGTTTTCATTTGTGCTTATAAAGTTTGAGGAAAAAAGATAAACAAACCATCCTAAACCACCGCATAAGGCAGAAAAAAATAAGTTCTTACCTTTTATATTGAATATTATTCCAAAGCCTAAAGAACTAAAAAATGCATATATTGAGTTTATTATTAAGTTCATATAGCCATACCTCCATAGTGATTTATTAGTATTGATAAAATACTAGCACTTCCAATAGCAATCCCTACGGCTATTAAAAAGGCTTCAATAAATTTAGCACTTCCAGCAACTAAATCACCAGCTATTATATCACGAAGTGAGTTTGTTATAGCTAGTCCAGGTACTAAGGGCATTAAAGAACCTATTATTATTTCATTTAGGTTAGGAGCAATATTAAATCTTACTGCAAGAAAAGCTAGTAATGAAGCTAGAGCTCCGGATATTATATTTATAAAAAAATTGTTTGTCTTTAAAATATTAAAAAAGTATGCAAGAAGACAAAGAACTATTCCTATAAAACCTGAGATTAAAGAATCCTTTAAATTGCCTCCAAAAAGTAAAGTAAATGCTGAGGCTACAATTAAATATCCTAATATTTTTGTTTTAAGAGGATATTCTTTTTCATTATCTATACTACTTAGTTTGTTTTCAGCATCTTCAATAGAAATTTTATTAAATGCAACTTCTCTTGAAAGGTTGTTTAATTTAGATATTTTATCTAAATTAATAGTTCTACTTTTTACTCTTCGAGTTCTCGAAAGTGCATTTTTATAGGTTTTTATTGTTATTATTATGTTTGTAGGAATTACAAAAACATCCACTTTTTCTATTCCATAAGCCAAACAGATTCTACTCATAGTTTCCTCAACTCTATATGTTTCAGCACCATTTTCAAGCATTAGAGTACCAAGTTCAGTTGAGAAATTGATAATTCTGTTAAAATCCATATGTACCTCCAATAAGTATTTACGATTACTAAGAAACATTTTTTGATTATTATAATATTTCTTTTCTATTATACTTTGAAGAATAGTTTATTATAAAGATTTTAAATTAAAAAAATGTAAATAATTTATTTTTCAGAGGAAAATAGTTAATAAATTTAATTTGTAATTTAGTTGCTATAGCTAAAAGTTTGCATAGATTAATTATGAATAGAATTAATTTGAGAGGATTTAATTATAATGGTTATTTTAGATTATAAAGTTGGACATATAAAAAGTAGAATTTCTAAAGATAAAGTAGTATTAAAATCAATTTATCCATTTGAAGAGGGAGAATTAGCAGATGAAGTTGAAATAAATTTACAATTAGAAGGAAGAGATGAAGTTATAAAAAAAGAATTACCTTATGGTGGATATAATATGCATTTGTTTTTGGGGGATTTTTTAGGGAATGGAAGGGACTGTATTTTGGTAAAGGGAAGATTTCAAGGATCTGGTGGAATTGCTATTTTATTATTATATGAATATGACAAGGGAGAAATAAAAGAAATAACTAATCAGTGGGAAATAATTGATAAGAATAAAGCTATTATAAGATATTTATCAAATTATAAAGTGGAGATATTATATGGAACAAAAGAAAAATATATTATAGATATTTCTTCAAAGGATAAATCTTACTTAAATTTAATATATGATGAAAGTGGAAATGTAAAATTAAAAATTAATCCTGGTATTTCTGATATTAACAATTATTATGAAATAAAGGAATTGGGAAGTAATAAATATGATTTTTTAATACGTCAAAATATTATAGGAGTAGTACTAGTGGATGTTATAGGTATAATGCAAAGTAAAGTTATTTTTTATAGTAATGGAAACTTTAAAATAAAAGATAGAGAATTGATATTGAGTAAAGTATAAATAAGGCATTTTAGTAATTAATTGTAATTTAATTACTAAAATGGTACAATTAAAGAAAAATTATATTTATAAAATTTGTAATGGTTTTTTATAAATTAAGAGGTTAACTATTGTAGTTAAATAGAAGAAAAATTGTAAAAAAACTTAAGTTTAAGAAAAGATGGTAACGTTATCGAGAAAATAGGGAAAACAAAGGAAAAGACCAAAAGTATCTAAATATGAGACTTTATTAAGCTTTAATTTATTTTTAGAAGGAAAACAAATTAAATTTTGATAAATAGTGGCTTTTATTACATAAATAATTAATAGAGGAGCATTTTTATATGTTTGATTCTGTAAAAAGAAAACTTGTTTGTTATGATGATAATGAATACTACATAGAGATTAGTCCCTTAACTAATACAATAAGAGCAACCTTATACTACAAGGAAGCAGTTGAGGCTTATTTAGTTGGAGATTTTAATAATTGGGAAAAAAGTGAAAATTTTAAGCTTACTTGGTACTTAGATACTAATGATGATAGAGTAAAAATGATTAAAGATATAACATTTCCTTGTGGGCTAAAAAAGGGAGAATATAAGTATGGATATATAATTATTACTTTAGATGGAAAAGAGATATATGTAGATAATTTAAATGAAGAAAAAAATGATTTTTATTTTTTTTGGGAGCCTTTTGAAGAATCTTTAGGAATAAAAACTTCAAGAAATTTTATTTCTAGAGGATATCCAGTTGAATTAGTAGCTGTTAAAAACTCATTTTATGGAAATATAATAATTGAAGAGGATATTCTTTCTATAGAAAACTTTTTAAAAGGAGTAACTTTAGAAAATGGGTTTTTAAAAATTAATGAAGAAGTAGATGTTGGTACTAAAATTTTAGTAAAGGCCTATGATTCTTTAAGTGATATGATAGCTTATAAGGAAATTGAAGTTATAGAAGAAGAGGAAAAGGGAGTTTTTGTACAATTTTTAAAGGATGACGGATTGTATTATGGAGAAAATTTCAGTTGGAATATTTGGGGCTTTGGAGAAAATAGCTTAGGAAAAGAATTTGATTTAAATATTAAAACAGATTTTGGTTTAGGAACTTTTGTAGACGAAGATAAGTTCATAGTAAGAAAGAGAACTTGGGGATGTAACTGGGTAAATGATTGGAATGAGCAGACATATACTTTTAATTTAAATAAGGAAGATAGGGATTTATTTTATATATATGAAAATAATAAGATATTAACTTCTTTAAAAGCTGTCATAGAAGAAACTATACCTAAGATACAAGTTGCATTAATGGATCATAAAAATACTATAAAAGCATATCTTTCTCATAAGTCTTTAATTGGAATTAAGTATGGAATGTATATAAATGGGATAAAGGCTAATGATGCTTCTATTATAGTTAGAGAAAATGAAAAAGAAGTTTTAATCACTAATATTCCAAGTGATATAGATCCATCAGATTTGATAGAAATAAGAGCTTCTAGTATGTTTTCAAGTTGTAAAGTAATAGTAAGGGATTACTTAAATGATTATTATTATGGAGGAAATGATTTAGGAGTAATATTTAGTGAAGAAAATATAAGTTTAAGATTGTGGTCACCTACTGCTAAAAAAGTAGAACTATTAATATATGATGATTATAAATGCCTAAAGGAAAGCCCTATAAGAAAATATGATATGAATAGGGAAAAAGAAAATGGTACTCATTTAATTAGAATACCAAGGAAAGAAAATGAGGGGAAATATTATTTATACAGATTATATTTTAATGAGTTAAGTGTAGAAAGGAAACATGTAAACAAGATAACATATGCGGTAGATCCATATGCTGTTGCTGTAGGAGTAAATGGAGAAAAGGGAGCTTTAGTAGATTTATTTAGTAAAGAGTGTGTACCTGAAGGATGGAATAAATATAATAAGCCTAAGCTAATAAATAAAGAAGACTCAATAATTTATGAGATGCATATTAGAGATTTTACAATAAATGAAAACTCAGGAGTTGATGAAAGATTAAGAGGAAAATTTTTAGGGGCAGTTGAAGAGGGAACGTTCTATATTAATAAAGAAAATGGAAATAAAGTTAAAACAGGATTAGATCATTTAATAGAATTAGGTATAACCCATGTTCACTTACTTCCAGTCTTTGATTTTGCTTCTGTTAATGAAGAAATAACTAAGGATGAAAATAATAGAAATTGGGGATATGATCCTAAAAATTTTAATGCAATAGAAGGAAGTTATTCAACTGATCCATATACACCTTCAATAAGAATAATAGAATTTAGAGAAATGATAAAAAAGTTTCACGATAATGGAATAAGAGTTGTATTAGATATGGTTTATAATCATATGTATGAAACTTACAACATGGATAATATTGTTCCTGGATATTACTTTAGAAGTGATAAATTAGGGGAATATACAAATGGATCTGGCTGTGGAAATGAAATGGCTTCTGAAAAGCCTATGGTTAGGAAGTTTATTATGGATTCCATATTAAATTGGATTAAAAATTATAATATAGATGGATTAAGATTTGACCTAATGGAGCTTATAGATTTAGATACCATGAAAGAGATAGTGAAAATAAGTGAAGAGAGTGATGAAAAAATACTTATTTATGGTGAGCCTTGGAAAGGTGGAAACTCTCCTTTAAACAATGGAACTTGCAAGGGAAGTCAAAAAGGTCTTGGATTTTCCATATTTAATGATGAGTTTAGAAATGCTCTAAGGGGAAATAATGATCCATCTAATGGATTTATAAATGGAGAGCAGCATAATAAAAATAAAGCTTGGCAAATAATAGAAGGAATTAAAGGTTCAATAAATTCAATAACCTATAAACCTATGGAAAGTATAAATTATTTAGAAGCACATGATAACTATACTCTATGGGATCAAATAGTAAAAAGCCAAAATCATAGTATGGAAAAAGAGTACTATAGAGGTTTAAATGAAAAAAAACTATTAGATAACTTTTATGTTAGGGAAGACTTGCTTGGAGCTGGTATATTATTTACTTCTCAAGGAATTCCCTTCATACAATCTGGAGCTGAATTTTTAAGATCGAAGTATGGAGATCATAATAGTTATAAAAGTTCAGATAGTATAAATGCTTTAAATTGGTCAGATAAAGAAAGGTATATTGAAGTTTTTAAGTATTATAAAAACTTAATAATATTAAGAAAAAATCACAGTGCTTTTAGAATGAAAGATTCAGAATATATAAGAAAAAATTTAGATGTTTATTTTCATGAAAATAATGACACTAGTGGAGTGATTATAGCTCACTATAAAAATAATGCTAATGAAGATTTGTGGAAAAATATAGTAGTAATATATAATGGAACTACTATTAATGATTACAATGTAATTTCTTCTATACCTAAATCAAGTAATGGCATTTGGAATATTGTAGTACAAAATTGTTTTGTAAATGAGAAAATTATAGAAAGAGTAAGTGAGTATGAAATTCCTAAAATAAAATCTCATTCTATGATGATACTTTATGATGAATAAAGTTTTTTAGAGTATTTCTTATTATGAACTAAAAACTTTAAAAAAGATAGTAAAAGATATTAAATAAATATAAATGAGGTTATAAAATAAAGAGAAATACTTAAAAAGTATTTCTCTTTATCATTAAAAGATTATTTTTCAATATCTCCATCCCATTTAGATATTCCATCTTTCATGTGAATAAGATTTTTAAAACCATTTTCTTTTAAAATATCCATAGCTTTAGCACTTCTTTTTCCGCTTCTACAGTAAACTAAAACTAATTCATCTTTAAATTTTTCTATATCACTTAAGCTTTCTTTAAGGTTATCAACTGGAATTTGAATAGCATTTTTTAAATGTCCCTCAGCAAATTCATCTTCGTTTCTAACATCTAAGATTAGAGTAACTTCTCCTTCGTCTATAAGTTTTTTTGATTCTTCTATAGAAATATCTTTTGCTATTGGTTCAGCTTGTGTTTCACTTGATGACTCAGAGCTTGTCTGTGTATTAGTTTGAATATTAGCCTCTCTTTTTTCAGTATTACTATTACCACAGCCTATAAATAAACTAGCTGTTAAAGTTAAACTAAGTGATAATAATGATAGTCTTTTCATAAATCTTCCTCCATAATTTAAAAACATCTATATAAAATTTAACATATTATTACATAATATGGCAATTAAGAAAGTGTTAATATTTAAAGGGCGAATTTAAGGTTATTGACAATTACTTTAATAATATTTATAGTTAATTATGTAAAACTATGTTTATAATATAGATATTAAAGAAGAATTTTATTATTTAGAGATAGATTTTTCTAAAATGGAGATGAACAATGAAAAAAAACAAACTATCAATTAAAACAATTGTGGCTATAGGTATTGGCTCAGCGGTTTTTATGATATTAGGTAGATTTGGTTCTTTGCCTACAGGAATTCCTAACACAAATATAGAAACTGCATATGCATTTTTAGCCTTAATGGCATTATTATATGGTCCTTTAGCTGGGTTTTTAATAGGATTCATAGGACATGCTTTAAAAGATATAGTATTTTTTGGATCACCTTGGATAAGTTGGGTTTTTGCTTCGGGTATAGTAGGATTAATAATTGGTTTAGGAGCTAGATTTATAAAAATTAATCAAGGAATATTTAAATTCAAACAAATATTTATATTTAATTTAATACAAATAATTGCTAATGGGGTAGCTTGGTTTTTAGTAGCGCCAACTTTAGATATATTAATTTACTCTGAACCTGCAAATAAGGTTTATCTACAAGGGATAATAGGAGGTATTTCTAATATGGTTACTGTTGGAGTTTTAGGAACTATTTTAATAGCTAACTATGCTAAGACAAGGATACCAAAAGGTAGCTTAAGAAAAGAATATTAGAAGTATATGAGGTTGTGGGAAATATATTTTCAGACAACCTTTTTTTGAAGTTTAATTTAAGGATGTATAAAACTTAAATATAGAGTTGAAAAATAATATATACAATTCCTTAAAAATGACTATTTGTAAAGGAGATTGACATGGAAAGAAAAGCAATAATAGAGTTCAAAGATTTTACTGCTCATTATACAGTTCAATCAAAGCCAACTTTAAATAATATAAATTTAACTATATATGAAGGAGAAAAAGTGCTTATAGCTGGTCCTTCAGGTTCAGGAAAAAGTACATTAGCTAACTGTATAAATGGATTAATACCATTTTCAACAGATATTGAGATTTCAGGAAGTCTTAAAATAGAGGGGAAAGAGACAAAGGATTTAAGTGTTTTTGAAATATCTAAAATGGTAGGTACTGTACTTCAAGATCCAGATAGTCAATTTATAGGGTTAACAGTAGCAGAGGATATAGCTTTTAAATTAGAAAATAACTGTGTATCTCAAGAAGAAATGAAGAAAAAAGTTAATTATGTATCAAAGATAGTTGATATAGAAAATAGATTGGAATTAGCGCCATATAGTCTTTCAGGAGGACAAAAGCAAAGAGTAACTTTAGCTGGAACTATTGTTGATGATGTTGATATACTTCTTTTTGATGAACCTTTAGCAAGCTTAGATCCAGCAGCAGGAAAAGCTTCTATAGAGCTTATAGATAAAATACAAAAGGAAGAAAAAAAGACAGTTATAATAATAGAACATAGATTAGAAGAGGTTTTAAATTGTGATGTAGACAGAATAATACTTATGAATGAAGGAGAAATTATTGCTGATACAACTCCGAATGAAATCTTAGCTTCTAATATATTAAAAGAGTGTGGAATAAGAGAACCTTTATACATAACAGCACTTAAATATAGTGGATATGAATTAAATAAGGAAATGAACCTTGAACATATAAATAAGTTAAAGCTTAGTGATAATGGAGAGAAATTAAGACAGTGGTATAAAAGTTTAAAATTTAATAAGAAAGAAAGAGAAAATGACACCCTATTAGAATTTAAAAATGTATATTTTTCTTATGACAAGAAAAAAGATATATTAAATGATATTAATTTTAAAATCAATAGAGGAGAAATAGTAAGTGTAGTTGGAAAAAATGGTGCTGGTAAATCAACTATATCTAAACTTATATGTGGCTTTTTTAAACAATCAAAAGGAGATATAATATTTGAAGAAGAAAGCTTAGATGGAAAGACTATTAAAGAAAGAGGAGAAGAAATAGGAGTTGTTCTTCAAAATCCAAATCAAATGATATCTAAAACAATGATTTTTGATGAGGTGGCATTAGGATTAAGAGTTAGAGGAATTGATGAAAAAGAGGTTAAAGAAAGAGTAAATGAAACTCTAAAAACATGTGGTTTGTATCCATATAGAAACTGGCCAGTTTCTGCACTAAGTTTTGGGCAGAAAAAAAGAGTTACTATAGCTTCAATATTAGTTTTAAATCCTAAGGTTATAATACTTGATGAACCAACAGCAGGACAAGATTATAAACATTATAATGAAATAATGGAATTTCTTCTAAAACTTAATAAAAAGGGAGTTACAATAATTTTAATAACTCACGATATGCATTTAATGCTTGAATATACAGATAAGGCTATTGTAATTTCAAATGGAAAGAAAATAGCTGATACAACTTCAGCAGAAATACTTACAGATAAAGAAGTCATAGAAAAGGCAAGCTTAAAAGAAACTTCATTATATGATTTAGCTTTAAAATTTAAGGTTGAAGACCCTAAGGACTTTGTTTGTAAATTTATTGACTTTGATAGGGAGGCAAGAAATTAGTGGATGCAATGCTTACATATATAAAAAAGGATTCTCCTATTGATAAACTTACAGGAGCAACTAAACTTATTTGTTTTATACTTTGGACTTTAGCTGCCATGCTTACATATGATACAAGAATATTAATTGGGATGCTTATATTTAGTTTGATTATTTTCAAAGTATCAAAAATAGAGTTTAAAGAAGTTTCGTTTATAGTTTATTTTATATTATTCTTTTTACTTTTAAATGATTTAGCTATTTTTATATTTTCACCTTATGAAGGAGTTAATATATATGGAACAAGACATGATATATTTCATATAATTGGTCCATACACATTAACATGGGAACAATTATTTTATGAATTTAATGTTACATTAAAATATTTATCAGTTATACCTATGGCACTTTTGTTTATACTTGCAACAAATCCAAGTGAGTTTGCTGCATCTTTAAATAAGATAGGTGTAAGTTATAAAATATCATATTCTGTATCAATAGCTTTAAGATACATACCAGATATTCAAAGAGAATATCATGATATATCCTTTGCTCAACAAGCTAGAGGAATTGATATGTCAAAGAAAGAAAAGTTAGGAAAAAGAATAAAAAATATGTCATCTATTTTAATGCCACTTATTTTTTCAAGTTTAGATAGAATAGAAAATATAAGTACAGCAATGGAGCTTAGAGCTTTTGGAAAGAATAAAAAAAGAACTTGGTATAATGAAAGAAAATTTTCTAAGGGTGATTACTTAGCTATTATTGTAGTTATATCAATATTTGTTTTATCATTATGGTTTACATTTAACAATGGAAGTAGATTTTACAATCCTTTTGCGTAGTAATGTAGTAATGAAGAAAATGGATAATTTAATAGTTTTTATGAAATAAAGATAAGTTATATTTAATAGACTTATCTTTATTTTATTACAATCAAAATTATTTTGTAGAAGGATGCACAATTAGTTAAATTAAGTGAAAAATAATATTTGAAAAGTTCGCATATTTAATAAAAAAGTATTTATTAAATATATTTAAATTATAAAAATATGTTTTTATACGCATTATAAGTAAGAAAAATTATTATAATATACGTAATTATTAGGTTTGTATTACAAAATAACTTATTAATTTCATTTTTTCGACAAAAATATTCGCAAAAGTATTGATAAATATAAAAAATCTGATAATATATTATAGGTGATTTAGAAAAAACAAATAAAAGAAAGAGTGAGATTATGGAAAAGTTCTTTAGGCTTAAAGAAAATAATACTGATGTAAAAACAGAATTTATTGCTGGATTAACTACTTTTATGACAATGGCTTATATACTTATAGTAAATCCATCAATATTATCAGCAGCAGGAATGGATCAAGGAGCTGTATTTACAGCAACAGCTTTATCGGCAGTAATAGCAACTTTAATAATGGGGCTTTATGCTAAGTTACCATTTGCACAAGCGCCAGGAATGGGACTAAATGCATTTTTTGCTTATACAATAGTTATTCAAATGGGATATTCATTTGAATTTGCTCTAACAGCTGTTTTATTAGAAGGAATAATATTTATACTTTTAACTATATTTAATGTCCGTGAAGCAATAGTAGACTCAATACCAAAAGGAATAAAAAATGCTATATCAGTTGGTATAGGATTACTTATTGCTCTAATAGGATTAGAGGGTGCAGGAATAGTAGTACATACAGATGGAGGAACTATAGTTTCTTTAGGAAATATAGTTTCAGGATCAGGACTTTTAGCAATAATAGGACTTTTAATAACAAGTGTTTTAATAGCTAAAAATGTTAAGGGAGCGTTATTTATTGGTATGATTATTACAGCAATAATAGGAATACCTATGGGAATAACTTCATTACCAAGTAAGATTATTAGTATGCCACCTTCAATAGCACCTACTTTCTTCAAGTTCGATTTTCACAATATATTCTCTTTAGATATGGTAATAGCATTATTTACATTATTATTTATGGATATGTTTGATACAATAGGAACTTTGGTTGGAGTTGCAACTAAGGCTAAAATGTTAGATAAGGATGGAAAAGTACCTAACATAAAAAAAGCTTTATTTTCTGATGCAATAGGTACAACACTAGGAGCTTGTTTAGGAACAAGCACAGTAAGTACTTTTGTAGAAAGTGCTTCAGGGGTTGCAGAAGGAGGAAGAACTGGATTGACAGCAGTTTCAACTGCATTTATGTTCTTCTTAGCTTTATTCTTTGCTCCATTATTTGGGGTTATAACTCCAGCTGTTACAGCATCAGCTTTAGTTTTAGTTGGATTATTTATGATAGAACCAATAAGAGAAATAGACTTACATGATTTTACAGAAGCTATACCAGCATTTTTAACAATAATCATGATGCCATTTGCTTATTCAATATCAGATGGTATAGTTTTTGGTGTTATATCTTATATAATATTAAAATTATTTACTGGAAAAAGAAAAGAGATAAGTTTAACTACTGTTATTTTAGGATTAGTATTTTTGCTTAAGTTTTTAATATAATAAAATGGACTATGTGATAGCTCACATAGTCCATTTGTATAATAATTTTATTATCAATTTTGTGTATAATGTAGTAAAATAATATAATGAATATCTTATTAGTATAAAACAATTCATTTAATAATGAATGGAGGAAATATTATGAGAGTTGGATTAGTTTTATCAGGTGGAGGAGGAAAAGGTGCATATGAACTAGGTGTTTGGAAAGCTTTAGTTGAAATGAAATTGGACAAGTATATAGAAGTTATATCAGGAACTTCTATTGGTGCATTTAATGCTGCTCTATTTGCCCAAGGGGATATGGAAAATGCTCAAGCCTTATGGGATGAAGTTACAATGGAGAAATTAATTCCTATGACTAAAATGGATTTGTTAAAAAAAGGGGTAGCTTTAGCCTTAGGGATAAAAAGTATTAATTTTGTAAAGAAACATATGTCAGATAGATTAGAAAATGGGGATTTTCCTAAAGATGGAGCTTATGAAGTCGTAAATAAATTTATAGATATAAATAAGGTTAAAGAATCAGGGAAAATTTGCTATGCTGCATGTACAGAATTACCAGAATGTAAGGTTAAATATTTTAGAATTAATGATTATGATGAAGAAGTAGGAAGAGAGATAATAATGGCATCAGCATCACTTCCTTTGATATATGATAGTTCAGAGGTAGATGGTAAAAAATATTTAGATGGAGGAATGGTAGATAACACACCAATTCAACCTGTTTATGGAGAAGGTTGTGATTTAATTATTGTAGTACATTTATCCAAAGAGGGAACTGTAGATAGAAGTCTTTATCCAAATGCTCAGATAATAGAAATAGTTCCTAAGAGTTTAGATGATGGTATGATAAATGGAACATTAAATTTAGATATAGATGCAAAAAGATTAAGAACTCAGCAAGGATATGATGATACTATGAATCTTATGAGACCTATAATAAGTTTAGCAAAAACTAGCTTTGAATTTGAAATGAATGAAAGAAACCCAGTATTATATAGATTATTTAATAGTTTTAAAGAACTTAAAGAAAAATTTTCTGAGAAGGCACTATAGTTAAAAGCTATAGTGCTTTTATTTATAAAATAAAAGAGAAAGGCTATTATAAAAATAAAAGATTTTTAATTTTGGAAATAAATCATATTAATTAATAAATGTTTTTAGTATCTTTAGATATTTGTAGAAAACAAAAGTAATTTTGAAAAAATAGAAGAAAAATATGAAATAAACCTTTGACTATATAAGAATTTTCTTATATATTTATAATAAAGTCTAGAATTCCTATAAGAATTAAGGTGATTAATTAGTGATATATTATTTTTATTGATTAATATAATTTTTAAGAAAAATAGATTAGTTCATAAATAATACATAAGTAGATGTTTTATTATAAATGATTAAATATAAATGATTAAATATAAGTGGTTAGTATAGATAGGAGAAGTTCAGGAGGAGAAAAATGGTGAATTTAGATGAAGGTTTATTAAAAATTATAAAAGATGAAAGTTTAGAAGATTATTTTATAAAGGCTAATTTTGGTTTAGAAAAAGAAAATGTTAGGGTTACAGAAAGTGGGAAACTAGCTTTAACACCTCATCCAAA